>NZ_VUAZ01000090.1 GCF_009296165.1 Pseudomonas kitaguniensis | reverse complement strand
CGGGTTACCCACGGATTCAAGCCTGCGTGCGGCCATCGTGGTTTAACGGGGCGCTTCTTAGATCAAGATCACAAAGATCAAAAGCAAGAGCACGGCGGCCTGAAAGCCGACCTGAGTGGTTGAAGCAGATCAAGGGCGGGTTTTGCATACACGGCAGATCTGCTTTTTTTGCTTTTTGTGGGAGGGGGCTTGCTCCCGATAGCAGTTTTACAGTTGATACATGAACTGACTGACCCACCGCCATCGGGAGCAAGCCCCCTCCCACAACTAATCCCACAGGGTGACCGGATTCCGGGCCACGGTCACAAATTTTGCGCAATCCTCGCTAATCGTGCCGCCTACTGCATAGAACTGGACAGTCACAAAGGCTTTGCGGCATAGTCGCCGGGTTCTGACGTACCCACATCAATAACAAGGAACAGCCGATGGCGACCTTACTGGTTCTTCACGGACCCAACCTGAACCTGCTCGGCACCCGCGAACCGGGCGTCTACGGGGCAGTTACGCTGGATCAGATCAACCTTGATCTGGAACAGCGGGCGCGTGATGCCGGCCACCATTTGCTCTACCTGCAAAGCAATGCCGAGTACGAACTGATTGATCGTATCCACGCCGCACGCAGCGAAAGCGTGGACTTTATCCTGATCAATCCCGCCGCTTTTACGCACACGAGTGTTGCATTACGTGACGCGCTGCTGGCGGTGAGCATCCCATTTATCGAAGTGCATTTGTCGAACGTGCACAAACGTGAACCTTTCCGCCATCACTCTTACTTCTCCGACGTAGCGGTAGGAGTGATCTGCGGCCTTGGCGCCAGCGGTTACCGACTGGCCCTGGAGGCCGCCCTGGAACAGCTTGAACAACCGGCCAAGCGCCCCTGACCGACCCTTGGGAGTTGATGATTCATGGATATCCGTAAAGTTAAGAAACTGATCGAACTGCTGGAAGAATCCGGTATCGACGAGCTGGAAATCAAGGAAGGCGAAGAGTCCGTACGGATCAGCCGTCACAGCAAGACCCCGGCCCAACAGTTCTACGCGCCACAGATGCAAGCACCGGCTCCGGCCGCTGCTGCCCCGGCCGCCGCGCCGGTTGCCGCTGCGCCAGCCGCACCGGCAGCGCCTGTGCTGAACGGCTTCGTGGTCAAGTCGCCAATGGTCGGTACGTTCTACCGCACCCCGGCACCGACCTCGCCAGCCTTCGTTGAAGTCGGCAAAACCGTGAAAGTGGGCGACACCATCTGCATCGTTGAAGCGATGAAGATGATGAACCACATCACGGCCGAAAAAGCCGGCGTCATCGAATCCATCCTGGTAGAAAACGGTCAGCCGGTTGAGTACGACCAGCCGCTGTTCACCATCGTTTGAACCGCGGAGCGCCTTCGATGTTGAAACCTGCGAAGAAACTGCAAAAAGTCCTGATCGCCAACCGCGGCGAGATCGCGCTGCGTATCCTGCGCGCCTGTAAGGAAGAGGGCATCAAGACCGTCGCTGTTTACTCGACGGCCGATACCGAATTGATGCACGTGAAACTGGCGGACGAAAGCATTTGCATCGGCCCGCCACTGGCCACGAACTCGTACCTGAAAGTCTCGAACATCATCGCGGCCGCAGAAGTGACCGGCGCTGATGGCATCCACCCGGGCTACGGCTTCCTCGCGGAAAACGCCGATTTCGCCGAACAGGTGGAAAAATCCGGGTTTGCCTTCATCGGCCCCAAAGCCGAAACCATTCGCCTGATGGGCGACAAGGTCTCGGCCAAAGACGCCATGATCGCAGCCGGCGTGCCTACCGTTCCAGGTTCCGACGGCCCACTGCCTGAAGACGAGGCCACCGCTTTGCGCATTGGTCGCGAAGTCGGCTACCCGGTGATCATCAAGGCCGCCGGTGGCGGTGGTGGTCGCGGCATGCGTGTGGTGCACAAGGAAGAAGACCTGATCGAGGCGGCCAAGCAAACCCGCTCCGAAGCGGCTGCCTGGTTTGGCAACCCGATGGTCTACCTCGAAAAGTACCTGACCAACCCACGTCACGTGGAAGTGCAGGTATTGTCCGACGGCCAGGGCCACGCCATCCACTTGGGCGACCGCGATTGCTCGCTGCAACGTCGTCACCAGAAAGTGCTGGAAGAGGCTCCGGCACCGGGCCTGGATGAAACCGCTCGCCAGGAAGTGTTGGCCCGCTGCGTCAAGGCGTGCATCGACATCAACTACCGTGGCGCCGGCACCTTCGAGTTCCTCTACGAAAACGGCCGTTTCTACTTCATCGAGATGAACACTCGCGTGCAGGTAGAACACCCGGTGTCGGAGATGGTGACCGGTATCGACATCGTCAAGGAGATGCTCAGCATCGCCGCCGGCAACGTGCTGTCCTTCACCCAGGACGACGTGAAGATCCACGGCCACTCGCTTGAGTGCCGGATCAACGCCGAAGACGCAAAAACCTTTATCCCAAGCCCTGGCCTGGTCAAGCATTTCCACGCGCCCGGCGGCAACGGCGTACGTGTGGATTCGCACCTGTACAGCGGCTACAAGGTTCCGTCCAACTACGACTCGTTGATCGGCAAGCTGATCACCTGGGGCGCGACTCGCGACGAGGCCATGGCCCGTATGCGCAATGCCCTGGACGAAATCGTGGTAGACGGCATCAAGACCAACATCCCGCTGCACCGGGACCTGGTACGTGATGAAGGCTTCTGCGAAGGTGGTGTGAACATTCACTACCTGGAACACAAGCTGGCCAACCAGTAAGTGCTCCACCCAACAAAGCCGCCTTCGGGCGGTTTTGTTGTTTCTGGGGTAGCAACAACACCAAAAAAACTTGTGGGAGGGGGCTTGCTCCCGATAGCGGTAGGTCAGCTGAAGATTATTTGACTGATACACCGCTATCGGGAGCAAGCCCCCTCCCACACGGGGCAAGCCCGCTCGCCACAAGCCCGCCGCTCGCGTAAACTTGCGCGCTTTCGCAGCCCCTTCCCTGCTGCACACTCATTATTTTCAAAGGTGCCCGCCATGCCTTGGCTGCAAGTCCGTCTCGCCATCAGCCCAGAACAAGCCGAAACCTACGAAGATGCTTTCCTCGAAGTCGGCGCGGTGTCCGTGACCTTCATGGACGCCGAAGACCAACCGATCTTCGAGCCTGAACTCAACACCACGCCGCTGTGGTCGCACACGCACTTGCTGGCCTTGTTCGAAGACGGCACCGACGCTGCCGCCGTGCTCGCGCATATGCAACTGCTCACCGGCAGCCCGCTGCCCGAGCACCACAGCGAAGTCATCGAAGACCAGGACTGGGAGCGCAGCTGGATGGACAACTTCCAGCCGATGCGTTTCGGCCAGCGCCTGTGGATCGTGCCAAGCTGGCACGCCGCGCCGGAGCCAGAGGCGGTCAACCTGCTGCTCGACCCCGGCCTGGCATTCGGCACCGGCACCCACCCCACCACCGCCTTGTGCCTGGAATGGCTGGACGGCCAGGACTTGACCGACTGCAACGTGCTGGACTTCGGCTGCGGCTCGGGCATCCTCGCGATTGCCGCGCTGCTGCTGGGCGCCAAGCAAGCCGTGGGCACCGACATCGACGTGCAGGCGCTGGAAGCCTCGCGCGATAACGCCGGGCGCAACCACATTCCTGAAGCCAACTTCCCGCTGTACCTGCCGGAACAATTGCCCCACGTGCAGGCCGATGTGCTGGTGGCGAATATCCTCGCCGGGCCGCTGGTGTCGCTGGCACCGCAGTTGTCGAGCCTGGTCAAGCCGGGCGGCCGCCTGGCGCTGTCGGGCATCCTCGCCGAGCAAGGTGAAGACGTGGCGGCGGCCTATGCCGAAGATTTCGAGCTGGACCCTATTGCTAACCGTGATGGCTGGGTACGCATCAGTGGTCGTCGGCGCTAGAATGAGCGCTTGCCTGAATCGGATGGCCGCATGACCGACAGTTTCGTCACCCAGTGCCCACATTGCCAAGCACGCTTTCGCGTCAACCACGCCCAACTGAGCGCGGCCCGTGGCGTGGTGCGCTGCGGCTCGTGCCTGCAAGTGTTCAACGCGGTTCGCCAGTTGCTGGAACAGCGCGCCAGCGCGTCGGCTCAGGAAGCTCAGGAAGCTCAGCTACCTGAGCCACCGGCTGTCGCGCAGCCAACCGCCGAGGCCGCGTCAAACCCACCGCGGGCGATCAGCCAGAAGCAGTGGACCAGCGAAGCACTGGACCTGGACAACCTCGACCTGGACGAAGAACTGGCCAAGCTGGAACGCCGCGATATTCAGCACAGCCATGTGCCCGGCGCGGAACGTCGCCAAGCGAGTGCCGACCGTCGGCTAAAGGAAGACGCCCTCAGCGCCAGCCGCGACCACCTCAAGGCCGAGGAAGAAAAGTGGGCCGCCAGCCTGTTCAGCGAGCCGTCTGGCGAGCGCGCGAAAGCGCCCCAAGACGCACCTGAACCGGCCAAGGCCGCTACGACCCGGCCGCGCACCGAACCGTCCATGTCGTTTCACGCCGATACTGTCGACGATGAGCCGCCGCTGCGTTCAACCGCTGACGAAGACGAAGATGAGGACGATCGGGACCCGCCCTTCACGCTGCTGACCAAAGCCGCCGACGCGTCGGACGCCCAAGAGCGCCCGCCACTGCGGCGCAAGCGCCCGAGCCCCGACGTTGGCGTGCACGACACGGTGCTGCAAGACCTGGAAGACGACCCACTGCACCTTTACGCGCAGAAGCGCCCGCAGAGCTTCGGCCGCCGCCTGGTATGGATAGTGCTGGTGCTGATCGCCGCCGCCGCCTTGGCGGGCCAGTACATCGCCTATCAGTTCGGCGACCTGGCGCGCCAGGACGCTTACCGCCCGTGGTTCCAGCAACTGTGCCCGACCCTCGGCTGCACGGTGCCATCACGCGTCGATATTTCGCACATCAAGAGCAGCAACCTGGTGGTGCGCAGCAACCCGGAATTCGCCGGGGCGCTGGTAGTGGATGCGATCGTCTACAACCGTGCGGCGTTCTCCCAGCCCTTCCCGCTGCTTGAGCTGCGCTTTGCCGACCTCAACGGCGGCCTGATTGCCAGTCGTCGGTTCAAACCTGCCGAATACCTGAGTGGCGAGCTGGCCGGGGTGAGCGAAATGCCGTCGCAAACACCGATCCATATCTCCCTGGATATTCTCGACCCCGGCAATAAAGCCGTGAATTACAGCCTGAGCTTCCACTCGCCCGAGTGAAACGGCACGCATACCGAGGTTTGACGGCGGATTTTTGACTTGCCGCCGCGCAACCAGAGCGACCGCGACAAACCAATAACTGTTCAGATTTTATCCAATTCAGCCTTTATCCAGTCATCGAGAGCGGGTATCATGCCAACCCTTTTTCGAACTCTAATGATCCGGCCCCACAACAGGGAAGCCCTATGTCGGCGGTACGCATCGGTCCATACACATTGCACAATGGCTTGATTCTCGCCCCGATGGCGGGCGTCACAGACCAGCCCTTTCGTCAGCTGTGCAAGCGCTTGGGCGCGGGTCTAGTAGTCTCTGAAATGGTCACCAGCGACATGAGTTTGTGGAACACCCGCAAATCGCGGATGCGCATGATCCACGAAGGTGATCCCGAGCCGCGCTCGGTACAGATCGCCGGTGGTGATGCGCAAATGCTCGCGGATGCGGCCCGAGCCAACGTGGAGCTGGGCGCACAGATCATTGACATCAACATGGGCTGCCCGGCCAAGAAGGTCTGCAACAAGGCTGCCGGTTCCGCGCTGTTGAAAGATGAGCAATTGGTAGCCGAGATCCTGCAGGCCGTGGTCGCCGCAGTGGATGTGCCGGTCACCCTGAAGATTCGTACCGGCTGGGACCGGGACAACAAAAACGGCCTGACGGTGGCCAGGATCGCCGAACAGGCAGGAATAGCAGCGCTGGCAGTGCATGGCCGCACCCGCGCCGACCTTTACACCGGTGAAGCCGAGTACGACACCATTGCCGCGATCAAGCAGGCGGTGTCGATGCCGGTGTTTGCCAATGGCGATATTGACTCAGCCCAGAAAGCCCAGCGCGTGCTGCACGCAACCGGTGCCGATGGCGTATTGATTGGCCGGGCTGCCCAGGGGCGGCCGTGGATTTTTCGTGAAATCGAGCATTTTTTGCGTACCGGCGAAGTATTGCCGGCACCGGAGTTGGTCGAGGTGGAACGTATTCTGCTAGAGCATTTGGCCGCCCTGCACGCCTTCTATGGAGACGTGATGGGCGTACGCATTGCTCGCAAGCATGTGGGTTGGTATCTCGCAACCCTGCCGGGCGCCAGGGAGTTTCGCGCCCACTTCAATCGTTTGGATGATACGCAAGCACAGGTCGCCACCGTTCGAGAGTTCTTCAGCGAGCGTGAAAAGAGCCTGGGAACAGGGGACGGAAAGGGGGTGGCCGCATGACGATGATGACCGAGACTTTAGTGAGTGGAACAACACCCGTGAGCGACAACGTCAATTTGAAACAGCACCTCAACACGCCGAGCGAAGAAGGCCAGACCCTTCGCGGGAGTGTCGAGAAGGCGCTGCACAATTATTTCGCCCACCTTGAGGGCGCTTCCGTCACGGACGTGTACAACCTGGTGCTCTCCGAAGTCGAGGCGCCCTTGCTCGAAAGCGTGATGAACTACGTCAAGGGCAACCAGACCAAAGCCAGTGAGCTGCTGGGCCTCAACCGTGGCACCTTGCGCAAAAAGCTCAAGCAGTACGATTTGCTGTAAGCATTCAATCAAACCAGAAAGGCGCCCGCGTAAAAAACGGACGCCTTTTTTGCTGACTCCTTTGCTTTTGATGGAAATTGAAATGACCGACCAGACCACCCGCCTGCCGATCCGCCGCGCCTTGATCAGCGTTTCCGACAAGACCGGGATCCTCGAATTTGCCCGGGAGCTGGAAGCTCTGGGCGTGGAAATTCTCTCCACGGGCGGGACCTTCAAACTGCTGCAGGACAACGGCGTGGCCGCAGTAGAAGTCGCGGACTACACCGGTTTCGCAGAAATGATGGACGGTCGGGTCAAGACCCTGCACCCGAAAATCCACGGTGGCATCCTCGGCCGTCGCGGTATCGACGACGCCATCATGAGCGAGCACGGCATCAAGCCGATCGACCTGGTGGCCGTTAACCTCTACCCCTTCGAAGCCACCATCAACAAGCCAGGCTGCGACCTGCCGAGCGCCATCGAGAACATCGATATCGGCGGCCCGACCATGGTTCGCTCGGCAGCAAAAAACCACAAAGACGTGGCCATCGTGGTTAACGCCAGCGACTACGCCCACGTGCTGGAAAGCCTCAAGGCCGGCGGCCTGACCTACGCGCAGCGTTTCGACCTGATGCTCAAGGCCTTCGAACACACCGCCGCCTACGACGGCATGATCGCCAACTACATGGGCACCGTGAACCAGGCGGCTGAAACCCTCAGCACCGAAGGCCGCAGCCAGTTCCCGCGCACCTTCAACAGCCAGTTCATCAAGGCCCAGGAAATGCGCTACGGCGAGAACCCGCACCAGAGCGCGGCGTTCTACGTGGAAGCCAAACCGGCCGAAGTCGGCATCGCCACCGCGACCCAACTGCAAGGCAAAGAGCTGTCCTACAACAACGTGGCCGACACCGATGCCGCGCTGGAATGCGTGAAAAGCTTCGTCAAGCCCGCCTGCGTGATCGTCAAGCACGCCAACCCGTGCGGCGTGGCCGTGAGCCCGGACGCTGAAGGCGGAATTCGCCAGGCCTACGAACTGGCCTACGCCACCGACACCGAATCCGCGTTCGGCGGCATTATCGCCTTCAACCGTGAACTCGACGCCGAGACCGCCAAGGCAATCGTTGAGCGCCAGTTCGTTGAAGTGATCATCGCCCCAAGCGTCAGCGCCGAAGCGCGCGCCATCGTTGCGGCCAAAGCCAATGTGCGCCTGCTGACCTGCGGCGAGTGGTCGGCTGACCGCGCCGCTGCCTGGGACTACAAGCGCGTCAACGGCGGCTTGCTGGTACAGAGCCGCGACATCGGCATGATCGGCAGCGCCGACCTCAAAGTGGTGACCCAGCGCGCACCGACCGAGCACGAGATCAACGACCTGATCTTCGCCTGGAAAGTCGCCAAGTACGTTAAATCCAACGCCATTGTGTATGCGAAGAACCGCCAGACCATCGGTGTTGGCGCTGGCCAGATGAGCCGCGTGAACTCGGCGCGTATCGCCGCAATCAAGGCTGAACACGCGGGCTTGCAGGTCGCCGGTTCGGTGATGGCGTCTGATGCGTTCTTCCCGTTCCGCGACGGTCTGGATAACGCCGCCAAGGCCAGTGTTACCGCCGTCATCCAACCGGGTGGCTCGATGCGCGATGCCGAAGTGATTGCCGCAGCTGATGAAGCCGGCATCGCCATGGTCTTCACCGGCATGCGCCACTTCCGCCACTGATCCATGTGGGAGGGGGCTTGCTGCCTCCCACATAAAGCGCTTTTGCTGCGCAAACAGAATTCGAGGTTTTTGAAATGAATGTTTTGATCATTGGCAGCGGTGGCCGTGAACACGCCCTGGCCTGGAAAGTAGCCCAGGACCCACGCGTGCAAAAAGTTTTTGTAGCACCCGGCAACGCCGGTACCGCGATTGAAGCCAAGTGCGAGAACGTCGCCATTGACGTTCTGGCCCTTGAGCAGTTGGCCGACTTCGCCGAGCAGAATGTATCCCTGACCATCGTCGGCCCGGAAGTGCCGTTGGTTGCAGGCGTCGTGGACCTGTTCCGCAGCCGTGGCCTGGACTGCTTCGGCCCTACCGCCGGCGCGGCGCAGCTGGAAGGCTCCAAAGCCTTCACCAAGGATTTCCTGGCGCGCCACAAGATCCCGACCGCCGACTACCAGAACTTCACCGAGATCGAGCCGGCGCTGGCTTACCTGCGTGAAAAAGGTGCACCCATCGTGATCAAGGCCGATGGCCTGGCCGCCGGCAAAGGCGTTATCGTTGCGATGACCCTGCTGGAAGCCGAAGACGCGGTGCGCGACATGCTCGCCGGCAACGCCTTTGGTGACGCCGGTTCACGCGTGGTCATCGAGGAGTTCCTCGACGGCGAAGAAGCCAGCTTTATCGTGATGGTCGACGGCAAAAACGTGCTGCCGATGGCCACCAGCCAAGACCACAAACGCGTCGGCGACGGCGACACTGGCCCGAACACCGGCGGCATGGGCGCGTACTCCCCAGCCCCCGTGGTGACCGCCGACGTTCACCAGCGCGTGATGGACCTGGTGATCTGGCCGACCGTGCGCGGCATGGCCGACGAAGGCAACGTGTACACCGGTTTCCTGTATGCCGGCCTGATGATCGACAAAGCCGGTAACCCGAAAGTCATCGAGTTCAACTGCCGCTTTGGCGACCCGGAAACCCAACCGGTGATGCTGCGTCTGCAATCGAGCCTGGTGCTGCTGGTAGAAGCGGCGCTGGCCCAAGCGCTGGACAAGGTTGAAGCGCAGTGGGACCCGCGCCCAAGCGTCGGTATTGTGCTGGCGGCCGGCGGCTACCCGGCCGACTACGCCAAGGGCGATGTGATTGAAGGTCTGGACGCGGCTGCTACGCTGGAAGGCAAGGTGTTCCATGCAGGCACCGCGCTCAAGGACGGCAATGTTGTAACCGCAGGTGGCCGTGTATTGTGCGCCACCGCGATGGGTGCCAGTGTCGACGCCGCGCAACAACAAGCGTATGCACTGGCCGCAAAAATCGACTGGAAAGGTTGCTTCTACCGCAAGGACATTGGCTACCGCGCCATTGCCCGCGAACGTGGCGAGAGCAACTGAACAGCTACAATCAAGTCGCTATCCGTTCGGTTAGGTAAGGGCCACTGGCCCTTGCCGTACTCATGTCGCCCCGCGCATAGTTAACCCGTGCATCAACCTACGAAGGGATTTCGCCGTGCGCTGGCTCAGGATCGCCATAGGTTTCACAGTCAGCCTGCTGACCTTGCTCTGCTTGTTCCCGGCCCAGGCCGCCGCGCAAGGCAGTGGCTGGTCGGTATTGCTTGATGAGCAGGCCGACTTGCAACTGAGCGACATCCGCTCCGCGCGCTATATCAACCAATTCAGCCCCATCGAACTGGACCGCATCACCGCCGCCGAACCGGACGGTGCGTTGTGGGTGCGCTTCAAGCTGCAACCCGGCAAGCACGAGCAAGTGCTGCGGGTATTCGCCCCCGACCTGTCCCACCTGAGCCTCTATGTACTGGACGGCGACACGCTGGTGGAACAACAAAACACCGGCACCCGCCAGCCCCAGGCGGCGCGCCCACTGCCCAGCAGCGATTTCATGCTGCCGCTGCCGCAAAGCCAGAAGACCCTCGATGTCTACCTGCGCCTGGTCTCTGAACATGAGCTGCGCCCCTATATCACCCTGGAACCTGCGGTACTTGCCGCTGCGGACCAGACGCAAACACTGATTTACGGCCTGTTGTTCGGCTGCTTGTTGATGCTGATCCTGCACAACCTCACGCGCTTCGCTTACCACCGCTCGCGCAGCAGCCTGTGGCTGGCGGCCTGCGAGGTGCTGTTGATGGCCAGCCTGGCGCTGTTGCTCAACCTGTTGGGCCCGTGGCTGCCGAACTGGCACGCCATGCAAACCCCCGGCGCCTACCTCGCCCTGCTGCTGACCGCGCCGTGCGGGCTGATGTATGCCTACCGGTTTTTCATGCCTTTAGGCCCACACCCGCTGAACAAGCTGTTGATGGCCGACATCCTGCTGATCGTGCTGTGCGGCCTGCTGTTGTTGTTCGTCAACACCTTGCCGCTGAACATCATCACCTACGCCCTGGTCGCACTGGCTGGCCTGAGCATGTTGTTTGTCTCGGCCTATCACTGGCAGAAAGGCTACCGGCCGGCGCGTCTGTTCGTGGCCGCAATGGTTGTGTTCAACATCGGCACACTGATCATCCTGCCTGCCCTGCTCGGCCTGACGCTGGTGGCGCCGCAAGGTTTAATCGTCACCCTGCTCGGGTTTGTCTGCCTCAGCGGCTTGCTGATGAGCCTGGCCTTGGGCGAACGCCAGCGCGCGCTTGTAGAAGCACGCTTCAGCCTCAGCCGCGACCTGGCCGCCAGCAACGCCGAAATCGCCGCCAAGGCCGAGTTCCTGGCAAAGATCAGCCACGAAATCCGCACCCCCATGAACGGCGTGCTGGGCATGACCGAGCTGCTGCTGGGCACGCCGCTGTCGGTGAAACAGCGTGACTACGTGCAAACCATCCACAGCGCCGGCAACGAACTGCTGACACTGATCAACGAGATTCTCGACATCTCCAAACTGGAGTCCGGGCAGATCGAGCTGGACGACGTGCAATTTGACCTCAACGCGCTGATCGAAGACTGCCTGAGCATCTTCCGCGCCAAGGCCGAACAGCAAAACGTCGAGCTGATCAGCTTTATCCAGCCGCAGGTGCCGCGCGTGATCAGTGGCGACCCGACGCGCCTGCGCCAGGCACTGTTGAGCCTGTTGGAAAACGCCCTGCAAAAAACCGACGAAGGCGAAGTGCTGATCGTCGTCGCCCTCGACGAACGCAGCACCAAGCCGCGCCTGCGCATCGCCGTGCAAGACAGCGGCCTGCCGATGGAGGCCGCCGAGCGCGACGCGTTGTTGCACAGCGAACTGCACAGCAAGAACTTCCTGTCGGCCACGCGTTTGAGCGGCCACTTGGGCCTGGTGATCGCCCGCCAACTGATTTTGTTGATGAACGGCGAGTTCGGCATCAAGAGCGGCAGTCATCAAGGCAGCACCTTGTGGTTAACCTTGCCGCTGGACCCGGAACGCCTGGAACACCCGACCTCCGACCTCGACGGCCCGCTCAAAGGCGCACGCGTATTGGTGGTGGACGACAACGACACCTGCCGCAAAGTGCTGGTGCAGCAATGCACCGCCTGGGGCCTGAACGTCAGCGCCGTGCCTTCGGGCAAAGAAGCCCTGGCGTTGCTGCGCACCAAGGCGCACCTGCGCGACTATTTCGACGTGGTGCTGCTGGACCAGAACATGCCCGGCATGACCGGCATGCAACTGGCGGCGAAAATCAAGGAAGACCCGAGCCTTAACCACGACATCCTGCTGATCATGCTGACCGGTATCAGCAACGCGCCGAGCAAGATCATCGCGCGCAACTGCGGGATCAAGCGCATCCTCGCCAAGCCGGTGGCCGGCTACACATTAAAAACCACCCTGGCCGATGAACTGACCCAACGCAACAAAGGTGTGGTGCAGCCACGCGTCGCCCTCAGCGCGCCTGCAGTCGTGACCGTGCCCAGCGATTTCCGCATCCTGGTGGCCGAAGACAACAGCATTTCCACCAAAGTGATACGCGGCATGCTCGGCAAGCTCAACCTCAACCCCGACACCGCCAGCAACGGCGAAGAAGCGCTGGAGGCGATGAAAGCCCAGCGTTACGACCTGGTGTTGATGGACTGTGAAATGCCGATCCTCGACGGTTTCTCCGCGACCCAACAGCTACGCGCGTGGGAAGTCAGCCACCAGCGTATTCGCACACCGGTAGTGGCGCTGACGGCGCATATCTTGTCGGAACATAAAGAACGCGCGCGCCAGGCCGGGATGGACGGGCATATGGCCAAGCCGGTGGAGTTATCGCAATTGCGCGAACTGGTGGAGTATTGGGTGGCGCAGCGTCAACAGCGACCGGAGCATGCGGCGTCCTGACCATGACTTGAAATGCGGCCCCTTGTGGGAGGGGGCTTGCTCCCGATAGCGGTGCCACCGTCAGCTGATCTGTCACTCAACCACCGCCATCGGGAGCAAGCCCCCTCCCACCTTTGATCTCTGTGCCCTGATAGACTCAGCCAACTTTACCCGCCCGCGAGCCACCCTCATGCTCCACGTGTTGTTCAGCGTTTACCTGAAAATGCTGGTGCTCTACAGCCCGTTCTTCGTGCTGTCTTGCTTCATCAGCCTGACCCGTGGCTATTCGAGCAAGGAACGCCGCCGCCTGGCCTGGAAAGTCGCGCTGGCGACACTCGTTTCAAGCGTGCTGCTCTACCTGTTCGGCCGGGTTATTTTCAGCGTCTTCGGCATCACCGTAGACGCCTTCCGCATCGGCGCCGGCAGCGTGCTGTTTATCTCGGCCTTGGGCATGGCCCAAGGCAAATCAACCGTGCAGACCGACAACGTGCAGCAAGACGTGACCATCGTGCCGCTGACCATCCCGCTGACGGTTGGCCCCGGCACCATCGGTGCATTGCTGGTGATGGGCGTCAGCCAGCCGCACTGGGATGACAAGCTCACCGCGATCCTCAGCATCGCCCTGGCCAGCCTCACGGTGGGCGTGGTGCTTTACCTGTCCAACCGTATCGAACGTATTCTGGGCGACCAGGGCTTGCAGATTGTCAGCCGGTTAATGGGGTTGTTTGTGTGCGCCCTCGCCGCGCAAATTATCTTCACCGGGGTGCGCGGCTATCTGCTGCCCTAGATGCGGTATTGGGCGATTGCCGACTGCACTTTGTCACCCGCGCTTTCGCGCATCAGTTGCAGGGTCTTTTCGTTAACCACCGACGTATTCAGCACCAGGCAGGTCTGCCCGCTGAAGGCCTCGAACGAGGCGCTGTCCCACTCCAGAAACGGCAACCCGAGCTGTTTGCTCACGCCTTGAGAGCTGTAAGTCACCAGCACCATCATCAGTTCGCCAGCGGTTTCGGCGCAGGACGCCAGGCCGAAATCACCGCCTTGATGCACGCTGCTGTTGCGCTTGAACAGCTCGAATGAGGCAGGTTGCTGCTTCAGGGCCTCCAGTGCGTCGGCCGCCAATTTTGGCATTGCAGCGAGCAATGGCCCGGCCAATGAGGTCGACGCCAGCATCGCGGCAATCATGCTCAGCGCTGTCAGTTGCACGGTCAGGCCCTTGCCCGAGCTTTTGACCCGCTCGAAACGGCTGCGCAGCGGCAGCCAGCCCAAACTGATCATCACCTTGATAAATTCGTCGTACCAGGCCTGCGTGCCACGCTGCACTTTCAACACGTCGCTGACGTAGCTGCTCGCCAACAGGTAGCTCTTGCGGATGTACTCGCGGTTCAAGGCGGATATGCCTTCAACAAACGAGATCACACCGTTGTTCACCACCGCCGCGTTGCAATCATCCTCTGTGCCCGGTGGCACAACCGGCGTAGCGCCCGGTGCACCTGGCAGCTTATAGGCGGCAATCAGCTTGCGCCTTTTCGCATTGATGACCCTTTTGTGATGTCGCTCCATTTTCAATTCTCCACAAGCACCCCACATGGGGTTCGCCTTCACACTAGTCGAGTGGCGGGCGGGCTTTCCAGACGACAAACATCGCTTGGCGCCACCGCCCAAACAGCTCGCCCCAGCAATAACAAGGCGCGCCTGTGGGCGTTACGTATTTCATCGATAAAAAAAGAAAAAGCCCCGAACAACGGCAGATTTTTACCTGGCGTTATTCGGAGCTTTCTCGCGCGGGGCGGGGCGTTTTCAGGAGGCCGGTTTTTCGCCGTACCAGCGCGGCGTGTACACCCACTCCCCGCCACCCGCGCGCGGGAACACGCACGTGGTGGACGAGCCGATCAGCACCATGGTGCGCATGTCGACCTGCGCAGGCGTCAATTGCCCGAGCGTGGTGACGCGCAGCGTCTGGCCGGGGCGACCAATATCACGCCCCAGCACCACCGGGGTTTCAGGCGTGCGATGCAGCGCGACAATTTCCAGCGCACGCCCGAGTTGCCAGGGCCGCGCACGCGAGATCGGGTTATAGAACGCCAGCGCCAGGTCGGCCTGGGACGCGAGGTCCAGGCGCTTTTCAATGATCGACCAAGGCTTGAGGTTGTCGGACAGCGACATCACGCAAAAATCATGGCCCAGCGGCGCACCCGCTTGCGCGGCGGTGGCCAGAGACGCCGAGACGCCCGGCAATATCTGCAGGTCGACTTGATGCCAGGCCGCGTCACTCGATTCGTGCAAGGCTTCGATCACGGCGGCGGCCATGGCGAACACGCCAGGGTCGCCGGACGACACCACCACCACCGAACGGCCTTGCGCAGCCAGCTCAAACGCATGGCGCGCGCGCTGCATTTCTTCGCGGTTGTCGGTGCAGTGCTGCACCTGGTCATCACGAAACGGCCCGGCCATGCGCACATAGGTTTCGTAGCCCAGCACATCGGTGCAACGCGCCAATTCAGCCTTGACCGCCGGCACCATCAACTCGGCGGCGCCGGGGCCGAGGCCGATCACAGCAAGGCGGCCACGCGGGCGACCGACGTGTAACAGGTTCAGCGGTTGCTCGGCCACAGTGATAACAACGTCGGCGTGTTGCGCCACCTCAGCAAACCGCAGCGGCACCCCCAGTTCCAGCGCCGCCGCCTGCAACGACGCCTCGGCCATGTGCGTTTCACTGGCCAACAGGCACGCCAGCGACTGCACGGCGATGCCAGCCTGATGCAACGCCAACCGCACACGCGCGGCCAAATCCGCGCCCGGCTGGCAGGTAACGCAGACATTTTTTGGATAAATCAGCAATTCATTCGCCGCCGGCACGCGCTCGGCGTTGCCCACATGAATCGTCAGGTAGGCCTGCTGATCCTGCGGCAGGTTGGCCTGCTCCAGCCACGGCGCCGCACCTTCAATACGCACCGGTGCGCCCGCCAACAGGTCCGAGACAAAACGCTTGCCCAGCTCAAGGTCAGCCAACTGATACCCCGCTGGCGGGTTGAGCAGGCAAGTGCCGAAACGCAGCTCGCCGCTGGTGGTGATCGCCGCGGCCACACCGAGTGCAGCGCCGATGTCACGCGCCATCACGTTCACCCCGCCCAGCCCACCGAGCAACGGCACCACGGCACTGCCGTCTTCGGCCACGGCGAGCACGGCGGGTTCTTCGCCTTTTTCCAGCAGCAGCGGCGCCAGCGTGCGGATGACGATACCGGCGGCGCACAGCGCGATCAGCGGCGTGCCTTGTTGATAAAGCTGGCGCAGGGTCGCGCCGAACTCGCTGTACACCTGGTCGGCACCGTCAACCCGCCCGGCCAAGCCGTGGATCAACGCGCCGGGGTAAACCTGCGCGATCTTGCGCGCAGTGGCCAGGCTGCCCTGGCCCAGAATAATGATCGCCGGGGTCATCAACCTTGCCACCTTTCACCCGGAACGATGATCAACGAGAAGTACGGCGACGACGTCGGGTCAACCTCAGCCAGCGGCACGATTTTCTGGTTCGACATAGTCGCGCGCTCCACGTACAACGCGCGCTCGGCCAAACCGAGTTCTTCCAGCACCTGACGCACTTTGTGGAAGTTGCGCCCCAGCTTCATGATCACCGCCGCATCCGCATCAGCCAAGCGACGCTTGAGGTCGTCATGCGGCAATACGCCCGACAGCACCGACAGGCTCTGATTGCGATACACCAGCGGCGCGCCGAGTACCGAGGCACCGCCCAACATCGAGCACACGCCGGGGATAACCTGTGCCTCATAGTGCTCGGCCAAGCGGTCGTGCAGGTACATGTAGGAGCCGTAGAAAAACGGATCGCCTTCACAGATCACCGCCACATCGCGGCCGGCATCCAGGTGCGCGGCCACGTCCAGGCTGGCCCGGTCGTAGAAGTCGCTGATCACTTGCTCATAAGACAGCGGCGCCGGCAGCGCCTCGGTGGTCACCGGGTACACCAGCGGCATCAGCGTCTGCTGCGCCACCAAGTGGTCTTCAATGATACCGAACGCGTTGCCCTTCTTGCCCTTGGCCACGAAGTACGCCACCACCGGCGACTCGCGCAGCAAGCGCAGGGCTTTGACGGTGATCAGTTCCGGGTCGCCGGGGCCTACGCCCAGGCCAAGCAAACGTCCGCGTGCGGGCATTATTCGACCTCCGTGGCCAAGGCGTTCACCGCAGCGGCGGCCATTGCACTGCCGCCCAAGCGGCCTTGCATGATCACGAACGGCACGCCACGGCTATCGGCCGCGAGCATCGCCTTGGACTCGGCAGCGCCGACAAAGCCTACCGGAAAACCGAGAATCAACGCAGGCTTCGGCGCGCCGGCATCGAGCATTTCGAGCAGGTAGAACAACGCGGTCGGCGCGTTACCAATCACCACCACACTGCCTTCCAGGTGCGGGCGCCACAGCTCCAGCGCGGCAGCGGAGCGGGTGTTGCCCAGCTCAAGCGCCAACGCCGGCACGCTGTCGTCGCGCAGGGTGCAAATCACCTGGTTATTCGCCGGCAGGCGGGTGCGCGTCACGCCTTCGGAGACCATCCGCGCATCGCACAAAATCGGCGCGCCCGCCGCCAGCGCATCGCGCCCGGCCTTGCCTGCGCCTTCGGAAAACTGCAGGCCGTCAATGGCGTCAACCATGCCGCACGCGTGAATCACCCGCACGGCGAGTTTTTCCAGGTCGGCCGGGATGCGCTCCAACTTGGCTTCCGCGCGAATAATGGCAAAGGAGTTGCGATAGATCTCCTGACCGTCGCGGATGTAATCAATCATCGGTGTTGCTCCGTGGGCGAGCGCGCAGCAAGGCGCCCGCCGCTTCAATAGAAAGAGTGCGCGCGTGCAGCCGGCCGAAACCTGGCTGAGCTGCCTCGCGAAAATAGACGTCGTAGTGGCCGGGGCTGACTGCCAGCAAGGTGACCGGCGCGGTGTGCGCGGCGGCGCAGGAGCGCGAACAGCCCGACAGGTGCACCTCAGCGCCGGGTTGCAACGCGGCCAGTTGCACGGCGTCGGCCTTGGTGTCGGCCAGGCCTTTGCCGCAACCGCTGGAACCGGTGCAGGCGATCATGCGCGCCAAGGGTTGCTCGACTGAACAGAGAAAGCCGAGTTGCATCAGGCCTTCGGTCACCGCGTGAGGGTGTTTAACGTTGGGCAGCAGCACGCCCTGCCAGGGTGTGAAACGCAACGTGCCGTCGCCGAACTCGCTGGCGAGTTGCGCGGCGCCCTTGAGCATCATCGAGTC
The DNA here is from genome assembly GCF_009296165.1 of Pseudomonas kitaguniensis. Lineage (GTDB taxonomy): Bacteria > Pseudomonadota > Gammaproteobacteria > Pseudomonadales > Pseudomonadaceae > Aquipseudomonas > Aquipseudomonas kitaguniensis. The sequence continues at coordinate 2,885 of NZ_VUAZ01000090.1, read as the reverse complement.
GAGGCGCCCCAAGGGGGCAACAGCAGCAACGTAGTGCTGATCTTTTTGACGCTGTGGATAACTTCCCAAGTGCAACACAGCGCCACTGGCCGGGCGCTTGAAGCCATCCACCGGCAGCAGCGGCAGGCTGAGGTGGCGCAGCAAGTTATCCACAGCCAAATGGCGCATGCGCGTTTGCTCAGGCGTGGCGAGGTCGAGAAACGCCTCCAGCACGCCGACCACCAGTGCATGGCCTTGGTCCAGCCGCACCGCGGCCAACGGCGCATCCAGCCCAGGGCAACCGGCCAGGCCGAACGCCAGCAGCGTCTCGCCCTCGCGCTCAAAGGCTGACAGCCACAGGTCATGGTGATGTTCGAGCATCGCCAACGCCTCACCGCCATCCAGTTGCACGGCGAACTTGGCCGACAGCTCGTGGAAGCGCGGGTGGTTTTGCAGCGTCGCGAGGATCTGCTCGGCCAGCGGGCGGGTGTCGAACAGCATCTGCGGGTCGATACCGGCGCCGGGGCTGAGCATCAGGTTGCGCACGTCGTCACCGGCGGCGTTGTTCGGGCCTAAACCTGCGGCCAACAGCGCGGCAATCAAGGCGCCTTGCTCGGCGCCAATACCGCGAATCTGCAGATTGGCGCGGTTGGTCGCCTCGATCACCCCGCCGGCGTAGGCCTGGGCGGCGTCTGCCAGCGCATGGGCTTGCGCTGCGCTGATCGAACCACCGGCCAATTTGATCCGGCAAATGCCGCCATCCAACGCCTGGACGATACGCAGCAACCCCGGGCAAGCCGAGGGGCGCAAAGTATTCAGAGCAGGCGTTGGGTTCACGGGGCTACCGGTTGACGGGTAAAGGCGCGGTATTATGCCTGCTTTGTCCGGCGGCATGAAAAGCCTGCCCGTCGGATGTCGTTCAAGGAATTGATATGTCGCCCTGGCTGACGGTTGTAGGCATCGGTGAAGACGGCTTCAAGGGGCTCGGCAGAAACGCCCGGCATGCCTTGCTGCGCGCCTCGCGGATTATAGGTGGCCAACGCCAGTTGGACCTCTTGCCGGTGTGTATTCGTGGCGAACGCCAGCTGTGGCCGAGCCCGTTTACGCTGGAGCCGGTGCTGGCGCGGCGCGGCGAGCCGGTGTGTGTGCTGGCCAGCGGCGACCCGATGTTCTATGGCGTGGGCGCCAGTTTGGCGCGGCAGGTGGCGGCTGAAGAGTTGCTGATTTTACCGGCGCCCTCGTCGGTTTCACTGGCGGCGGCGCGGCTCGGTTGGCCGTTGCAGGACGTGGTGACGTTATCCGTGGTGGCTCGGCCAATGGCGGCGATTAATGCGCACCTGGCCAGTGGCACTCGGTTGCTGGTGCTGAGTAATGATGGGCGCAGCCCTGCGCAGATTGCCGCGCTGTTGGTTGAGTCCGGGTTTGCGCCTAGCCGGTTGAGCGTGTTTGAACACCTGGGCGGCGCGGCCGAGCAGCGTATCGACGGGCTGGCAGAGGAGTGGAAACACCGTTCAGTCGCCGATTTGAATCTGGTCGCCATCGACTGCCTGGCCGACGCCAACACGCCGCGCCTGTCACGCCTCGCCGGGCTGCCCGACGCCGCGTTCAAACACGACGGCCAACTGACCAAGCGCGATGTGCGCGCCATGACCCTCGCCCGCCTCGCGCCAATGCCCGGCGAACTGTTGTGGGATGTCGGCGCGGGCAGCGGCTCCATCGGCATCGAATGGATGCGCGCGCACCCAAGCTGCCGCGCCGTGGCGATTGAAGCCGATGCAGGCCGCCAAGGGTTGATTGAACACAACCGCGACGCTCTTGGCGTGCCCGGCCTGCAACTGATTCGCGGCAAGGCGCCGCACGCTTTGCAGGGTTTGGAAGCACCGGATGCGATCTTCATTGGCGGCGGCGTCACCCGCGACGGCGTGCTCGACACCTGCTGGCAACACCTGCGCCCCGGTGGTCGGCTCGTCGCTAATGCGGTGACCCTGCAAAGTGAAATGACCTTGATGAACTGGCGCGACCAGCACGGCGGCGAACTGACACGCATCCATGTGGCTCAGGCTCAGCCGTTGGGCGAGTTTGATACATGGCGCCAGGCGCTGCCGATCACTTTGCTGGACGTGGTGAAGCCGCTATGACGCGCATTCTGTTGCTGGGCGGCGTGACTGAAGCGCTGGCGATTGCCCGCACGCTCGGCCCGCAGCATATCTACAGCCTGGCGGGCGTGGGTCGCGTACCGACGGACCTGACCTGCCAAGTGCGTGTCGGCGGTTATGGCGGGGCCGAAGGTTTGGCGCAGTTTGTTCGCGATGAAAACATCAGTTTGATACTTGATGCCACGCACCCCTATGCCGCGCAGATCAGCCAGAACGCGGCCCTGGCGGCGCGCTTATGCGGTATTCCAAGCTGGGCATTGCGGCGCCCCGCGTGGCAACCGCAGGCGGCGGACGACTGGCGCGAGGTAAGTGATTGGGCCCAATTGATTGAAGCGCTGAAGCCGTTCAAGCGTCCGTTGTTCACGCTGGGCCGCGAGCCGTTGCAGCATCTGCAAGAGATCCCCGCCGAGCAGTTCTGGACCCTGCGCGCGCTGGATGTGTACCCCGGCAATGAACGCTGCGAAGTGATCGGCGCACGTGGGCCGTTTCTGATTGAAGATGAGCGCGCGTTGTTTGAGCGGCGTGGGATTGACGTGCTGATCAGCAAGAACAGCGGCAGTGCGGCCACCGAGCCCAAGCTTGAAGTGGCGCGGGAACGTGGAGTGCCGGTGGTGGTGTTGAAGCGGCCGGTGCTGGCTGCTGTGGAACGGGAGTTCACCACCGTGGCCGCGCTGCTGAAGGCAATCACCGACCTCTGAACAACACTTTTCTAATGTGGCAGGGGGCTTGCTCCCGATGGCGGTGTGTCAG
>NZ_VUAZ01000009.1 GCF_009296165.1 Pseudomonas kitaguniensis | reverse complement strand
AAAAAGCCCGCACTAGGCGGGCTTTTTGTTTGTATGGTGCACTCGACAGGATTCGAACCTGTGACCGCTCGGTTCGTAGCCGAGTACTCTATCCAGCTGAGCTACGAGTGCAGGTTGTGTTTTTAGACCAGATCACAACTGGCTGAAGCCGAACCACCTGCATTGCTGCACATGACTCTTAAATGGTGCACTCGACAGGATTCGAACCTGTGACCGCTCGGTTCGTAGCCGAGTACTCTATCCAGCTGAGCTACGAGTGCATTTGTTGCCGCGCATTATAGGCCGTTCAATCTCTATGTAAAGCTATTTTTTCGAGCAATTTCAACAACTTACCGAAAAAACCAGATTGCAACGTACTAAGCAAATAATGGCGGAGAACGGGGGATTCGAACCCCCGACACCCTTTTGAGGTGTACTCCCTTAGCAGGGGAGCGCCTTCGGCCACTCGGCCAGCTCTCCGCAACACGGGGCGTATATTAACCACGTTCATCCCCGTTTGCAAACATAAAAAACGATAAAAATTAAAGGCTTGGTTCTTCGTCCTTCTCTTTCTTGATCCGCAGGTAAATTTCTTCGCGGTGTACCGCTACCTCTTTCGGAGCGTTAACCCCGATACGTACTTGATTGCCTTTGACGCCGAGCACGGTCACGGTGATTTCGCCATCACCGATAATCAGGCTTTCTGCGCAACGACGAGTCAGAATCAGCATACCTTTCTCCTCACGCATTTCATTTCAGGAACAACAGTCTGCAAAAAAAAGGCGTTCGACCTACAGCCCAAAGGCCATAGCCCTAACGGCCTAAGTATTGTCGAGCGCAGGCAAAACGCCATGAGCTCTACAAAAAATCAAAGGCGCGGTAAACCGCGCCTCTCTGGCATCGCATCACTCGCCCTGTCGGGCCGGTGCATCCAGCTCAAAAGCGGTATGCAGCGCGCGTACAGCCAGCTCCAGGTACTTCTCTTCGATCACCACCGAAACCTTGATTTCGGAGGTTGAGATCATCTGGATGTTGATGCTTTCTTTCGCCAGGGCCTCGAACATGCGGCTGGCAACGCCGGCATGCGAACGCATGCCCACACCCACGATCGACACCTTGGCAATCTTGATGTCGCCGATCACTTCACGGGCGCCAATTCCGCTCGCCGTGTTCTGCAGGATTCGCTCCGCGGCATCGTACTCGTTACGGTGCACGGTGAAGGTGAAATCGGTGGTGTTGTCATGTGAAACGTTCTGCACGATCATGTCGACTTCAATGTTCGCGCCGCTGATAGGGCCGAGGATCTTGAAGGCCACGCCAGGAGTATCTGGCACGCCACGGATCGTCAGCTTGGCTTCATCGCGGTTAAAAGCGATGCCGGAAATGATCGGCTGTTCCATGGATTCCTCTTCATCAATAGTAATGAGGGTGCCCGGACCCTCTTTGAAGCTGTGCAATACGCGCAGCGGCACGTTGTATTTGCCGGCGAATTCCACCGCGCGAATCTGCAACACCTTGGAACCGAGGCTGGCCATTTCCAGCATCTCTTCAAAGGTGATCTTGTCCAGGCGCTGGGCCACGGACACCACACGCGGGTCGGTGGTGTACACACCGTCCACATCAGTATAGATCTGGCATTCATCGGCCTTGAGCGCCGCTGCCAGCGCTACGCCGGTGGTGTCCGAACCGCCACGCCCGAGGGTGGTGATGTTGCCCAGCTCGTCTACACCCTGAAAGCCCGCTACAACTACCACGCGCCCTGCTTTCAGATCTGTACGAATCTTCTGATCATCGATTTGCAGGATGCGCGCCTTGGTATGTGCGCTGTCTGTGAGGATGCGCACTTGGCTGCCCGTGTAGGAAACTGCCGGCACACCCCGCTTGTTCAGCGCCATGGCCAACAACGCGATAGTCACCTGCTCGCCGGTGGACACGATCACATCCAGCTCACGCGCCAGCGGCTGTTGATCACCGCTGATGGCCTTGGCCAGATCGATCAGGCGATTGGTCTCGCCGCTCATGGCCGACAGCACCACCACCAGGTCGTCGCCGGCATCGTGGAACTTCTTAACCTTGTCGGCGACCTGCTCGATTCTTTCGACAGAGCCGACCGAGGTGCCTCCAAATTTCTGTACGATCAAAGCCATTTCTAAGCCGCCTTAGCCCGTAAAGGGGCGCCTGATAAACAAATCTTGCAGCAACCGAAAACGCCCATGACTAGACCATGGGCGTATTAACAGCGCCTTAAATGCCGGCCTCGACAAACGGCACGGTCAGGGCCAGGGCAGCGTCCAGGGCACCGGCGTCTACACCACCGCCTTGCGCCATGTCAGGACGACCACCGCCCTTCCCGCCCACTGCCGCGGCAGCTTGCTTCATCAAATCACCAGCCTTGAGTTGGCCAGTCAGGTCCTTGGTTACACCGGCAACCAGCACGACCTTTTCCTCATGGACACCGCCGAGCAGGATCACTGCGCGGCCGAGCTTGTTCTTCAACTGATCGACCAAGGCCAACAGCGCCTTGCCGTCTTGCCCGTCCAGGCGCGCAACCAGCACTTTTACACCCTTGACGTCCAGCGCGGAAGCCGACAAATCGTCGCCCGCTGCACTGGCTGCCTTGGCCTGCAACTGCTCCAGTTGCTTCTCCAGCGCGCGGTTGCGCTCCAGCACGGCAGACAGTTTGTCGATCAGGTTGTCGCGGCTGCCCTTGACCAGGCCCGCCACTTCCTTGAGTTGTTCTTCGCCAGCATTCAGGTAGGCCAGCGCCGCAGCGCCAGTGATCGCCTCGATGCGTCGCACACCAGAGGCCACACCGCCTTCGCTGATGATTTTGAGCAGGCCGATGTCGCCGGTCCGGTTGGCGTGGATACCGCCACACAGCTCTACCGAAAAGCTGCCGCCCATGCTCAGTACGCGTACCTGGTCGCCGTATTTCTCGCCAAACAGCGCCATGGCGCCTCTTTTACGCGCGCTGTCGATGTCGGTTTCTTCCATCTCTACCGGGGAGTTCTTGCGAATCTCGGCGTTGACGATGTCTTCCAGTGCCTTCAACTGCTCAGGCTTGATCGCCTCGAAGTGGCTGAAGTCAAAGCGCAGGCGCTGACTGTCGACCAACGAACCTTTCTGCTGAACATGCTCGCCCAACACCTGGCGCAATGCGGCGTGCAGCAAGTGAGTGGCCGAGTGGTTCAAGGCAGTTGCATGCCGTACGTCGGCATCTACCTGAGTATCCACCGGCGCACCGACGGTCAAGTTACCCAGCACCAATACGCCGTGATGCAGGAATGCACCGCCGGTCTTGGTGGTGTCGCGCACTTCAAAACGGCCGGACGTCGAGCTGAGGAAACCACAGTCGCCAATTTGACCACCGGACTCGGCGTAGAACGGCGTCTGGTCCAGAACCACGACCGCCTCTTCGCCTTCGTTCAACACGTCGACCGACTTGCCGTCTTTGTAGATGGCAACGATTTTGGCCGAGCCAACCGTGGCCTTGTAGCCGATGAACTCGGTCGGCACGTCAACCTTGACCAGCGTGTTGTAGTCCAGGCCAAAAGAGCTGGCAGAGCGGGCACGCACGCGCTGGGCCTGCATCTCGCGCTCAAAACCGGCCTCATCAATGGTCAGCTCGCGCTCACGGGCGATGTCGGCAGTCAGGTCCATCGGGAAACCGTAGGTGTCGTAGAGTTTGAACACCACGTCGCCTGGCACCACAGTGCCTTTGAGATCAGCCAGGTCCTGTTCCAGAATTTTCAGGCCATGTTCCAGGGTCTTGGAAAACTGCTCTTCTTCGGCCTTGAGCACGCGCTCGATGTTGTCTTGCTGCTGCTTGAGTTCCGGGAAGGCGTCGCCCATCTCGGCCACCAGCGCGGCGACGATTTTGTAGAAGAAACTGCCGCTGGCGCCCAGCTTGTTACCGTGACGGCAGGCGCGACGGATAATACGGCGCAACACGTAACCACGGCCTTCGTTCGACGGCAGCACGCCATCGGCGATCAGGAAACCGCAGGAACGAATGTGGTCCGACACCACCTTGAGCGAAGACTGGCTTTCGTTGGCGCAGCCAATCGCCGCAGCCGAAGCGCTCAACAGGTTGGTGAACAGGTCGATTTCGTAGTTGGAGTGCACGTGCTGCATCACCGCACTGATCCGCTCCAGGCCCATGCCGGTGTCGACCGACGGCGCCGGCAGCGGATGCAACACGCCATCGGCGGTGCGGTTGAACTGCATGAACACGTTGTTCCAGATCTCGATGTAACGGTCGCCGTCTTCTTCCGGCGAGCCCGGCGGGCCGCCCCAGATGTCGGCGCCGTGATCGTAGAAAATCTCGGTGCACGGGCCGCACGGGCCGGTGTCGCCCATGGTCCAGAAGTTATCGGACGCGTACGGCGCGCCCTTGTTGTCGCCGATGCGGATCATGCGCTCAACCGGCACACCGACTTCTTTGGTCCAGATGTCATACGCTTCATCGTCGGTTGCGTAGACGGTGACCCACAGCTTGTCTTTAGGCAGCTTCAACACGCCGGTCAGGAAGGTCCAGGCAAACGTGATCGCATCTTTTTTGAAATAATCACCGAAGCTGAAGTTGCCCAGCATTTCGAAGAAGGTGTGGTGGCGAGCGGTGTAACCGACGTTTTCCAGGTCACTGTTCTTGCCGCCGGCGCGCACGCACTTCTGACTGCTGGTGGCGCGGGTGTACGCGCGTTTTTCTTGACCCAAAAAGCAGTCCTTGAACTGGTTCATGCCCGCGTTAGTGAACAGCAGGGTTGGGTCATTGCCTGGGATCAAGGAGCTGGAGGCGACACGGGTGTGACCTTGCTCTTCGAAGAAGCGAAGGAAGGCTTCACGGATTTCTGCGCTTTTCATTAGGTTCTTCCACGGAGTCTGCGGCCAAAGGCCAGTGCGCAACATCATCAGACGGAGCGACGGCAAAGGGCCGCATTATATCGGCCCTTTGCCGGTGGTACAGCGTGTTTATGTGATAGAAACGCTCAATTAGACAGCCTGCACGGTCATTGCCGCGAAAATTCGATGAATGTCTGCAGCACGCGCTCAATCTGCGCCCGGCTCACATCCAGATGCGTGACCATGCGCAGACGCGGCGCGGCGGTCAATTTGATCCCGCGCTCGGCGGCAAACGCCTTCAAGGCCTGCGCCTGATCACCCACCTGCACATACACCATATTGGTCTGTACCGGCTCAATCGTGTAACCGGCCTTGCGCAGTTCTTCGCCCAACCAGTGCGCGTTGGCATGGTCATCAGCCAGGCGCTGCACCTGGTGATCCAGCGCATACAGCCCCGCTGCGGCCAGGCTGCCAGCCTGACGCATCCCGCCACCGAGCATCTTGCGCAGGCGCCGCGCCTTGGCGATCAGCGCCGTGGCGCCGCACAATACCGAGCCCACTGGTGCGCCGAGGCCCTTGGACAGGCACACCGAGACCGAGTCGAAGTGCTGGGCAATTTCACGCGCATCCACCCCAAGCTTGACCGCCGCGTTGTAGATTCGCGCGCCGTCCAAGTGCAGCGCCAGGCCATGCTCACGCGTAAACGCGCGGGCTTTTGCCAGGTAGTCCAGCGGCAACACTTTGCCCTGCATAGTGTTTTCGAGCGCCAACAGGCGCGTGCGGGCAAAGTGAAAGTCGTCGGGCTTGATCGCCGCCAGCACGTGGTTCAGGTCGAGGCTGCCGTCCGGCTGCACCTCCAGCGGCTGTGGCTGGATCGAACCCAGCACCGCCGCGCCACCGCCTTCGTATTTATAGGTGTGGGCCTGCTGCCCGACGATGTATTCCTCGCCGCGCTCACAATGCGCCATCAATGCCAACAAGTTGCTCATGGTGCCCGTGGGCACGAACAACGCGGCCTGAAACCCCAGGCGCTTGGCCAGTTCAGCCTCTAAATGGTTGACGCTGGGGTCTTCGCCATACACGTCATCGCCGCTGACCGCGTTGGCCATGGCATCGAGCATACCGGGGGTGGGTTGGGTCACGGTGTCGCTGCGCAGGTCAATCACAGTCATGAAAGTCGCCTCTAGCAGATTAGGTTAGCCCTGCGTGAATAATGACTGCGGGCATCGCCATAGAATATAAAGACTCTTGATGATTAATCGAATACCAACCAAACAAACCGATATAGCTTATCGAAACGACGGTCGTGCAGTTTTTGAAAAACCATGTTAAAAACTCTCCGCCGCCAGGGTTCTGGTGGCAACGTTCTCAGGGCGGGGTGTAATTCCCCACCGGCGGTAATTGCACGCAATGTGCATAGCCCGCGAGCGCTTGGCGCCTCGAACCGCTCACGCCGTTCGGCGACAAGGTCAGCAGACCCGGTGTGATCCCGGGGCCGACGGTCATAGTCCGGATGAAGAGAGAACGGGATTGGCACCTAAGGGCCGCACGCTGACGTCATGTTTGCATGACCAGGCTGTGCATACCCTTAAATCCCATTCGATTCATAACGCCCTGTTTTTTTCTTAAACAGGAGTCAGAACATGCAACCTACCGCAATCGACAGCAAAAGCAAAAACCATCACGGCGAGCGTGTCGCGTTTATCCAGGCCTGCTGGCACAAGGATATTGTCGACCAATCGCGCAAAGGCTTCCTCGCCGAAATGATCGCTCAGGGCTACCAGGAATCGGACATCGATTTCTTTGAAGTCGGCGGCGCCTTTGAAATGCCCCTGCACGCCAAGCTGCTGGCCAAGACCGGCCGTTACGCCGGCATCGTTGCTGCAGCGCTGGTGGTGGACGGTGGCATCTACCGTCACGAATTCGTCGCCCAATCGGTGGTCAGCGGCCTGATGCAGGTACAGCTGGAAACCGAAGTGCCGGTGTTCTCGGTGTCACTGACCCCGCATCACTTCCACGCCGGCACCGAGCACCACACGTTCTTCTACGAGCACTTCGTGCACAAGGGCCAGGAAGCCGCGCGTACCTGCGCCGACACCCTGCACAAGATTCGCGCGATCCGCCGCAGCGAGCCGCGTGCCGTAGCGGTCTAAGCAACAGCACAAAACCAATGTGGGAGCGGGCTTGCTCGCGATGGCGGTTTGTCAGTTGAAAAATATCTACCTGACACACCGCAATCGCGAGCAAGCCCGCTCCCACAGTTGTATCCGCTGAGGCCTTGAGGTTTACGCTAGCCCGGCGTCGGTGGTGGGCACGATCAATATGCCCGCGCGCAGGCCATTCTTCACCTTCGGGTTGGGGAAGATAATACGTGCGCCCTCCTCCTCGATCACCCAGCGGGTTTTGGCCACGTCTTCGGCCAGCAAGTAGCCCTTCTCCAACTCCGAAAAGTTTTCCACATCCGCCGGCAGGTGCAGCAAGAACGCATCGCTGTGCTTGATCACTTCGCGTGACACCGCAAAAAGCTGCAGGCCATCGAGGCTGTCGGTCACAGGCTCCGTGCCTTCGATGATGTGCTTGAGGCGGGTTTCCAGGCGCGACACGTCCACGCCCTGGTTATGCCCGAACGGCCGCGCCTTGCCCAATTCCAGGGTGAAGGACTCGGCGTCGAGTTGCTCGTAGGTGAACGCGGTGAAGGTGATAGAAGGCTTGTTCTGCAGCAGCACCGCTTGCATGCCGGCGGCGCACAGGCGGGCGAGTTCGTGGCGCGAATGCTGGCGCCCGTCTTTCCACGGGTACAGCGCAAACTGCTCGATCTTCGAGCCGCGAATGGCCGTGTGCAGGTCGTAATGCAGGCGCGAGCGGTCGGGCACGCTGAAGAAGCTGCGCGCCAGTTGCTCAAGCTCGGCGGCGCGCATCGCTTCGGGGCCGATATTTTGTTCATGACGGCCGTTGAACAGCCGGTTGACGTCCAGTTCCAGGTAACGCTCACCGCGGCGCATGGCCTCGGGGTTGCCGAACAGGAACAGAATACGCGTGCGCGGTTTGAGCTCCCCACGCGCGATGCCATGCAGCAGGCGGTCGAGCAGTTCGATCGGCGCGGTTTCGTTGCCATGGATGCCACACGACAACAGCACGTCGCAGCCGTTGTCCTGTGCCAGCGGCGGGCGCACCTCAAGTGCGCCCTCGCTGAGCCAGCGCATCTGCACGCCGTCGACAGTCAGTTGAATTTTTTGCGCCGGTTCACGACCGGCGAGGGTCAGTTCAAGCAGTTTGCCGAGGGCGAGCATAAGCAGCTTCCTTAGTGGTTGCAGCCTGGGCCGTGGACGTGGTCGTCGTCATCACCTTCGACGTCGGCCGGTTCCATTTCCAGTTGCAGGCTCATCAAGTTAGTGGCCAATGGGCGCATCAGCAGGTTGGCGTACTCGGCGTCGCCTTCTTCTACGTCCACGCCGATCAACAGTTGGCCGCGGCCATCGTGCTGAATCCAGATTTCCTTGCCCTGCCAGACCACTGCGACGCGGGTGCAGGAGGTTTCCAGCTGGGTGCCGTCGGTGTCTTCAAGAATCAGTTTCAGGGTGTCGATGGTCATAAATAGTTCTCAGCCATGGGGTGTAAAAAAGGTGGCGTTAATTGATCTGGAAAGGATACACCGAGCCCAGTTTAAGGATTTGCGTCAGTTCATCCAATGCCGTCCGGCACTCAAGCAGCAATTGCGGGTCAGCCAGGTCGGTTTCACGCAGGCTGTCGCGGTAGTGCTTGTCGACCCATTGGGTCAGCGTGTCAAACAACGGCGCGGTCATGATAACGCCTGGGTTCACCGCCGCCAGTTCCGTTTCGTTCAAGGCCACGCGCAAACGCAGGCACGCCGGGCCGCCGCCGTTTTGCATGCTTTGCTTGAGGTCGAACACCTTCACTTCGCGGATCAGCCCACCGGCGGCGGTCAAGCCTTGCAGGTATTGCCAGACGCGTGCGTTGGCGCGGCACTCTTCCGGCACGATCAGCAGCATCGAGCCGTCGGCGCGCGTCAGCAACTGGCTATTGAACAGATACGAACGCACCGCGTCCTCGACGCTGACCAGCGCGCGCGGCACGCACACCGACTGGAAGTTAGCGCCCACTGCGCCCAACTTGCCCTGCAACTCGGCGAGCATCTGCTCGGTATTGAGGAACGCGTCCTCGTGATAGAACAGCACCTCGCCGTTGCCCACCGCGATCACGTCGTTGTGGAACACGCCAGCATCGATCACCGCCGGGTTCTGCTGGGCGTAGACCACGCCGGTGTCGGCAAGCCCGTGCAGGCGCGCAACGGCCTGCGACGCTTCAAGGGTCTGGCGCGCGGGGTACTTTTGCGGCGCCGGGTAACGGGTGTCAAAGGCACTGCGGCCGAACACGAAGAACTCGACGCCCGCCTCGCCATAGTCACGGCAGAAACGCGTGTGGTTGGCCGCGCCTTCATCGCCGAACTGAGCCACCGCCGGCAACGCGGCGTGGTGGGCGAAGTGTTTGCCGTCGGCAAACATCGCCCCCAGCACACGGCTGGTGGTCGGGTGTTCGATGCTGCGGTGGTATTTGCAATTGAGGTTGGCGGCGGTGAAATGCACGCGGCCATCCGCCGTATCGGCGCTGGGGCTGACGGTGGCGGCGTTGGCCACCCACATGCTCGACGCCGAGCAACTGGCGACCAGCAAGGGCATGGCGTGTTTGGCCGCTTGCTGGATGACCTGCGCGTCGCTGCCGCTGAAACCGAGGTTGCGCAAGGCGGCGACGTCAGGACGTTCCTGCGGCGCCAACACGCCTTGCACAAAACCCATGTCCATCAGGGCTTTCATTTTTTGCAGGCCTTGCAACGCCGCTTCCTTCGGGTTCGAGGACTGCTGGCTGTTGCTCTGGGACGCGACGTTGCCGTAGGACAAGCCACCGTAGTTATGGGTCGGCCCCACTAGACCGTCAAAATTGACTTCACAGGATTTCATCGGCGAGGCTCCACGAACATCTGTTTTTATAGGCATCTAGTGCAGATCTATAGCTGTAAATCCGATCAACTGTCACCTTCAGGCCAGCGTAATGCCGGGGGTCAGCGTGGCGGGGACCACCAGGCTCGGGGTCTCCAAAGACGCCACCGGGTACGCGCAATAATCGGCCGCGTAATACGCACTGGCGCGGTGGTTGCCCGAGGCGCCTACGCCACCGAACGGCGCGGTACTGGCGGCGCCGGTAAGCTGCTTGTTCCAGTTAACGATGCCGGCGCGGCTTTCCAACCAGAACTGCTGATAGCGCGCTTCGGAATCCGACAACAAGCCAGCGGCCAGGCCGTACTGGGTGTTGTTGGCCTCGGCAATCGCGGCGGCAAAATCGGCGTAGCGAACCACTTGCAGCAACGGGCCAAACAGCTCTTCGTCTTCGCGCTCGGTTACACCGGTCACGTCGATGATGCCCGGTGTCAGCAACGCGGCCTGAGCCTGCGGCTGGGTCATTTCGAGCAACGCCACGGCGCCATTCGCCAACATCATTTGCTGGGCGTCCATCAAGGCTTTCGCCGCGCCAAGGGAAATCACCGAGCCCATGAACGGTGGCGGTTGCTGGTCGAACGCACCGACTTCAATCGTCGCGCTGACCGCCACCAGGCGCGCCAGCAAGGCATCGCCCCACGCGCCTTGCGGCACCAGCAAACGCCGGGCACAGGTGCAACGCTGGCCGGCAGAAATAAACGCCGACTGAATAATGGTGTAAACCGCCGCATCCACATCAGCCACTTCATCGACCACCAACGGGTTATTGCCGCCCATTTCCAGGGCCAGGATCTTGTCCGGGCGCCCCGAAAACTGTTGGTGCAGGTGGTTGCCGGTGCGGCTCGAACCGGTGAAGAACAGGCCGTCGATGCCTGGGTTGGCCGCCAACGCGATACCGGTTTCGCGCCCGCCTTGCAGCAGGTTCAACACGCCCGCCGGCAAACCCGCTTCGACCCAGCACTGCACGGTCAGCTCGGCGACTTTAGGCGTCAACTCGCTCGGTTTGAACAGCACGGTGTTGCCCGCGAGCAACGCCGGGACGATATGCCCGTTGGGCAAATGGCCAGGGAAGTTATACGGGCCAAACACCGCCACCACGCCGTGGGGTTTATGACGCAACACGGCGGTGGCGTCGCCCAGCGGGCCGCTCTTTTCGCCGGTGCGTTCGCGGTAGCTTTGCACCGAGATCGCAATTTTGTTGGCCATGCTGGTGACTTCGGTGGCCGATTCCCACAGCGGCTTGCCGGTTTCTTCGCCGATGCAGCGGGCGATTTCATCGGCGCGGCTTTTCAGCGTAGCGGCGAAGGCTTCCAACACGCCGATGCGCTCTTCCAGCGGGCGCCGTGCCCACTCGGCAAAGGCCTGGCGTGCGGCCTGCACGGCGGACTCAACCTGTTCGGCGCTGGCGCCATTGCCGCTCCACAGCACGTGCTGGGTGACCGGGTTACGCGATTCAAACAGTTCGCCTTGGCCTGCCAGCCAGGCACCTGCGATATACAACGAATTCATTATTTCGACTCCCGAGCAGCAGACAACGGTACCGCACGCACTTGATCACCGACCACCAGTTGCAGGCGCTTGGCGGTCTGCGGATCGACCACCAACGTGCCTGCCGCCAGACGGGCCGGCGCGGCGGTGATGCGGCACTCTTCACGCTTGCGGTTATGGATCAGGAACGGCGTGGCGTCGTCCCCCGGTGTGCCGATCGCCAACACCAGCGATTGGCTGTCGCGCACGGCGCGAATTTTGGCGGTTTCACATTCCACCGCCGGGCCGGCGTCGAAGATGTCGACATAGCCCTGGTAGCTGAACCCTTCGCTCTTGAGCATGCTCAGCGCAGGCTCGGTGTCCGGGTGCACCTTGCCGATCACGTTGCGCGCGTCTTCGGAGAGGAAGCAGCTGTACAGCGGAAACTTCGGCATCAGCTCGGCAATAAACGCCTTGTTGCCCACGCCGGTGAGATAATCCGCCTGGCTGAATTCCATCTTGAAAAAGTGCCGACCGAGGCTCTCCCAAAATGGCGAACGCCCGGCGTCATTCGACACACCGCGCATCTCGGCAATGATCTTATTGCCGAACAACTGCGGGAACTCGGCGATAAACAACATGCGCGCCTTGGCCAGCATGCGGCCGTTGAGGCCGTTGCGGTAATCGGCGTGCAGGAACAACGAGCACAATTCGGAATTGCCGGTGAGGTCGTTGGCCAGAAACAGCGTCGGAATCTCGCGGTAAATGTTCAACTCCTGAGAGGCGCTGACCGTCAGGCCGACCCGGAAGTTGTACCAAGGCTCGCGCAGGCCGACGGCACCGGCGATGGCGGAAATACCCACCACGCGGCCTTCGTCGTTTTCGAGCACAAACAGGTAGTCGGCATCGCCACGCCCGGCATCGCCGCGAAAGGTTTTTTCGGCCCAGCCAACCCGATGGGTCAGGCGCTCTTCGTTGGCCGGCAAGGTGGTGAGGCCGGTGCCGGTGCTGCGCGCCAGATCAATCAGGGCCGGTAAATCGCTGCTGCGTACGGGACGAACGATCATGCTATCTCCTCAGACAAGCCGCCCGCGTGGGCCACTCGCGAAACTCTGTGTTTAAACGGCAACCAGACGCACGCTGGCACCTTCGCCGACGCCCAAGGCTTCGGCGGTTGCCAGGTCGAGGATCACCGGTTTGCCAGGCGCGTAGTCCAGGTCCAGCATCACCGCACGGTAGTCCTGCAACTGCGCATTGCTCACCAGGTACTGGCGGCCAACACCCTTGACCATCTCGCCGATCTTCACCGGCACTACGCGGCTTTGGGCGATTGAGCGAATACCCGAAACCCGCGCGTGCAGCGTTGGGCCACCGTCGAAGATGTCGATGTAATGGTCGGTCTCAAACCCTTCGCGCATCAGAATGTCGAAGGTAATTTGCGCACGCGGGTGCACCTGGCCCATGGCTTCCTGGGCAGCGTCCGGCAGCAACGGCACGTAGATCGGGTAATGCGGCATCAGCTCGGCAAGAAAGGTGCGGCTTTTCAGCCCGCACAGGCGTTCGGCGGCGGCGTAGTTGAGGTCGAAGAAGTTGCGGCCGATGGCGTCCCAGAACGGCGAGTCACCGTTCTCGTCGCTGTAGCCCACAATCTCGGTCACCACCGAATCGGCGAAGCGCTCCGGGTGGCTGGCGACGAACAACAGGCGGCCACGCGAATTGAGTTCCGACCACGGCGAACCGACCAGCGCAGGCATCACGTAAAAACTGGTGAGCAGGCTGTTGCCGGTGAGGTCGTGGCACTGCGAAAGCACGTGAATCTTGTTATGAATTTTCAGCTCGCGGGAGGCGTGCACAAAGGTTTCGTTACGAAAACTGTAGAACGGCTCCGAGTAACCCGCCGACGCGACGATGGCCGAGCAGCCTGCGAGCTTGCCGGTTTCGGTGTCTTCGAGTACGAAGAAATAGCTTTCTTCACCGTTGAAACTGACCTCGGCTGCGAAAGACGCTTCGCTGGCGGCGATCTTGTCGCTCAGGCGTTCTACATCATCCGGCAAGGAAGTGACACCAATCGGGCTGTCCGCAGCCAGACGCTGTACCTCGCCCAGATCAGCCATTTGCGCGGGGCGCATCACCAGCATGGTGTCACTCCTTAACTCGAAAAATCATAGGGGGAAAATACCGGGAAGATCAGGAACAACACCTACTCCACAGTGGGAGTATTCCAATGTTGGAATATTGCAATGTGGGAGGGGGCTTGCTCCCGATAGCAGTTTGTCATGTGATAAATCAGGTGACTGATTCACCGCTATCGGGAGCAAGCCCCCTCCTACATTTGAATCAAGCTTGCGTCAGGGTTTTCACTGCACGTTCAAAACGGTCCAGGCCTTCGTTGATGTCCGCTTCTTCCACCACCAGGCTCGGCGCAAAACGCACCACGTCCGGGCCGGCTTGCAGGATCATCAGGTTTTCTTTTTCGGCCGCGTTGAACACGTCCTTGGCGCGGCCTTTGAAGGCGTCGCTCAACACGCAACCGATCAGCAAACCCAAACCGCGCACTTCGGTGAAGATGCCGTATTGCTCGCCGATCTGCTGCAGGCGCGCCTTGAACAGCGCGTGCTTGGCGTTCACCCCGGCCAACACGTCAGGCGTGTTGATCACGTCGATTACCGCTTCGGCCACCGCACAGGCCAGCGGGTTGCCGCCGTACGTGGTGCCGTGGGTGCCAACCACCAAATGCTTGGCCAGCGCTTCGGTAGTCAGCATCGCCGCGATCGGGAAACCGCCGCCCAGGCTCTTGGCGCTGCTGAGGATGTCCGGCGTCACGCCGTAGTGCTGGTAGGCGAACAGGTGGCCGCTGCGGCCCATGCCGGTTTGCACTTCGTCAAACACCAGCAACGCATTGTTCGCATCACACAGTTCGCGGGCGCCTTGCAGGTAAGCCAGTTCGGCTGGCAGCACGCCGCCTTCGCCCTGGATCGGTTCCAGCACCACCGCGCAGGTCTTGTCGGACACGGCCGCTTTCAACGCGTCCAGGTCGTTATAAGGAACGTGGGTGATGCCGGTGATTTTAGGCCCAAACCCATCGGAGTATTTCGACTGGCCACCGACGTTAACGGTAAACAGCGTGCGGCCGTGGAAGCTGTTGAGCGCGGCGATGATCTCGTACTTCTCGGTTCCGAAACGGTCGAACGCCACACGACGGGCCAGCTTGAAGGCGGCCTCGTTGGCTTCGGCGCCGGAGTTGCAGAAGAACACGCGCTCGGCAAAGGTGGCGTCGATCAGCTTGTGCGCCAGGCGCAGAGCCGGCTCATTGGTGAACACGTTGGAAACATGCCAAAGCTTGTTGGCTTGCTCGGTCAATGCACCGACCAGCGCCGGGTGGGCGTGGCCCAATACGTTAACCGCGATGCCGCCGGCAAAGTCGATCAGCTCGCGACCCGCCTGGTCCCACACGCGTGAACCCGCGCCACGCACAGGGATGAAGGCGGCAGGTGCGTAGTTGGGAACCATGACCTGGTCGAAATCGGCACGTTGCACCGGGGCTTGCTCAACGGACATCGGAGTCTCCTGAAGAGGAACGCCTGCCTGATACTGGCGGGCGATGCAGGGATTGTAAGGACAGTTTTCAGCGCGGCCTTGCCGCCAAGCGACAACTTCTTATAGCGCCAACCCCGGTTTTACGCGGGTTTACGGCAATGCGACATATTGCGTCGCAATGGCGCAGTGTAAACCAGCGGCGGGGTTTTCGGCACAACGCGCCGGATCAGATCAACCCGTGCCAATTGCGCTAACCCGTTAGCACCCACCGTTGCCGCACGCCGATTTACTGGAGCGCTTTAATCACGCTCAAGGATTGGCAACATGCCTGACTCTGCAGAACAAACGCCGCGCACCACCCTCTCGACTCAGCCCGACAGCCATTACGCGCATTTGAAAGACGCGATGCCGCGCTGGCTCGGCGAGACCTCCTCGCGCCGCCGCCAAACACTCGGCCAAAGCACTGCGCGCCTGCCTCAAGCATTGCGCGACGCCAGCGCCAACAGCCAAAGCGAGTTCAAGCGCCTGGCGATTGCCCACTGGAACGCGCAAAACAAAGTCGAACAGGCGCTTGCCGGTGTGCTGGACGCCCAGGCGTTTGCCGAACCGATCCTTACCCTCGCCCTGAAAACAAAGTACGGCCTGGACCTGGATGTCAAAAACACCTTCTTGCGGCTTTACATCCCGCTAAAAATTCCCGGCTTTGCGCTCCGTTCGGGCGCCAGCCGCACCTGGACCGTGTCACTGCTGGACGCCGCCCTGCACAACTTCGAACACAAGGAAACGTTGGCGGACGCTTATGAAAGGGTGTCGACCTTCGTGACGCGCCCCGACGCCAGAGGGCTCTTCGATACCTTACCGGCCATCAAGCGTGTGCTCTCGATTGAGGCCTTTACCCAGTTGTGCCGCGACCTCGATATCGGCGCGCAGTATGAAAGCTACTTGCAGGAGCAACTGGGCATGACCGAACCGGTCGCCGAGGCGGTCTTGCAACGCAAAGTCGAACGCAGCCACAAAGCCGAATTGCACACCGCGCTGCACTGGGCCTTGCTCAAGGGCGACCTGCAACCAGACTATTACCGACTGCTCCAGGGCCTGGTCGACAGCGTGGCCGGCGCCGGCGTGCACCTCGCAGGCCAGACACTCCGTTACCACGACCTGAGCCTGATGGGCGTGGACCTGCCCGGCATCATCGTGTTTGCGCCTGACCTTGAGCAAACACGCACTGCGGTGCGTATCGTGGCCTATGTACCCGGCGACCCCGAACACCCGATCAAGGAGTACGCCTCTGCGCAGGCGATGCACAAAGAACTGGTGCGCCAGTTGCGCAGTGACGACTACCAACGCTTTTTCAGCCGTTTTGTAGCGCATGAACAACGCGGGCATTTTTTCGCCAACCTCAGCCAGTTGCTCGGCAGCATTACCTGGCACCCCTTCGTGCCGGGCAGCAACCTGCCGAGCTGGCGCGAAACACCCACGGACAATCCAAGGGTGCGCTTTGTGGCGACCCCGGGCAGTCGCAACCTGTGGCGCCATCAGTACCAGCGCCAACTCAACCAGATCCTTAATGACGGCCGCACCAGCGCCGTCGCCACGGCCACCGTGGACCGCGCGGCGCGTTGGGCGTTGTGGGATTCGTTCGTCAATGTGGCGTCGGCAATCCTGCAAGCCGCCGCTTTTGTCATCGCGCCGTTCGTGCCCTTTGCCGGGGAATTGATGCTCGGCTATATGGCCTATCAATTGCTGGATGAGGTGTTCGAAGGGATCATCGACTGGAGCGAAGGCCTGGGCAGCGAGGCGGTCGAACACCTGCTGGGTGCGGTGCAAGCCTTGGTTCAACTGGGTGGTTTCGCCGTGGGCAGCAAGATTGCCGTCGCCGAATTTCGCAAGGTGCTGCCCCAAAGCGTGATCGACTTCATTGACCGCTTCAAACCGGTACAACTTGCCAATGGCCGTACGCTCTACTGGAAACCCGACCTTGCGGCCTACGAACAGCCGGTCAGCGTGCCAGCAGGTACGTACCGCGACCCGTCAGGCCTGCTCAAGCATCAACGCCAAAACCTGTTGCCGCTGGACGACAAATTCTACGCCGTGGAAAAAGCCCCGGCCGCCAATACCCTGCTCATCCAGCACCCGACGCGTGCCGACGCTTATCGGCCGAGCGTGCAGCACAACGGCCAAGGCGCCTGGCACACAGAATTGGAGCGCCCATTGCAATGGACCCAAAAACCCTGTTACAGCGCCTGGGGCACAGCGTGGAAGGTATCAGCGAGGCTGATCAGGCGCTGGCGCTGAGCATCAGCGGCGTTGACGAAAGCGCACTGCGCAAAATGCACGTTAACAGCCACACGCCTCCCGCCCTGCTGATGGACACCCTGGACCGCCTGCGGGTTGACCGGGACATTCAAACCTTGATCGACCGGCTGCGCAGCGATGACCCGGCAGCCTATGCGCAAGTGGACCCACAGGCGAATGTGCAACTACTGACCACTTATGGTTACTGGCCGGAAACACGCCGCCTGCAATTTATCGACGCCCAAGGCAAGGCCGCTTGGGCCTTTGGCGACACCCAACTGCCTGCTATCGAGATACCCGAAAGCCAGTTGAATAACGGTGATCTGCTCAAGGCGATACTCACCCAGTTGCCAGCGCCAGAGGCTGCCAGTGCATTTGGCGCAACGGTCGGTGATTTGCGCCTGAGCCTGGACGTACGCATCGGCCATCTGCGCAAGAAACTCGCGGCGATTGCCGAAGACAAACGCGCGTCCCTGTTTGAATCACACTACGCCAACCGGCAAGCTACGCGTAATCCACGGGCGCAGCGCCTGATGGACGCAGCCCCTGGCCTGCCCGCCTGCGTTGCGGAAAAACTGCTGGAGCCGGTCACGGCCGAAGAACTGCAAGCGCTGGATAACCAAAACACACCTCAGCGCCTCAGCCTGCTGGCGCGCAACGCGTTCGAAGAAGTACGCCTGAGCAGGGCCTATGAAGGTTTGTACTTTGGCGCCCAGACGCTGGACACACAGCGCCTGGCGCTGCACTCACTGCCCGTACTGCCCGGCTGGTCTGCCCAAGTGCGCCTCGAACTTCGCGACTACAGCACCACCGGCAGCCTGCGCGACCAGATCGGCGCCGCCGATGCGCCGATTGTGCGAACCTTGGTGCGTAGCGAAACCGGCCAATACACCCCGTACGACGAGCGCGGTGCGCTGACCGCCGCCACCGATTTTTATTCGGCCATCCTCAGCGCACTGCCCGACAGCCAGCGCAAAGCTATTCAGTTGAACGAGGATCAAGGCCCGCGCCTGCGCCTGCACATTCGGCAACAAACCATAGCGCGCAATCGCTTGCGCGAAATACTCAGCACAGACCCGCTGCGCAAACCGACTTACGACCCCGAAACCATGAGGCTATTGGGCGGCATGGACGGCTACCAGGCGCAGGCTGCCTATGGTGACGGGCCGCCGCCGCTGACTGCGCAGCTACGCGAGCTGTTCCCGAGCCTGGCGGACGCGCAAATACAGCTGCTGCTCGAACACATGCAAACGCGGCCGGAAGGTGCCGCCAATCAACTTGCGCTCCTGCGTGAGCAACGGCAGATATTGCGCCAGAATTTGCACACCTGGCAGGCCGACATTGCGCCTATCGACCCCGACACCCAGCTGGCAATGACCGCCGGGCGACGCTTTTACGAGCAACAATCGCGCAGGTTGGTGGCAGAACAGATTGAGCAGTGCTGGCGCCGGGAAACCGACAAGGACGAGTATTTCGCCAACCCCGCCCGCAACGGTCATACGCTGAGGCTTTATGCGCCGGGGTTAGCCGACCTGCCGGAGCTGGGCGTCGCCTTGAACCATGTGTCACTGCTATCGCTGATAAGCGGCGGGCGCATGCGCGGCGTCGAGCACTTTTTACTCAGGTTCCCCAGGCTGCGTCATCTGGAGCTCAGGTCGATACCGCTGGCAGACTTGCCGCCACAACTGAGCGGCATGCGCACGCTGAACAGCCTGACCCTGAGTGATTGCAACATTACCCTCACTGCGCAAAGCCATGCCCGATTAAGCGCAATGAGCAACTTGCATTCGCTCGACCTGCACAGCAACCCGCTGAGGCTGGTACCCGATGTGCGGGGCATGCCCGAGCTGATTTATCTGGATTTGTC
This sequence comes from Pseudomonas kitaguniensis, assembly GCF_009296165.1. Classification (GTDB taxonomy): domain Bacteria; phylum Pseudomonadota; class Gammaproteobacteria; order Pseudomonadales; family Pseudomonadaceae; genus Aquipseudomonas; species Aquipseudomonas kitaguniensis. The sequence goes on along the minus strand of NZ_VUAZ01000009.1, from coordinate 41,136 downwards.
GGCCACCGGCATCGACCACCTGCCGGACGGCCTGGTACAGCGCCCAATATTGCAGGCAGCCCTGCTGAGCGACAATCAAATCAGCGCACTGCCCCAGACCCTGTTCAGCGTGACGCCCGACATCGCCAGGCAATTTAACCTTTCGGGCAACCCGTTGATGCTGCCGGCACTGGAACAGATCAAGGCCTACTCCCAGGCCTATGGCGAGCATTTCAACGCCCAAGCCCCGAGCGTGGAACGCTCCAGGGTCAGGATTCTGTACCCGACCTACCTGGAATCCGAAGCTGACCGCTTCCTCTTCAGCCTGCCCGGCAACATGGCCGCGGTCGCCCCGACGTTGACGCGCATTGAAGCCGAATACGCCCAACTGGTCACCGACTTGCAACACTGGGCGCTGAACGTACCCGATCGCCATCCGATTCTTGACACCCCACTGGATGAACAGGCAGCCGCCCAGGAACAACTCGTACGCCTGCACATCAAGACCGTACTTGAAGAGGCCTGGCGCCGCGAAAGCGAGGAGGATGAAGAAAGCCTGAGCGATGAATTCACCCATTCAGTGACCCTGCAAACATCAGCCTTGGGCCCGCTGCCGGAACTGAGCGCAACGTTCGAGCATGTCTCCAGCCTGGAAATTAACGGAGGCGGCACCACTGGCAATGTCGATGGCACAGTGCGCTGCTTTGACAAACTGGAAACACTGACACTCAGCCGCTGCGTGCTGGGGACGCTGCCGACCACCCTGCCGCGCTTGGCGAGGCTCGCCACCCTGAGCATCGAGGAGTGCAGCATCACCTTGACCACGCCGGACATCAACATGCTCGGCGACATGACCAAGCTTGAGTACCTGAGCCTGACCGATAACCCACTGAGCCGGGCGCCGAACGTCAGCAACCTGTCGCAACTGACCGCGCTGCACTTGCGCAACACCGGTATCAGCGAGGTGCCCCACGGCGTATTCAGCCTCCCATACCTGGAAACGATCGACCTGAGTAACAATCTGATCCGCGAAATCCCGGCCGACTTACTCGAATCGACCACAGCCTATAACCACGATTGCGATCTCAGCACCAACCCCTTGTCGCCACGCAGCCTGGACCATCTCAGGCAACACTACGTGCACACCGGCATTGATTTTCAAGTAGATGCCGCCACCGTGGATGCGCAAGGCGCGCAACTGGTGATCGTAGGCCCTACACCGATGGAGGAATGATCAACCGCGCTCGGACGGCACTGACGACAATTCGAAGGGGCTGCTGCTGCGCCGCTGGTTGCGGTCTTCGCGCGGGGTGGCGCCAAAGAAGTTGCGGTAGGCGCTGGAGAAATGCGGCCCCGAGGAGAAGCCACACGACAGGCCGATCTGAATGATCGACTTGCTGGTTTGCATGAGCATCTGGCGCGCCTTGTTCAGGCGCAGTTCCAGGTAGTACTGGCTGGGGACGCGATTGAGGTACTGCTTGAAGATGCGCTCCAGTTGTCGTCGCGACACGCACACGTGCTGGGCGATTTCGTCGGTGGTCAGCGGCTCTTCGATGTTGGCTTCCATCAGCAAAACGGCTTGGGTCAGCTTCGGGTGGCTGGAGCCCAGGCGGTTTTGCAGCGGAATACGCTGGCGTTCGCCGCCTTCGCGGATGCGCTCCACCACCAGTTCTTCGGACACCGCGCCGGCGAGTTCGGCGCCGTGGTCGCGGGCCAGCACGGCCAACAGCAAATCGAGCACCGACATGCCGCCGCAGGCGGTCAGGCGGTCACGGTCCCAGTCGAACAAGTGGCTGGTGGCGATAACCTTGGGGAAACGCTCGGCAAAGTCATCCTGCCAGCGCCAGTGCACAGCGGCGCGGTAGCCGTCGAGCAGGCCAAGCTGGGCCAACGGGTACACACCGGCCGACAAACCGCCGATCACGCAGCCTGCGCGAACCTGCTGCTTGAGCGCACTGCTGAGTTGCGAAGCGATGGCGGTGGGCGGTTCGTCCGCCAGCAAAAACAGCTTCTGGAAGCCTTCGAGCTTGCCCGCCCAAGGCTCACCCGGCAATTGCCAGGCGCCTTCGGTGGCAGGCTCGGCGAGCAGAAACGACAACTCGTAGACCACCTCCGGGTGCACGCGCTGAGCAACACGCAAGGCCTCCTCAGCCAGCGCAAGCGTCAGTGCTTTTGTGCTGGGCCAAATCAGGAAACCAATTCGATGGGCGGTCATGGAGGGCTATCCGAAGCGAGAAACAGTAATGAAGACAAAGGCCAATGCTAGCCGGTAAACCAACACAAATCTCAAAAACCCTGAAGAACCATTGTGGGAGGCGAGGCTTGCTGCCTCCCACATTTACTTATTTCAGGCTGCCGGAGAGGAATTGCTGAAGGCGCTCCGATTGCGGATTAACCAGCACTTCGCGCGGGTTGCCACGTTCTTCGACGATGCCTTTGTGCAGGAACACCAACTGGTTCGACACTTCACGCGCAAAGCCCATTTCATGGGTGACCACCACCATCGTGCGGCCTTCCTGCGCCAGGTCCTGCATGACCTTGAGCACGTCGCCGACCAGCTCCGGGTCAAGCGCCGAGGTCGGTTCATCGAACAGCATCACCTCGGGCTCCATCGCCAGCGCGCGGGCGATCGCTACGCGTTGCTGCTCGCCGCCGGACATATGCCCGGGGAAGGCCTCCTTGCGATGGCCTACGCCGACTTTGGCCAAGTAATGCTCGGCCTTTTCGCGCGCGTCTTTTTTCGACATGCCCAGCACGTGCACCGGCGCTTCCATCACGTTTTCAAGCGCAGTCATGTGCGACCACAGGTTGAAATGCTGGAACACCATCGACAAGCGCGAACGCATGCGTTGCAGTTGCTTGGGGTCGGCAGCGCGCATGGCGCCGTCTTTATTGGCGACCAGTTTGAGCTCTTCGTTGTTGAGCAGAATCTTGCCGGCGTGCGGCTGTTCGAGCAGGTTGATGCAACGCAAAAAGGTACTTTTGCCCGAACCACTGGAACCGATGATGCTGATCACATCACCGGCCGCGGCGGCCAGGGACACACCTTTGAGCACTTCATGACTGCCATAGCGTTTATGCAGGTCTTGGACTTCAAGCTTGTACATGCGGTCGGTTCTCACAAAAACAGGTGGTCAGTCGTTGAGCAAGCGCCCGTGCCGCAGCGCTTCGCGCCCCGCCACCTTGGCCAGCCAGAAACCCGCTTGGGCATAACGTAGCCGTTCAACGGCAAACAACACCCCGGACGTGCCCGCACACACAATGCTGACGCGGTCGTCCAAGGGATCAATCACTTCAAAAATCGGCTCACCGCTGTCGACCCAGTCACCGGCCTTGCGCAGGTAGCTGATCACACCGGCATGCGGCGCAAACAGCAACTCGGTGCCTTCGAACGGCAGGCCTTCACACGGTTCGTGCTGCGCGGCGGGCCATTGGCCTTTGATCAGGCCTTGCTCGGCAAGGAACGCGAGAATGCCTTCGGCGTGGAAAACCGCCTCGTCACGGCCGGTGTCGGCCTGGCCGCCCAACTCCAACGTTGTCGCCAGGCACGCCAGCGGAACCTGCGCGTCGGGGAATGCCCGCGACAGGCGCAACCACGGCAGCGAGCAGGCTTCATCGAACGAGCTGCGCCGGAATCTTCCGCGAGCAAGCCAACCTTCACATTCAAATGCGCCGACAGCGAACGCCACTGCGGCCAATGCTGGGGCAGCGCGTACATGTGCAGCGCGGCTTCGGCGTCGCAATGCAGGTCGAGCACGATGTCGGCGCTGCACGCATGGCTCAGCAGCACGCGCTGCATGCCTTGCAACTGGCTGCCCGGTTCGGGCAGTGCGGCGAGTGCATCGCCCATCGCCTGGCGGATCATGCGCACGTTAGCGTGCGGGTCATCGCCCAGCTTGCCCTGCAGCAACTCGGCCACCGGCGCGCTCAATTCAACGAAATCGCGGTTGAAATTCTTGCCGCTGCCGACCTCGAAACGCCCCTGGTGGCTGCCTTGCAACAGTTGGCCGAGGCCCATCGGGTTGGCCACCGGCACCAGCTCGATCACGCCATTCAGGGCGCCTCGCTGTTCGAGTTCGGTGAGGCGCTTTTTCAGCTCCCATGCGGCGCGCATACCGGGCAATTCATCGGCGTGCAGGCTGGCCTGGATATACGCCTTGCGCTCGCCGCTGCCGAAACGAAACACGCTCAGTTGGCGCTCGCAGCCCAGGTGCCCCCAGGGCAACAGGTGATCGATACGTTGCATATCAGTGCTTCCTTGGAGCCAGGTAGCTCAGCCAGCGGCGCTCGGCCAACTTGAACAGGCGCACCAGGATAAAGGTCAGGCACAAGTAGAACGCGCCAGCGGTGATAAAGGCTTCGAACGGCAGGTAAAACTGCGCGTTCACCGTGCGCGCGGCACCGGTAATGTCGATCAGCGTGACGATGGACGCAAGGCTGGTGGTCTGCAGCATCATGATCACTTCGTTGCTGTACTGCGGCAACGCGCGGCGCAGCGCCGACGGCAGCAAAATGCGCCGGTAGAGTTTATAGCGCGACATGCCCATGGCCTTGGCCGCCTCGATCTCGCCATTCGGCGTGGCCTTGAGGCTACCGGCGATAATTTCGGCGGTGTAGGCGCTGGTATTGATCGAAAAGGCCAGGCACGCGCAGAAGGTCGCGCTGGACAGCAGCGGCCACAGAAAGCTTTCGCGTACCGCCTCAAATTGCGCCAGGCCGTAGTAGATCAAAAACAACTGCACCAGCATCGGCGTGCCACGAATCACGTAGGTGAACAGCCACGCCGCGCCGTTGACGAGCGGCTGCTTGGACACGCGCATCAAGCCCAGGGGCAAGGCCGCGAGCAAGCCGAAGAACAGCGAGACAGCCAGCAATTTCAGGGTGGTCAACATGCCGCCGAAATAGAGCGGCAGCGCGTCCCAGATGACGTTGTAGTCGAAGATCATAGATCAGCCGCCCTTACGCCTACCGAGTAGCGCTTCTCAAGGTAACGCAGGGCCAGCAACGACACGCTGGTGATCACCAGGTACATCGCCGCCACTGCGAGGAAGAAGGTAAAAGGCTCACGGGTGGCATCTGCCGCCTGCTTGGCCTTGAACATCATGTCTTGCAGGCCCACCACGGAAATCAGCGCAGTGGCCTTGGTGAGTACCAGCCAGTTGTTGGTGAAACCAGGGATAGCCAGCCGGATCATCTGCGGCACCATCACCCGGAAGAACACCTGAAAACTGCTCATGCCATACGCAAGGCCGGCCTCAGCCTGGCCCTTGGGAATGGCCATGAAGGCGCCACGGAAAGTTTCCGAGAGGTAGGCGCCAAAGATGAAACCCAGGGTGCCGATACCGGCGGCCAAGGGGCTCAAGTCAATATAGTCGTCATGGCCGAGCATCGGCGCGACGCTGTTAAGCAGGTTTTGACCGCCGTAAAAAATCAGCAGGATCAGCACCAGGTCAGGGATCCCGCGGATCACCGTAGAGTACAAGTCACCCAGCCAGGCCAACCAGCGCACCGGCGACAGGCGTAACGCGACCCCGATCAGCCCCAGAACAATGGCCAGCGCCATGGAGGACAAGGCGAGCTGAAGCGTCAACCATGCGCCATCGAGGATGACGGCCCCGTAGCCTTTCAACATGATTCAGGTCCTCGAAAAGGCGGATGAAAAAATGGCGCAAACCTCAGGAATTCTGTTGCTTGCGCCATTTTGCACAGACAGCTGCGACGGTTTACTGAGCTTCAGGCCCGTAAATATCGAAGTTGAAGTACTTTTTCTCGATTTCTTTGTACTTGCCGTTTGCACGGATCGCGGCGATAGCAGCGTTGATGCGGTCCAGGTTTTCTTTGTCGCCTTTGCGTACGGCAATGCCTACGCCGTCGCCGAAGTACTTGACGTCGGTGAACGCCGGGCCGCTGAACGCGTAGCCTTTACCGGCTGGCGTATCGAGGAAACCTTCCTGCAACAGGGTGGCGTCTGCCACGGTGCCGTCGAGGCGACCGGCTTCCACGTCCAGGTAGATTTCGTTCTGCGAACCGTAAGGCACCACTGTCACGCCTTTAGGCGCCAGCACTTCCTTGGCGAAACGATCGTGGATCGAACCGCGCTGCACACCGATTTTCTTGCCTTTGAGTTCGTCCAGGCTGTCGCTGACCGTCGTGCCTTCCTTCAACACCAGGCGCGCCGGGGTGAGGTAGTAGCGGTTGGTGAAGTCCACGGACTTCTTGCGGTCTTCGGTGATGGACATGGACGACAGGATCGCGTCGATCTTGCGTACTTTCAGCGCCGGGATCAGGCCGTCGAATTCTTGCTCGACCCACGTGCACTTGACCTTCATCTGTTCGCACAAGGCGTTGCCGATGTCGTAGTCAAAACCCACGATGCTGCCATCCGGCGCCTTCGAGGCAAACGGAGGGTAAGCCGCTTCGATACCAATTTTCAGAGGCTTTTCATCAGCGAAGGCCTGCATGGACAGTACGGACAGCGCCAGGGCGCCCAACAGCACAAGTTTCTTCATCTTGGGACTCCATCGGTAGGGCAAAAAGCAGTATGAGCGGTGGCCCACGATGCGACTTAAGTAAAACCCAATAGCGGCGCTACGTCCCAACCCCGGTTCAACATTGGAGACGGCGAGCGAGTGATCGGCATTCTAACGACAGGCCGGAAGCCGATATTTCCTCAATGCGACAACTATTTACAGAAGCACCGAGAAAGCGGCTCAAGCACATTGACAGTCCCTGAATTTTATGCAGAGACAAAAGATATTAAACCTGTTGATGCTGCAAATTACGCGCCTATTATTCGCAAACCCTTCTGGCACGGCAAGCATGGCGGCTAATCTTATTTTCAGGTGTGTCTAAAACGCGGCTTTTCGGGATGAAAACGTAGCGCTTTGCCTCATGTTTGGGCGACGGGTTACACATTTGCACCGCTCGGTTACATTTAGAAATTTCCTACAGCAAAAACCGATATTTATTGGCCTTCAAGATGATCGTTCCCACTGTGGGAGGGGGCTTGCCCCCTCCCACAGTTGATCTCCAGCGCTTTTTCAGCGGGCACAAAAAAGCCCCATCCGGCTTACACCGCATGGGGCTTTGTCACACCCACTCGCCTTACACGGCGTTCATGCTCTTGTGGGTCTCAATCAAATGCGCCACCACACCTGGGTCGGCCAGCGTGGAAATATCGCCCAGCCCGTCATACTCCGCCGTGGCAATCTTGCGCAAAATGCGCCGCATGATTTTCCCCGAGCGCGTCTTGGGCAGCCCCGGCGCCCACTGAATCACATCCGGCGAGGCAATCGGGCCGATCTCTTTGCGCACCCAGTTTTTCAGTTCCAGGCGCAGCGCATCGTTCGGCTCCTCGCCATTTTTCAGCGTGACATATACATAGATGCCCTGCCCTTTAATGTCATGCGGCACACCCACCACCGCCGCTTCCGCGACTTTCGGGTGCGCAACCATGGCGCTTTCAATTTCGGCGGTGCCCATGCGGTGGCCCGACACGTTCAACACGTCGTCGACGCGACCGGTGATCCAGTAATAACCGTCCTCGTCACGCCGCGCGCCGTCGCCGGTGAAATACATGCCACGGAAGGTCTTGAAGTAAGTGTCGACGAACCGGTCATGGTCGCCGTACAGCGTACGCGCCTGGCCCGGCCACGAATCCAGAATCACCAGGTTGCCCTCGGCCACGCCCTCAATCAGGTTACCGAGGTTATCCACCAGCGCCGGCACCACACCGAAGAACGGGCGTGCTGCCGAACCCGGCTTCAGCGCATGCGCGCCCGGCAGCGCACTCATCATGTTGCCGCCGGTTTCGGTCTGCCACCAGGTATCAACAATCGGGCAACGCGATTGGCCGACGTTCTTGTAGTACCAATCCCACGCTTCCGGGTTAATCGGCTCACCCACCGAGCCAAGCAAACGCAAGCTGCTGCCATCAGCGCCTTCAACCGCCGCTTTGCCGGACGCCATCATGGCGCGGATCGCGGTCGGCGCGGTGTACAGAATATTGACCTTGTGCTTGTCGACGATTTTCGCCACCCGCGTGATGTCCGGGTAGTTCGGCACGCCCTCGAACAGCAAGGTGGTCGCGCCATTCGCCAGCGGCCCGTAGACAATATAGGTGTGGCCGGTGACCCAGCCGACGTCGGCGGTGCACCAGTAAATTTCGCCTGGGCGGTAGTCGAACACGCGCTCGTGGGTCAACGCTGCGTACAGCAAATAGCCGCCGGTGGTGTGCTGCACGCCCTTCGGCTTGCCGGTGGAACCGGAGGTATACAGGATAAACAGCGCCTCTTCGGCGCCCATCTCTTTGGGCGCACACACGGTGCCCGCCACTTTCATCAGGTCTTCGTACCAGATGTCGCGATGCTGGTTCCACTTGATCGCGCCATTGGTGCGCTTGCACACGATGACTTTTTGAATGCTGCTGGTTTCCGGGTTGGTCAGCGCGTCGTCGACGTTGGCCTTCAGCGGAATTTTCTTACCGGCACGAATGCCTTCGTCGGCAGTGATCACCACCTTCGACTTACAGTCGATGATGCGACCGGCCAGGGCCTCCGGCGAAAAACCGCCAAACACCACCGAATGAATCGCACCGATGCGGGTACACGCCAGCATGGCGACCACGGCTTCGGGGATCATCGGCATATAGATAGTCACCACGTCGCCGCGGTGCACATCCTGGCCGCGCAGGGCGTTGGCGAACTTGCAGACTTGTTCATGCAATTCGCGGTAAGTGATGGTGCGGCTCTCGGCAGGGTCGTCGCCCTCCCAGATGATGGCCGCCTGGTCGCCACGCTCGGCGAGGTGACGGTCCAGGCAGTTGTAGGAAACGTTCAGGGTGCCATCGGCAAACCATTTGATGTCGACGTGGTGGTCATCGAAAGAGGTCTGCTTGACCACAGTAAAAGGCTTGACCCAATCAAGGCGCTGAGCTTGCTCACGCCAGAAGCCATCAGGGTTGACCACCGACTGCTGGTACATGGCCTTGTAGGTTGCCTCGTCGGTCAGCGTGTTGGCTGCTACTTCGGGGCGAACGGGGTACAGGGAAGCCGCACTCATCTTTCTTACCTCGGTGACAATCGTTGTTTTTGTAGGCCCTGTTGTAGCCGGGGCTGCCCCATAGAACCATTCGACGATGGTAGTAACAAGCCCCCGCGCATTCCCCTGCACGCCGCGTGCGCGCCTCTGGCCCGCACGCTGTGGCGCTTTGCGCCTTGATGAAAAAACCTTAACCCGGTGATTGTTACAAAAACCGCCAACAGTGTTTATCAAAAGCACGGGTATATGAATATAACCCGCAAGCCTAGAATCAACGCCGTCAACACGACACTGTGATTAACAACGTAACAGCCCCCACGAAGGCAACGTTAATCCGAACTTCCCCTTACTTAAGTGACACACGTGGCCTCACAAAGGCCCCGTGACCCCTTTCGCCCTGAAGAAGGTAAATAAACAAATGAAAGCTTTACTCGTAATGGCCCTCAGCAGCGTGTGCGCCACCGCCGCCCTGGCCGATGAAGCCCAGACCGAGCTGGCCAGCCAGAACGCCCCGATTGTTGAAGACTACAGCTACAGCACCCACTTGGACGTTGCCAAAGTAATGTCCATGAGCACGGTTCCCGATGTATGCAAAGTTGTACCGGTGAAGATGGAGTATGAAGACTCACAAGGTCAGCGCCATATTCTTAAGTATCACGTGATGGGCAATGGTTGCTCTAACGGGTAATAACTTTAGTGCGTCAGGCTTAACCCTGGATCTTGGTCGCCGCAAGAAATTGTTCTTGCGGCCAAGAGCCGATTTTAGATGTACCGGTTCAAGGGTGGAAGCTGGCTTGCCTGCGATAGCGGATTCAGCCATACACACCGTAAAAAGCCGTCTAGCTACCTCATGCCCCAACCCCGCAAAAAACATCCCGCCGCCCGTCAAAAAAATCCAACCCCGGCAAAGCCCAGCAAACAAACGCTTTGGCCGAAAACCAGGCTATTTTGGCGCTCGCTCGTGACCATCCGCCGCAACACAAAGCCGAATTTTTCCCTATAATGCGCGAGTAAATCGGGCCTGCAATATCCCTTTACACAGGGATGAAGAGCCAGACCTGAGGCCTCCGCTGGAGCAAGCACCTGCCGCTCCGCCCCTCAAGCCTCACGCAGAGTACCCGTTCACCCCATTGCGTTTAATGCCTGCGCTAGCTGCTGCAACAAACGATTCCTTAAGATCCACCGCGGCCCGAGGGCCGTGTGAACACCCAACCATCCGGTTTCACACGGGCACCTTTGAGCCCTCACGCAGGAGACGACACGTCATGCTGAGCTGGGACGAATTCGACAAAGAAGAACACGCCGAAGTAGCCACCAAAGGCGCTAACGCCGGCCACGCCACCGAAGCCAACATGGACCGCCTCGACGGTGCCGGCGCTGCCGCCGCCATCGAAGCCCGCGCCGTCACCGCCAGTGACTCCGCCGCCATCGTGCGCGCCAAGGCTGCACTCGACAAACTCGACGTTGCCGAAGGCCTTGCCGAACTCGAAGGCGCCTCCGCCCGCGTCGCCGTTGACGAAAAGCGCATGATCAACTGCCGCGCCGACCTCAACCAACTCGTGCCCTTCAAGTACGACTGGGCCTGGCAAAAGTACCTCGACGGCTGCGCCAACCACTGGATGCCGCAAGAGGTCAACATGACCGCCGACATCGCCGTATGGAAAGACCCCGAAGGCCTGACCGACGACGAACGCCGCATCGTCATGCGCAACCTCGGCTTCTTCTCCACCGCCGACTCGCTGGTTGCCAACAACCTGGTGCTGGCCGTGTATCGCCTGATCACCAACCCGGAATGCCGCCAGTACATCCTGCGCCAGGCCTTCGAAGAAGCGATCCACACCCACGCCTACCAATACTGCATCGAATCGCTGGCCATGGATGAAGGCGAGATCTTCAACATGTACCACGAGATTCCATCGGTCGCCAAAAAGGCCGCGTGGGGCTTGAAGTACACGCGTTCGATCTCGGATCCGAAGTTCGAAACCGGCACCGTCGAAACCGATAAAGAACTGCTGCGCAACCTCGTCGCCTACTACTGCGTCCTGGAAGGCATCTTCTTCTACTGCGGCTTCACCCAGATTCTGTCGATGGGCCGCCGCAACAAAATGACCGGCGTGGCCGAGCAGTTCCAGTACATCCTGCGCGACGAGTCGATGCACCTGAACTTCGGTATCGACGTGATCAACCAGATCAAAATCGAAAACCCGCACTTGTGGGATGCCGAGATGAAAGAAGAAGCGACCCAGATGATTCTGCAGGGTACGCAGCTGGAAATTGAATACGCGCGCGATACCATGCCGCGTGGCGTGTTGGGCATGAACGCGGCGATGATGGAGGATTACCTCAAGTTCATCGCTAACCGTCGCTTGTCGCAGATTGGCTTGAAAGAAGAGTATCCAGGCACGACGAATCCGTTCCCGTGGATGAGTGAGATCATGGACTTGAAGAAAGAGAAGAATTTCTTTGAGACGCGGGTTATTGAGTATCAGACGGGTGGGGCGTTGAGCTGGGATTGATAAAAATCAATCGCTAATTTAAAAAAGCCCTGAACAACATCAGGGCTTTTTACGGCCTACTGGTAGAAACTTAATATTTACCCCTTAGTGTCAGCGACTCTCAACCTTAACTCCTGCAATTCAGCCACCAGCAACTCGTTCACCCTTTCCAACTCAACGTTTCTTTTCTTCAACACCGACTTAGAAGGTTTATCCACATTATTATAGCTAGGAATATCAAAAGCTAATTCTAGCTCATCCTTATAGGGCATCAGTGGCTGATAAAGTTGATAAAACGCCCTCCCAACCGCTCCTTTAAAAAGCTCAAGCTCTGGCTTGTTCTGTCCCGACAGCAAAATATGTTGCGTTGCAATTCCTGGATATGGGTCTATGTAGACTATTTTCTTTAATCCCAGCTGATACGCTTTTTTTGCGCAAAGCTCACATGGACTTGCGGTAGTAAACAACACGCCACCAGAAAGCTGCTGCCCTCCATGCTTCGCTATCTGCATAAATGCGTTTTCTTCTGCGTGTAGCGCTCGGGTATGAACTTGATTTTTCTCACCCTCAATTTCATTTTGAACACTTTTAAAACAAAAAGAAAAATTCCTATTAGACGTCTTATTTGTTGCAATCAGCTGAGAGTACTTGACAGACACAGCTTGTCGGAACTCACTCGACTTCAGCTCATACTCACTGTAATCGCTTTTATTCCTTCCCTCCAATAGATCTTCCGCACTCCTTAACATGCATGGCGTCTGACCCTGCGGGGTATTATTCCAACCAATTGCCTTCACACTGTAAAATTCATCAGTAACAACGGCCCCAACCTGACGAGAGATACATCCTGAACTTTGCTTCGCTGTGTAGGCGATTTGCATACAGCTTTCTATCGAAGTCGGCATTACTAACCCAGGATGCATCATTAAGGTTACATACCACGCCAACTGGCTAACTAAATCATTATGAGTAAATTCACTACTTTTTGAGTTGTATATATGTATATCAGAAATCTCAATACATTCCTGTACATTCTGCGCGACAAACTTCTTCATCCCAGAGATTTTTTCAGGATATTCTTTGTCATCTAAGATTTTTATCTCATGGTCTGACAGCTTTCTATAACCCCTAAGACTATTCAGCCTTTCAAAATTTGACGTATTAATTGAAACCAAATAAAAATTCGCATAGCGCCTTTTAAGGAAAAAGGCTTCATAAGGATTTCTAATGGCATCTATGACAATTCGGCAGGGCACTTTATCTAAGCGAGCTTTCTTATGAGCCAACTTAATTAGCATATTGAGATGCTTAGGAAAATTAAACATTTTGGAAGCTGCAAAAACAGAGTTATTGGCTGACCCGGACGACCGGACGTTATCACCCGCCTGTTGATAGACCGTCGTAAATCTAGCCCTTCCGAGATAGCTCATTAAAATATCAGTAATACTCGGCATCTCTAAAAAATAAAGATCAAAAAGAAAATTTACAAGCTCATCACCTGAATAATTAAGTGATGCATTGACCTTATGAACCTTATCCCGCACCCCATTCAACGCTGAAGACAATTTTATAAGCTCATCTCCTAGCAACGGACTTGCAAAATCAAACTCGCTCACATAATCAAAAAACTCTGACTCTGACAAAAGAAGTAAATGGTATGTAATGACACTGCGTGCTTCGATTTTATAAAAAGGAGCCCAGCTCGCACCATCAATGTACTTTTTTATTATTTGATGCTTCTTAAATTCATTGCGAGTTAATCCCTCATAACCTTCGCTAGGTATATTGAGTACTTTTTCACAAAGTAGCTTCGCCGCCGTAGTACATCCAGACCCTGTACGGCCCGTCATACCGATAATTAAGAAGTCCTTCGCATCCTCATAAATATTATCTATAACCAAAGAAGTATTAGACATCCCTGACATCTCCAATTTCCATTAATAATTTAGTACTCGTCCTTAAGTGCCCCAACCGAAGACACCCAAGCATGGCAAAATGCCTTTATATACTCGCACATTTTTTTGCACTGTAGAAACATCCCACAATAAAACAAAAAAATTTCAGTCTTGTTTCCACTGATCAACAGATTTACGCTGGCAACCGGTGCCTAAGAAACGCCCAACGTAGAAGCCTGCCTCACTCACACAGCTAAAATCCGCCCGACATAAATTCAGGCGGAATGACTGCTGCATTGAGGCAAAGCAAGTTGGAGTTTCTTAAATCCGCTCTCTACGTTGGGCTTCTGCCCTTCCGAAAATCACGTAGAGATCATAGGAAATGCCTAGCCAGTATCTGCTCGACCTGCCGCCCGCCAGAAAGGCAATCACGCCTGAACCTTCTATCGCAGTCGTCTTCACTCGTCACGACCTTCAGATACACACCCTGCTTGTAGAAAACCAACCGTGGTTCTGCGCGCGCGACCTTGGGCGATTGATGGGCTACTACCTGGATGAACGAACGACCCGTAAGCTCGACAATGATCAACGGCAATGCCTGAGGCTAATGTTTCACGGCCAACCAGAGGAAATGCTGATGATCAGCGAGTCTGGCGTCTACGCACTGTTGGTCTATCACTACGCGCCGGAAAATCGGCTGTTACGTCGCTGGCTCACTCACGAAGTCGTTCCGACCTTGCGTGACGAGCGCCAGCCTCGAACAATTGAACGGCCACAATTGAGCATGTTGGATTGGCCTGAAATGTCATTGAACCTGCTGCATTGGCAGGATGAAGGCTGGATACGCCTTCGTGACATGCCGTATTTGCTAGTTAATCGAACCTACAGAAGTACGGCAGCACGGACTCCATGGTGGCGAAAGCTCGCTCAAGCTTTCCGAATGAAGCAGCGAATTTACTGAGACTGACGACCGCCAAATCCCACCGAGCCGTAGGAAATTTCATAGACGCAATAGTGGCTACTCAGTATCGTTCGAGGGTTTTTCACCCTCGGCGGCTGTATGGATACGCAAAAAGTTAATACCGGATGGAGCGATGAAGAGCTGGAAGCTTCAGTCGATGCTTATCTGAAAATGTTGAAGCTGGAGAACGCAGGCCAGCCTTATAAAAAGTCAGTCGAACATGAGCTTTTACGTGAAAGGGCACTGCAGAACCGTACTTCGGCGTCCGTCGATTACCGTATGCGCAATATTTCTGCGGTGTTTGAGACGCTGAATCAGAAGCCAATTACTGGCTATACGGCAGCCAATAATGTCGGTTCGGGAATCGTCTCTCGTATTAGTCGGATGCTGGCGCAGCGAGGAATCGTTAAATCGCAAGACAGCACCCCCACGTTTGATGATGAGTTGTTGGAAAGGCGTGCGACAAAGCTTCAAAGCAAACCTATCAAGACCCAACCTGCAGGAATTGCTGCACCAGAACAGGTCAACACTACCAGGACAACCTACGTACGCGACCCGGAGGTGCGGGCTTGGGTACGTCAGCAAGCGGGAGGTATTTGTGAGGGTTGCGGTCTAAACGCACCGTTCAATCTAGACGATGGCCAGCCATTTCTTGAAGTACACCACGTCAAGCACCTCGCCCAGAAGGGTTCGGATCGCATCACCAATGCTGTAGCCTTGTGCCCCAATTGCCATCAGCGTTGCCACCGGTCGAGTGATCGGGATGCTTTTACCGAAGGGCTTTATGCAAAAGTCCAAAGATTGGCACGGGAGTAAACTCCTGCGGTCACACCTGATGCACGCTCAAAAAATACTAGATAGGACCGAGGCCACCCGTGAACCCAGACATGCTCGAAACCGGCCCCGCTGATGCCAAAGTACTCTCCGTCTTTGACTTCGACGGCACCCTGACCCACCACGACAGTTTCGTGCCCTTCCTCAAATTCGCCTTTGGCACCGGCGAGTTCTATGGCCGGATGGTCAAGCTGGCGGTGCCGGGGCTGCGCTTTTTGTTGCGGCGCATGAGCCGGGATGAGTTGAAGGCGCAGTTGATCCGCACCTTTATGACCGGGGTGGAGAAGGCGTGGGTGCAGCAGAAGGCCGAGGAGTATTGCCAGAAGAATTGGGCGCGGCTGATGCGCCCGGCGGGCGTGCTGTCGGTGGAGCAGGAGTTGGGCTCCGGGGCGGAGGTGACGTTGTGTTCGGCGTCGCCGGCGTTGGTGTTGCAGCCGTTTGCGAATCGGCTGGGCATCAAGTTGATTGGCACTGAGCTTGAGGTGGTCGACGGCGTGTTGACCGGCAAACTCACCGGGAATAATTGCCGGTGCGAGAACAAGGTGCTGCGGCTTGAGGCGGTGTATGGCGACCTCGGGGACTACCGGCTTCGGGCCTGGGGCGATACGCGCGGTGACCGCGAGTTATTGGCGGCGGCGCAGGATGCGCATTTTCGGCATTTCCATGCGAAGAAGCGGCGTAAGCAGATTCGCAGGCACTGAGGGTTGGCAAGGTTTAACGGCCTGAGACGATTCGTTCGGATTGATACCTGAACGAATCGTTTAAAGCCAGGTTTACGGACTGCGTTCACCCTGCTTTCCGCCAATGGGTAAGGCGAACCCCTGAACTATGATTCCAGCCATGGCGAGCCAGCCTAATATTGGGTATTGCATCAACAGGTCCGGCCTATGCCACCTGTACACAAAAACACCACGCTCAATCAGCTGAACATAGCTGATGATAAAAAAACCATTCACGATCAGGCAAAAACACAACTTGAAGTTATTCAAGCGTGGCCCCGAAAGCCTGTATTTAAAGTAGTAGCCCAGTGCGGCACCCCCTAACACATACAAAAAAGCACCAACGACGATCATTGGGGCATTCGCTTATACATTTGCGTGGCTGTTTCAGCATCGATAGAAGCTTCTATACCCAACGACGCTCCGATCACTTTTTGATAGGCGCGTACTTTGCCCGAGGGCAGGTATCTAAACAATCGCCATGCAGTCGATTTGATCACAAGCCAGCTCATAGTATAAATAGACATGGCAATATCGACACCGCCGTAGAATGTGAAGAAGCGACGTAAGCAGACTCGCAGGCACTGAAGGTTAGCAAGCTTGAACGGCCTGAGATGATTCGTTCGGGTCGATGCCTGAACGAATCGTTTAAAGCCCAGCCTACTGATTGCCCTTACCCAGCTTTCTGTCTATGGGTAAGGCGAACGCATGAAGTATTATTCCAGCCAGGGCGAACCAGTTTAATATTGGGTATTGCATCAACAGATCCGGCCTACGCCATACGTACACAAAATCACCATGTTCAATCAGTCGCATATAGCTGATGAAGAAAAAGCCATTCACGATCAGGCAAAAGTACAGTTGTAAATTACTCAAGCGCGGCCCCGAAAACCTGTACATAAAGTAGTACGCCAGTGCAGCGCCGCCTAACACATACAAAAAAGCACCGACAACGATCATTCAGGGATTCGCTTATACATTTGCGCGGCTGTTTTAGTATCGATAGAAGCCTCTATGCGCAACGACGATCCCCTCATTGTTCGATAGGCGGGTACTTTGTCCGAGGGCAGGTATCTAAATAATCGCCACGCATCCGGCTTGATCACAAGCGGGCTCAAACTATAAATAGACATGGCAATATCGACACCGCCGTAGAATGCGAAGAAGCGACGTAGGCAGATTCGCAGGCACTGAAAGTTGGCAAGGTTGTGCGCCCTGAGATGATTCGGTCGGGTCGATGCCTGAACGAATCGTTTAAAGCCCAGCCTACTGATTTCCCTTACCCAGCTTTCTGTCTATGGGTAAGGCGAACGCATGAAGTATTATTCCAGTCAGGGCGAACCAGCCTAATATTGGGTATTGCACCAATAGGTCCGGCCTATGCCACCTGTACAAGAAATCACCACGTTCAATCACCCGAATATAGCTGATGACAAAAAAACCATTCACGATCAGGCAAAAGTACAACGTGTAATTACGCAAGCGCGGCTTCGAAAACCTGTACTTAAAGTAATAGCACAGCGCGGCACCTCCTAACACATAAAAAAAAGCACCGACGACAATCATTCGGGCATTCGCTCATGCATTTGCGCGGCTGTGTCAGCATTGATAATAGACTCTATACCCAACGACGACCCGCTCATAGTTCGATAGGCGCGTACTTTGTCCGAGGGCAGGTATCTAAATAATCGCCACGCATCCGGCTTGATCACAAGCGGCTCAGGCTATAAATAGACATGGCAATATCGACACCGCCGTAGAGAATGTCTGCTTCATCCTCGCCATACCCCAACGCCTTAACGGCCAAGTGATAGCCTTGCCGTACGGGGCCTGTGGTATTGCTACGTGCTTGAATTAAATTTCGTCCGTTTTCATACATATTATTGGCACCGTGCGCCATGATCGGTACGCCTACAAACGCGCACAGCGTACCGACGGATGCATAACAAACCCCGGCTCCCGTTGCCAGTTGGAGCCCACCGGCAACCAGCCCTATGCCTTTCCTGGCAATTTGCCAAGACTGGTGCAAAAGGTGTGATTGCTCGTCTTTGATGTCCTGCAACCCTTGCTCAGCCGTTTTGCGCCCTTCCTCTACGTCTTTAACAATGCCACGGGCGTAATAGGCGACTTCCCGATTGAATTGCAGCCTGACAATGCCGTCACTGATATGCCTGGCACTGATCAAACAGGCCTGATTAGTTAAATAGGCGGCGGTTTGGCTTACCGTCCAGGTGTCATGAGATGTCGGGCCTTCAAGTGCGGTGTTGCGCGTCACTGCGCGACATCCCAGGCGGCATAACCGCTTGTGCCTGCCTGGTGATGTGTCCAAAGAATTTCACGGTAACGCAGCGCGACATGCTCCTGAGCGTCCATGTCGTTTTGCAGTAGGGCATAGGGCACGTCAAGGATGAGGTCGGCGACGATGCACCCGCGAATGTCGACCGTGTAGTACTTTTCTTGCTGGCCGAAACTGGAGGTTCGGTAGAAATGAATCAGGCAGTCCAGTTCTTCCCTGTTTGCCAGCGCGACGGCCAGCAAGGGGGATGATTTGTCGATATTTTTAGTGATGACTACCGGGCCGTGAGCTGGCCCTCTTAAATTGCCTCTGTTGGCCATATTGTGTTGGAACGACAACACCATAATCTCATCACGATGCCCGTCCTGGCATTTATTGCCGATGGAGGCCGTGGTCGAGCAACCTGCCGAAATCAGACCTTGTACCGCGCCGCTGATGCTCATGTAGCCGTGGTTAGCCATTAGATAAACGCCTTGTTTATTTCAGGGCCTCACCATACGAAAACGGGCGCTACGGAAATATCAGACGGTTCGCTTTATGGCGTACGACAGGTATGTAGGACGTTTAACTTTCGTGTATCTCAACCTTGATCTGCAACGCCTGCGAGCGCGGTTTATGGTGTGGCTTTCAGGTCTACACCCAAGGCCGTCGCGAAGGCTTTTACCAGTGGGCTGCGCGGCGCGTTGTGGCGCAGGATCAAGTTAAACGCGGTACTCAAGTGAACGCGTTCCGGGCACAGCACGCGCAGGCGCCCTTCCCTTACCAAAGGCGCGGCGTAGTGCTCGGGCAGGAAGCCGAAGAAGCGGCCAGTGAGTAGCAGGATGGCGACGGCTTCGACTTGCGAGGCCGAGGCAGACTGGCTGTCACAGGTGACGAAGTGGGTTTTGTCGGGATGAATCGCGTACCGGTGGTTCACCGCTTCATGGCGGCGCAACAGGTCGGGCGTGATGTCGCTGGCGTTAAACAATGGGTGCCCTACGGCGCAGTAGGCGTGGGCCTTTTCTTCGTACAGCGGGAAGTAGTCGAATTCTTCGCGGCGCTGGTACACGGGGACGATGCCGACGATCAGGCGGCCTTCCACCACACCGCGTTCAACTTCGTCCAACTGGGACGCGTGTAAACGCAGTCTGATTTTTGGCGATTGGCTATGTAGCTTCCCCAGTGCAGCCACTAACGGCGAATTAACGTCGGAAACGGTGTTATCAATAACGCCCACACTCAGGTCGCCGATGAGTTCGTTTTGTGCCGAACTAAGCTTGTCGCGAAAACTGTCTACCGAGGTAAATAACTCGATGGACGCTTGATACACCAACTTGCCTTCTTCGGTCAGCGCAAAGCCCTCCCTGCCCCGCGTACACAGGCGCATGCCGATGCGAATTTCGAGGTCGGAGATCTGTTTGCTGATGGCGGCCAGGCCCACATTCAGCTCGTTTTGTGCGGCGCTGAAACCGCCCGCTTCGACCACGGCCATAAATACCCGGAGCAATTTAAAGTCCAGGCCGCTCAGTTGCAGAGGTGGTCGTGTGCCGGGTTTTGGCGGCATGTTTCCAGAAGTGGAAAGTGGGGTTTCCATAATACGCGTTGACCTCAAGTGCCATATTCAACAGGCTTAAACCCAGTCCTTGAACATAGCCAGGCGGCGATAATGAACTTAAACATCGGCCCTTGGCAATCTTGAACCCAGCGCGTCAGACACTGGTTCAACTGCGATTCCTTTCTGCTTCAACTGCCTCCGACTCTCCTAAAAACAAGCGTGAGGAACACCTATGTCTCAGCCCACCGACCGCCTTTGGGGCGCTCGCTTCAAAAGCGGCCCGTCTGCCGCGCTGGCCGCCTTGTCGCGTTGCCCTGAGCGCTATTTTCGCCTGACGCCTTACGACCTGGCGGGCTCCCGAGCCCACGCCCGTGAGTTGCAGCGCGCCGGTGTGCTGGATGAGTCGGAAACCTTGCGTACCCTCGAAGCGCTGGACCGTATCGGCGAGGACTTCGCCGCCGGCCGCCTGCATCCAACCCTGGATGACGAGGACGTGCACACCTTTATCGAACGCGTATTGACCGAGCGCCTGGGCGCCTTGGGCGGCAAGTTGCGCGCCGGGCGTTCGCGCAACGACCAGACGGCGAATGACCTGCGGCTGTTCCTGCGTGACCACGCGCGCACCATCACCAGTGAGGTGTTGGGTTTGCAGCAAGCGTTGGTGGCGCAGGCTGAGCAGCACATCGACAGCGTCTGCCCGGGCTTTACCCACTTGCAGCAGGCGCAACCTATCGTGTTCGCCCATCACTTGCTGGCGCACGCGCAGTCGATGTTGCGCGATGTGCAGCGGTTGGTGGATTGGGATGCGCGTACGGCGTTGTCGCCCTTGGGTGCGGCGGCGATGGCCGGTTCAGCGATTGCGCGCCAGCCGGAGCATTCAGCCCAGGAAATGGGCTACACCGGGCCGTGTGAAAATTCGATTGACGCCGTCGCCAGCCGCGACCATGTAGCGGAATTTTTGTTTGTGGCGGGCATGCTCGGGGTGAATATTTCGCGGCTGTCGGAGGAGTTTTGCCTGTGGTCGTCACGCCAGTTTCGCTGGGTGCAGTTGGATGATGCCTACGCCACCGGCAGCTCGATCATGCCGCAGAAGAAGAACCCGGACATTGCCGAACTGGCGCGGGGCAAGGCTGGGCGTTTGATCGGCAACCTGACCGGGTTGATGTCGACGCTCAAATCGTTGCCGCTGTCGTACAACCGCGATTTGAGTGAAGACAAGCACAGCGTGCTGGACAGCGTGGACACCTTGCTGCTGGTGCTGCCTGCGATGGCCGGGATGGTCGCGACGATGAAGGTGCAGGTGGAGGAGCTGCGGCGTCAGGCGCCGATGGGTTTCACCTTGGCGACGGAGGTGGCGGATTGGTTGGCCATGCGTGGCGTGCCGTTCAAAGAGGCGCACGAGATTACCGGCGCACTGGTGCAGGCCTGTGAGAAGCATGAGATTGAGTTGTGGGAAGCCTCGCCGGCGATGTTGGCTGAGGTGGATGCTCGGTTATTGCCTGAGGTGCGGGACTGCCTGACATTGGAAGCGGCGATTGCGGCGCGCAGTGGGTGGGGCGGGACGGCGCCGGAACGGGTTCGCGAGCAAATTGGGCGGTTGAAGACTGCTTTGGCTGAGCAGCAGAGATGGGCTGAGAGTTATCAGGGGTTTCGGATTTAAACCTGGGCCTTTGTGGTGAGTTTGCTGGCGCTTTCGCAGGCAAGACAGCTCCCACATTTGGACCGTGTTTTAACAGTTGGATCGAGTACAGCAGTGGAGTAGCACCATGAACCAAACCCCGGCCGAGCGCTTGCAAGCCGAGCGCAAGTTGTCCGAGAACCAGTTTGACATTACGCAGTACGAGCATGTGCCGCGTCGCTATTACGGGCGGATGTTTTTTGCCACGTTAATCGTGATCGCCCTGGCCGCGTTGTTGCGCGCGTTTGCCAATGGCCAGATCGAATGGGCCTACATCGGCCAGTTCCTCACCTCTGAGGCGATCATCTGGGGCCTGGTGAACACCATCATCATGTCGATTTTGGCCATGGCGTTGGGGGTGGTGATCGGCGTGATCACGGCGATCATGCGCATGTCGGCTAACCCGATCCTGCGCTATGTGGCGATTACCTACACCTGGCTGTTTCGTGGCACGCCGCTGATTTTGCAACTGCTGTTGTGGTTCAACCTGGCGCTGATTTTTCCGGTGATCGCGATTCCGGGTCTGTTCAGCCTCGACACGGTCGACCTGATGACGCCGTTTGTGGCCGCCCTGCTCGGCTTGAGTATCAACCAGGGCGCGTACACCGCCGAGGTGGTGCGCGCCGGGTTGCTGTCGGTGGACACCGGCCAATACGAAGCCGCCAAGTCCATCGGCATGCCGAGTTTGCAAGCGCTGCGCCGGATTATTCTGCCGCAAGCCATGCGCGTGATTATTCCGCCTGTGGGCAACGAGTTCATCAGCATGGTGAAAATGACCAGCCTGGCGAGTGTCATCCAGTACTCGGAGCTGCTGCACAACGCGCAAAACATCTACTACGCCAACGCCCGCGTCATGGAATTGCTGATGGTTGCCGGTATTTGGTACCTGGCGGTGGTGACTGTTCTTTCATTTGGTCAAAGCCGCCTTGAGCGTCGTTTTGCCCGCGGCGCCGGCAAGCGTTCGTAAGCGTGGCTTGAGGAGATTTGCCCCATGAGAAGCATCGTCAAGGCCGTCAACCTGAACAAGTATTACGACGAGTATCACGCGTTGCGCGACATCAATATCGAGGTCGAGCAAGGCGAAGTCATGTGCATCATTGGCCCGTCCGGCTCGGGTAAAAGTACGCTGCTGCGCTGCGTCAATCAGCTGGAAAAAATCGACAAGGGCGGCCTGTGGGTCGACGGCGAACTGGTCGGTTACCGGGTGGTCGGCAACAAGCTGCATGAGATGAATGAAGCGCAGATAGCACGCCAGCGCCTGGCCACCGGCATGGTGTTTCAGCGCTTCAATTTGTTCCCGCACATGACCGTGTTGCAAAACATCATCGAAGGCCCGTGCCAGGTGCTCAAGCGCTCGCCCAAGGAAGCCATCGAGGACGCGCTGGAGTTGCTCGCGCGTGTCGGCCTTGCGGATAAACGCAATGCCTACCCGGTGGAGTTGTCGGGCGGCCAGCAACAGCGCGTGGCGATTGCCCGCGCGTTGGCGATGCGCCCCAAGCTGATGTTATTCGACGAACCCACGTCAGCCCTCGACCCGGAACTGGTAGGCGAAGTGCTGTCGGTGATGCGCGATTTGGCCAGCACCGGCATGACCATGATCGTGGTCACGCATGAGTTGGGCTTCGCCCGCGAAGTCTCCAACCGCATGGTGTTTATGGATGCCGGCCAGATTGTGGAAGCCGGCAGCCCGGAAGAAATTCTAATAAGCCCACAAAATCCGCGTACCCAAAGCTTTATTTCTGCCGTTCGCACTTAACTAAAAAACTAACGAGAACGCCCCCATGAAAAAGATGTTTATCCCAACCTTGCTCGCAGGCCTGATAGCCTCCACCTGTGTGTTTGCGGCGTTGCCGGCGGCCATCAAGGACAAGGGCGAGATCAGCGCGGCCATCGTGCCGAACTACCCGCCGATGGATTTCAAGGACACCGCCACCAACAAGCTCACTGGCCTGGACTTTGATTTGGGCAACGCCTTGGCCGAGCGCCTGGGCGTGAAGATCAAGTGGCAGGAAACCGGCTTCGAGCAGATGCTCAGCGGCCTCACCACCAAGCGCGTCGACATCGTTCTGTCGGGCATGACCGACACCGCCGAGCGGCAAAAGTCGGTGACCTTTGTCGACTACTTCACCAGTGGCCCGCAGTTGTACACCCTGGCCAAGCGTGAAGAACTCAAGGAGTTGACTGACCTGTGCGGTAAAAAAGTCGGCACCAGCCGCCGTACTACGTGGCCGTCGGAAATTGCCGCGTGGAGCAAGGAAAACTGCGAAGCGGCGGGTAAGCCGGCAATCGTGGTAATCGGCACTGAAGGCTCGGCGGATGCGCGGGCGCAGTTGCAGCAAAACCGCCTGGACGCGGCGATGCAGGGCAGCGAGACGATTCCTTATTTGATGTCGTTGGACAAGGGCAAGTACAAGCCGGTGGGCCTGGCGATTTCCAAACAGTTCACCGGGCTGGGGATTGAAAAGAGCAACACGGCGTTGGTCGCGGCGATCAGCGAGGCGTTGCAGGGCATGATTGATGATGGAACGTACGGCAAGATCCTGAAGAATTGGGACCTGGAGCAAGGTGCGGTGGCAAAAGTCAGCATTAACGCCGGCCAGTAATACGATTCTAAAGGTGGGAGCTGGCTTGCCTGCGAGGGCGGCAAGCCAGGCAGTATTGGGTTATCTGACCCACCGCTATTGGGACCAAGCCCCCTCCCACAGTCGAGCTGTGCTCATATTTTGATCTGTATTGTCTTGGAAACTAATAAGGAAATTAGAGCCACCGTGGCCACCTATTCGCTGGTAATCCGCCGCCTGATGATTTGCTCGGTGACCGTGGTGGTCAGCCGCGCGATGACCAGCCCGTTGCTGGCGCTGTGGCTGAGCACACGCCTTGGCCTCAACCAGCAAGACATCGGCTTGTTGATGGGCCTCGCCGTGTTCATCGCCACATTGCTCGGCCTCTACGGCGGCTACATCATCGACCGCTTGGAAAAACGCATGTTGCTGATCCTGGCCATGCTCTCCAGCTCGATCGGTTTTTTGTTGCTGACCTTTGCCAGCAACCTCTACCTCACCACGCTGACGCTGGTGATCACCGAAGCCGCGTCGGCGCTGTTCCTGATTGGCTCCAAGGCCATCATCAGCGAGAACTTGCCGGTGGGTGATCGCGCCAAAGTGTTTTCGTTGCGCTATACCCTGACCAACGTCGGCTACGCCACCGGCCCGATGCTCGGCGTGGTGATCGCCGGGCACTTGCCGCAGGCGCCCTTCCTGATCGCCAGTGCCATTGCATTTGGCAGCCTGTTCCTGATGATCGGCATCGCGCCCACCCAACGCGATAGCAGCTATACGCCGTTGAGTTTTCTCAGCACCTTGCGCACCTTGCGCAGCGACCGCACGCTGATTTTGTTCACCTGCGGCAGCCTGTTAAGCACCATTGTTCATGGGCGCTATACGCTGTACCTGTCGCAGTTTTTGCTGGTGGCCTACCGGCCTGAGCAGGCACTGAAAATCTTGTCTGCGGTGCTGGCGTGCAATGCGATCACGGTGATTGTGCTGCAGTACCAGATCGGCCGTTTTCTCAAGCGCGAGCAATTGCGTTACTGGATCGTGCTCGGCAGTTTGCTGTTTATTGCCGGGCTGATCGGGTTCAGCCAGGCCCACAGCCTGGTCAGTTGGTGCGTAGCGATGTTCGTGTTCACCTTGGGCGAGATGATCATCTACCCGTCGGAATTCCTGTTTATCGACACCCTCGCACCCGATGCACTGCGCGGCAGTTACTACGGCGCGCAGAACCTGGCCGCCTTTGGTGGGGCGCTGAGCCCGATGATTTGCGGTTACCTGCTGATAAACGCTGCGCCCACCAGCATGTTCTATGCGCTGGGTGCACTCACGGCGGTGGGCGGCACCTTGTGCTTCCTGAGTGGCCGCCGCGTGTCTGCAATACCGCCTCTCTAATGTGAGAGGGGGCTTGCTCCCGATGAGGGCGTGTCAATCAGCCCATTTGCCGGCTGAACCACCGCTATCGGGAGCAAGCCCCCTCCCACATTTTTCGATCTCCATCACCGCGGATATTTGGGTAATATCCAGCTACGTATCTCACGGACCCGAGCCCTATGAAATTCGACACGGCGTACAGCCTGAGTCTCGATGAAAAGCTGTCGATCTACGACGTACGAGACTTGAATTTCGACGAAACCAACCCGTTCGATTCCGACAAGGACAGCTTCCTGTGCCCCAACGATGCCTGCCGTGCGGCGTTCGATACGGGCAATGTGCTGAGCACGTTCAACGCGAAAAACGTCAATTACCTGCGCACGCCCCACTTCAAGAACAAGACCAGCACTCGGCATATCGACGGCTGCCGCTATGCCAGCACGCACAAGGCCGCGAGCGCTGAAAATGACGACGAGCGCGAGGACAATTTCCCCTCGGAATTTTTGCTCACACGGCGTGAGTACCCACGTAAACCGCCTCTGGCAGGCACCGAGGGCAACGTCTCACAAGCCCCGCCGCAAGCGCCTTCGAAGCGTGCCGCCACGGCCCACACCAGCAGCGACGCCACGCCGGACAAAACCAGCGTGTTCGCCCACCCGGTGGAATGTTATGTGTCGAATATTGACGACAAGGACACACTCAAACGCATGCCGCTGAAGATCGGCGACCACAGCGCTACCTACTGGACGTTTTTCAAGAAAATCGAATACCTGCAAGACAACAAGGGCCTGATCTACTGGGGCAAAATCAAAGCGATCAAGGACTACACCAGCAGCTTTCGCATCGACTTCGAAAAAAAGGTATGGCTCGACAAAAAGCCCTATTCGGTCAACGTTTACTTGAGCAAAAAGCTCATCGAGAACTATCGCAAGCGCAGCGCCTTCCTGGAGCAGATCAAGGCCGCAGCGGGCAGTGAACGGGTGTTGTATTGCTTCTTTTACGGCGTAACGCCGGAGCTGAAACAGGTGCCGAGCCAAAAGAACCCCGAGCAGACGTTCGGGGTGTTCAGCGCGAATATCGAGAACTTGGACCACCTGATCATTCGGGAGGCCCCGGGGTTGCAGGCAGATCACGGGTAGCGCAAGCCGTGCGCGCAAAAAATACATCCAGTTGATGAGCGGTCAAAACAACTGTACAAAAACACAGTATAGTTTGCCCTCCCCCGTCGAACCTGGAGAACACCCATGCACTCTCTGGCAATGAGCTCTTTCGTAGAACAGCAGATCGTCCTGCATCAATTTACCGCCAAGCACAGTGTGCAGGCCCGCGCGATGCTGGGCTGGAGCCGTGAAAACCTGGCCAGCCAGGCTGGCGTGGCGGTAGAAGCGCTGCAACGCTTCGAAAGCCAGGGCGATGTGGATGATGACACCCGGTTGGCGTTGGCGTTTCGGTTGGAGGCTGAAGGACTGGTGTTTTTTCCGGGGTTCGCGCCGGGTTGGGGCATGAGTGCGCGCAGGTTCGACGCAGCGCCTGCAGAACCGGCCGCACAAGGCATCATCTCGCGGTTGATGAACTCAACAAGCGCATCACTTGAGTCACCAACGCCTCAGCCGAATGGTGCGTAGCGTCCAGCCGGATCACCGGGCAGGTCAGCGGCTTCAACCAGCTTTCATGCCGACGCAAGCTGCGCAGGCTGTGGTTGCCGCAATCGTAGCGCGCCGCCCATGCGAGGAAGGCCACGCTGTTTTCATGGCGGCTGCCGCCTTGCAGAATCTGGTCGCCGTAGCGTTGCACTTCCCGCTGGCGCAGACGGTGCAGGCGCACGTGCGGCTCTACACGCAAAAACACCACTTGGGTGAACTGCTCGATCATGGCATCGCCCCAGCCGCACAGTGAGCCGGACAACACCCAGCCTTCAAGGCCGGCAGTTTGTGCCAGCAACAGGCGGGTGCGTTCATCGCGCAGCCGGGCGACGGTGAACGGCTGCACGGTGTGCTGCCAGTAAAAGTCGTCCGAGTCGAAATAAGCAACGTTCAGGTGCTCGGCCAAGGCCTTGCCCAGCGTCGTGGTGCCGGCACCTGCCGCGCCGAGGATGTGGATTTTACAGGCCATGGCGGTCCCTCCATGGCAGTGAGTGTAAACCGTGCGCACGCAGCTTCTACGCGTTGCTCAGTTAATTGGGCGCACACGCGCTGATCCGTCGATACATATCCAATAAGGTGGGCAACGTATCACGTGACCAGGATGGGCCATAAAACCAGAGCTGCGTGCCATCCTCCAACGTGTCGCAAAGAGAGGCATGACCGCTTCGGCAAGCACCATGAAACGCGGCGCTCTTGCCGTCAGACATCAAGGCGTCCAGAAGATGCTCGGCCACTAGCTCATCGATTTCATTACGACTGTTCGGCGTGAATTGAACGCTGCCATGCGCGCGTTGAGCGTTGACCGGCACCAATCGCGCACCGGCCTGGCGCAGGATGTCGAAGGCTCGGCGCATGGCAGCGCTGTGGTAAGCAGGGCTGCCCTGACCGCTGCATACATAGCGGTCAGCGAAACCGATTCGCCACCCCGAGAACAATTGGGTCGCGGTGAAGGTGGTGTTATTCAGCACCAAGGGCACTTCCACCATCACCGGGCCTGTGGGGTCGATACCGCTCAAGGCGTTGAGTAACAAGGACGGGTCACGTGCGGACCTCATCAAGGGAGGCAACGCGTTGTAGCCGGGAATTGGAACGACGCCTCCATGGTGCTCGCCAGCAAAGACGATACCGCCCTGGCGCGCTTTATCGGCTTGGGACGGCGCTGCGTCCGACCCCGTCAATGGCAATGAAGCCCCTTGGTGACAGGGCATACCTGATTGCCAATACTTCCTACACTCTTTTTCCACCTGAACTGCACCCCGAGAATAACTTTCACGGGATCATCGCACTCTCATCCGAGGTTTGTCGTAGGCCTGAAACACGCTGAAAACTCCTTTTTTCGCAGCATGCCCAAGACTAGCCTGCGGCGTGTTCCGTTGCGCTCTCGGTTTCTACGTCCAACCACCAAGCATGCCCACGTTCAGGCAGGCTCAAACTGAACGCCTGCCCCATCGCGGCGTGGTGATCGACACGTTGCGCTCCCACGCCAGGGCCATGATGCGGTCGAACGGCTCGTGCCACGCGTGGAACGCCAGGTCGAAAGTGCCGTTGTGAATCGGCAGCAGCCAGCGGCCTTTGAGGTCGATATGCGCTTGCAGGGTTTGCTCCGGCTGCATGTGTACATGCGGCCAGTCGACGTTGTAAGCACCTGTTTCCATCAGCGTCAGGTCAAACGGCCCGTACTGTTCGCCGATACGTTTGAAGCCATCGAAATAACCCGTGTCACCGCTGAAAAAAATCCGCCGCGCGCCGTCGATCATCACCCACGAACACCATAGGCTCTGGTTGCCGTCAAACAAGCCACGCCCGGAAAAATGCTGGGCCGGTGTGGCGGTAAAACGAATGCCATCGACCTCAGTGCCTTCCCACCAATCCAGTTGGCGTACTTTGCTGGCGTCCACGCCCCATTTGACCAAGGTGTCGCCTACGCCAAGCGGGGCCAGAAAGTAACGGGTTTTATCGGCCAGTTGGACCACGGCCTGGCGGTCAAGATGGTCATAGTGATTGTGCGAAAGAATCACGGCTTCCAATGGCGGAAGGTCTTCGAGGCTGATGGGCGGCGCGTGGAAACGCTTGGGCCCGGCCCAACTGAACGGTGAAGCGCGCTCGGCAAACACCGGGTCGGTCACCCAGAATTTACCGCGCATTTTCAGCAGTACGGTCGAATGCCCCAGGCGGAATACGCTGTGATCAGGCGCGGCCAACAGTTGCTCGCGCGTCAGCGGTTGCACCGGGATTTTGCCCACCGGCCGCGTACTGCGCGGTTTGTTGAAAAGCATGTTCCAGAAAATACGCAACGTCTTGCCAACACCACCGTGCTCCACCGGGGCATCGTTGGTGAAGTGCCCTTGCTCGCGCTCAGCGGGTTTGCGCACGGTGGGCTTGCGGGCGAGACGGTTTGAAATCGTGGCCATTACCGGGTGACTCCTACGGTCCGCTCATAAATTACACTGCGCGTATAAATTACACTGCACAGTGTAGTTTCTAGATTGCAACAAAACCCGGAGCAAGTAAACTACCGAGTGTAATTTGCCTTTAGAGCCGAATGTTATCCATGACTGCCCCACTACGCCTCACCGACCGCAAACGCGAAGCCATCGTGGCAGCGGCTATCGCCGAGTTTCGGGTTAACGGGTTCGAGGTCACCAGCATGGACAAAATCGCCTCCACCGCCGGCGTTTCCAAACGTACGGTGTACAACCACTTCCCGAGCAAGGAAGAGTTGTTTGCCGAAATCCTCCACCAGTTGTGGGCCAGCAGCGTTGCGCAACTGGACGTGAGCTACGCCAGCGACCGCCCGCTGCGCGACCAATTGCGCGGCTTGCTGCAGGCGAAGATGCAAATGATGTCGGACGCCAATTTCCTCGACCTGGCCCGTGTCGCGATTGCCGCCACCATCCATTCACCGGAACGCGCGCAGAACATGGTCAACCGACTGAGTAAACGCGAAGAGGGTTTCACCCAGTGGGTACGCGCCGCCCACGAGGATGGCCGCCTGTGCTGCACCGATCCGGCTTTCGCGGCGCACCAGATACAAAGCCTGCTCAAAGCGTTCGCCTTCTGGCCCCAGATCACCTTGGGCCAACCTGTGCTCGACGCCGCCAGCCAGGCCAACGTTATCGAGTCGGCCATCGACCTGTTCCTGGCCGGCTACGAAGTCAGCACTCCCCGCCCGCACTGACGCGCTGTTGTATCCACGACATTCCCGGTCGTTTTTGGCCTACTCGCAGGTTGTACTGTGTAAATGGCCCGGAAGGACACTGATTATTCCTGCGCGAATAACTGACAATATTGACCATTAAAGGCCGATCGCGGTTTTAACCGCTGATGAACGCTGTTGTATCTGCGAAAAAGAGCTGACCCAGAACACTATGGAAAACAAACTAGGCAAAGGGCTTTCATTTGCCAGGCGCATCTACACGCCAAGGATCATCGGCCTGGGTATCGGCTGTATCAGTGTCATGGGCGCCCTTTACCCATTGGCGATGCCCGGCTGGGTCTGGGCGCTGCTGATATTCAATGGCTATGCGTGGGCTCATGTGGCCTTCCAGCTGTCCATACGCTCGCCATTTCCCTACCAGGCCGAACAGCGCAACCTGCTCTACGATTCATTATTTTGCGGCTTTTGGGCAGCGGCCGCGCAGTTCGCGCCCCTGACGGCGGTAACCCTGCTGTCGATGACGGCCATGAACAACGTCGCGGCCGGCGGCAAACGCTTGTTCCTGCGCGGGCTGCTGGCGCAGGCCGCCGGTATCGGCATGGCGTGGGCGTTGTTCGGGATCACCTTCAACCCCAACGTCAGCCTTGCTCAGGTCTACACGTGCCTGCCGATACTGACGCTTTATCCGATGGCCATCGGTATGGTCTGTTATCAGTTGGCGATCAAACTGTCGGAACATAAACGCGCGCTCAGCGCCCTGAGCCGCGTCGACAGCCTGACCGGCCTGCTCAACAATGGCTCGTGGAAAGACCTGCTGAGCCTCAAGTTCCACAAGTGCCGGCAGCAACACAGCCACGCCACGATCGCCCTGATCGATATTGATCACTTCAAGCAGATCAACGACACCTATGGCCATATCGTCGGTGACGCGGTACTGCGCCAATTGAGCCTGGAACTGCGTCAACACCTGCGCGAAAACGACTTGGCCGGGCGCTACGGGGGCGACGAGTTCTGTGTGATTCTTCCGCAAATGCGCCTGCCTGCCGCCGCGCAAGTGATGGAGCGCCTGCGCGAAAACTTCAGTAACTATCGCGACCCGCAAGTTCCAGAATTGCGCGTCAGCTTGAGCATTGGCCTGGCGGACTTTCAACCCGTCTTCAACAATGCCGCCATGTGGCTGAACGCTGCGGATCGCGCGCTGTACGTGGCCAAGGACACTGGCCGCAACCGGGTGAATGTCAGCGATAACCTGGTCGCGCATTCCGCGTGAGCGCGGCAGCCGCTGACCCGATCTTCATGTGCCTGGCCGGAGGGCTCGGTCTATAGTGCTGGTTGTCTTTTGCCCCGCATTCGAGCCCGCCATGACCCCAGACAAACCAGAAGCCGCACCCGTCGACCCCCTGCGTTTTCATCGACGCCATGCCCACCTGGCGCCGACCTTCGGCAGCGACACCTTTGCGCTCAAGGCCGAAGCTTTCGCCCGGTTCTTTGGTACGCCGACCTTTCTCGGTGCGCAAACCGCCATCGTGCTGCTGTGGGTGGTGTTGAACGTCACTGGCGTTACTCACTTTGACGTGTACCCGTTCATCCTGCTCAACCTGGCCTTCAGCCTGCAATCGGCGTACGCCGCGCCGCTGATCCTGCTGGCCCAGACGCGTCAGGCCGCGCGCGACAAGGCGCAGTCCGACGCCGATGCGCAACACCGCGAGGCGCTGGCCGTCGCCAACACCGAACGCCAGGCCCAAGCCGAACAGACCACCCAGCAACTGTTGGAATTACTCGAGCAAAACACCCGCCTGACGGAAATGACCAAGCAGCTTACCGAGCGTATCGAGAGGCTGACCGGCGAAATGCACGAGCAATTCATGCGCAAACCTTGAGTGACCGCGCCAGCCGCAAAAAGCAGCTGGCGGGTGAAAGGGTTTGTCAGGGTAGTCGCAGGTGCCGGCCCAGCTCGTCAAACAGTGTCACCACCGACCGCAGCGCACGGCAATCCGGGCGCGTCAGCAACCACAGCGCCGTGTCGTGCCCGCGCAGTGCGGGGCTCAGCGGCTGCAAGCCATCCGCCAATAGAAAATCCGGCAGCGCCGCAACGCCCAGCCCTGCCCGCACCAATTCGGCGACCGACAACATGCTGTTGCAGCGATAACTGGGGCGTACACCCGGCAGGTGCTCGCGGCGCCAGGCCACGCTGGGATGATCGGGCAGGAAGTCATCCGGCGCGATCCAGGCCAGCTCGGCCAACTCGCGGCCTGCGTTGCGCCGCGCAAAATCTGCACTGGCAAACACCTGATACGCCACTGTGCCCAGGCAACGGCCTACAAGATGCTCCGGCGGTGTTTTGGTCAGGCGCAGGGCGATGTCCGCATCGCGACGGCTGAGGTTGGCGAAATCATTCGAGGTGCTCAGTTCCAGGGTCAGCGCCGGGTACTCGGGCATGAACTGCGTCAGGGCCGGCAGCAACAGGCCTTGCAACACCGAGTCGGTGCAGGTCAGGCGCACGGTGCCGCTGATCACTTCACCGCCCTGCTCCACACCGATGCGCGCGGCCTCCAAGGCTTGTTCCGCGTGTTCGGCCTGCTGCGCCAAGTTGCTCGCCAAGCTGGTGGGCAGGTAGCCAGCACGGCTTTTTTCAAAGAGTGTCTGGCCAAGCGCCGCCTCCAGGCGCCGCACCGCACGAAACACCGTCGACACATCCACCCGCAATAGCGCCGCCGCGCGCGCCAGGCTGCCGCCGCGCACCAGTGCCAGAATCAGCGAGAGGTCTGCGTAGTCGATTTGATAGTGCGTTGCTGCATTGAGCATATGGGTAAACGCCAATATTGATTGCGTGAACGCCAATCTATAGTGCGCACCAGCACACCACAAGCCATGGGACGTACTCGATGAAAACCCCCGCTCTACAGCTCGCCCTGATCGGCGACTACAACCCTGATGTTGTCGCGCACCAGGCCATTCCGGTGGCGCTGCAGCAGGCGGCCGAAGTGCTGGCCCTGAGCGTTCAGGTGCAATGGTTGGACACCGACTCGCTCACCCCCACCACCCAACTGCAGGCGTTCGATGGCTTCTGGTGCGTGCCCGCCAGCCCGTACCGCGACACCGATGGCGCACTGCGGGCGATCCGTTTTGCCCGCGAGCAACGACGCCCGTTCCTCGGTACATGCGGCGGTTTTCAACACGCGGTACTGGAATATGCCCGCAACGTGCTGGGCTGGGCGGATGCCGAACACGGCGAACTGGCCCCCGAGGCTAAACGCGCGGTGATCGCGCCGCTCAGTTGCGCCTTGGTAGAGGCGACCGACACCGTGCGTTTGGCGCCGTACACACGCATCGCCGACGCTTACGGCAGCCTGGATGTTCAGGAAGGCTATCGCTGCCGTTACGGCATAAACCGTGAGTTTGCAGGCACGTTGCTCGAAGGCGAGCTGATTGCCTGCGGCCATGACTCGGCCGGCGATCTGCGCGCAGTCGAACTGCTCGACCACCCGTTTTTCGTCGCCACGCTGTTCCAACCCGAACGCGCTGCGCTCAACGGTATAACGCCGCCGTTGGCCATTGCACTGTTAAACGCCTGCCAGGAAGTGTCTCGATGATCGCCAACACACCCGCCCCACCTTACTACGCGGTGATTTTCAGCTCAGTGCGCACTGAAGGCGATCAAGGCTATGCTGAGGCGGCCGCGCGCATGCTGGAACTTGCGCGTGAACAACCGGGGTTTCTCGGGGTGGAGTCGGCACGCGAAGACGGCCTGGGGATTACCGTGTCGTACTGGAGCAGCGAGGCGGCGATTCTGGCGTGGAGGCAGGACGCCGAGCATCAAGCGGTGCGCGAGCAAGGGCGTGCGCTGTGGTATTCAGCGTTTCAAACGCGGGTGTGCAAGGTGGAGCGGGCCTACGCCTTCGCCAGCCAGTGATCACCCTGGCGGCAGCAGTCTTGTTGTGGGAAACGGGCTTGCTGTGGCGAGCGGGCTCTGCACAACACGCCCGCCTCAACACACCGGCTCGCGGCAAAATTAGCTGACCAAACTACGCACCGCACTGATCTGCGCAATCTCCACCCGGCGCATGTACACCCGTAACGGCTCGGTGATGTTGATGCGATCGTCGATATTTTGGTCCAGCAGCAACTGCAGGCGCTCGCGCGAAAGAATCATGGTATTGCCGGTGGCAGGTAGCCAGACAAATTCAGCCGTGGGGATGATGCCGTCATCGGCGACATCCATGCCGAAGGCGTCTTCGCTGAAACGCACGATGTAGTGACCGCTCTTGCGGTTCAGGCCGACAAAACCGTGGAGTTGGTCGGCGGCCTGGCAGATAAGTTCGGACGTGATACGCATGGTCAACCTCACTGAAAAGTCCCACAGGGACTGGAAAGATGGTTTACACGCGTGGCACAGATGACTGCCCTCTGACGGGGCTGATTCGGCCGAGAATACGGCAATGCAGCACAAAAGAGCCACAAAAATGCCCCGTGCGCACGTTAATGTCGGTTTGGTGATAGCGCCTTTCGCAATCAATTGTTAAAAAGGATGCCTTCTCAAAGTCACCTCCACGAAAGGACTTCGCATATGCCTGCCACGTTTACCAAGAGCGCCTTGCTGCTCGCCCTGATGCTCGGCTTCGGCCAGGCCCAGGCTGAAGGCCCGATCAGCCCGGCTGAATTGGCGACAAACGAAGGCATTCCGTACCCTGCCGTCATCGCTCACCGTGGCGCTTCTTTTGATGCCCCCGAATCCACCGCCGCGTCCTACAAGCTCGCACGCGACTTGGGTGCCGACTACCTGGAAATGGACTTGCAGCGCAGCAAGGACGGCGTGCTGTTCGCCCTCCATGACAACAACCTGCAACGCACCACCGACGTCGCCACCAAGTTCCCCGAGCGCAAAGACGCTCCGGCCACCGAGTTTACCTGGGCCGAATTGCGCACCCTGGACGCCGGCAGTTGGTTCAACGCCGCCTACCCGGATCGCGCCCGCCCTGGGTTTGTGGGCCTGAAAATTCAGAGCCTGGATGAAATCATCAAGATCGCCGAGGGCAACCCGCAGCACAAACCCGGCCTGTACATCGAGACCAAGGAGCCCAAGCAATTCCCGGGCATCGAAGCCGACCTGAAAAACAAGCTGCTGGATAAAGGCTGGTTGAGCTCCGCCGGCTCCAAGCTGGGCAAGAGCAACACCGGCGTGGGCCAAGGCAGGGGCCGCGTGGTACTGCAGACGTTTGAAAAAGACAGCTTGAAAGAACTGCAGAAAGAAATGCCCAACACCCCGAAAATCCTGCTGCTGTGGGTCGGGCCGGGCAGTATCGAGCCGAAGTCTGCGCAAACCTTCGCTGAGTCCGGCGAAACCAGCAAAGCCGCTTACTACGCCAAGCAAGAGCCGAAAGATGCCGCCGAATTCGAAAAATGGGTCGATGAAGCCAAGAGCCTCGGCGCCATCGGCACTGGCCCATCGGCCGAGCTGACTAACCATGGCGACCAGAGCTACACCGACCTGGTCAAGCCTGAGATGAACAAGCTGACCCACGACAAAGGCCTGCTGGTGCACGTGTATACCGTGGATGAGCCGGTGGACTTTGAAAAGGTGATGAAGGCTGGCGTCGATGGCATCTTCACCAACCGCGCCGCCGAGCTGCTGAAGTTCTACAAGCGCTGGCCGTCGTCGAGTGTGCAAGACCTGCTGAAAGACAATGGTTACTGAGTGAGTTGGCCATTGGTGTCAGTGAGCCATTAAGGATGAGTTAAGTTGCGCCGGTTAATCTGGCGCCACTTAAACAGCTAACCCAGAAGGACACACACCATGAAAACCCTGACCGCACTGTTCGCCGCTACCGCTCTGACCCTGACCGCCGGCCTTGCCCAGGCTGATGTTCGTCCGGACCAGATCGAGGGCCTGCTCAAATCCGGCGCCGTAAAGCCATTCGAACAGCTCAACGCCGCTGCCTTGGCCAAACACGCCGGCGCCACCATTAACGATACCGAGCTGGACCACAAAAACGGCGTACTGGTTTACGAAGTCGACCTCACCGACACCACTGGTAAAAGGTTTGAAGTGAAGCTCGACGCCAAAACGGGCGCAGTGCTGGAAGACAAACTGGACACCTGAGTCGACTTAACAAAAAACCGCGCCCTCTATTAGAGTGGCGCGGTTTTTTTATGGGCGCTCGTCGGCTATCCGCAGGAAATGCCTGCATACACAGAATGAAATTACACGCGGTGCGCGCAAGATCGTTAAAATCCCCCGCATTGGCCTGGGCACAACGCTCACCCCCTTGCGTACCGAGATTGACTGCATGGAGCAAAAAGCCGCCGACATCGCCACCATTGGCCGCATCAGTGCCGTACCCGCGATGCTCAAGGTGATCAGTGACATGACCGGCCTGCGCTTTGCCGCTGTGGCGCGGGTGACGGACAAACACTGGACGGCGTGCGCAGTGCTCGACAACCTGGACTTCGGCTTGGGCATTGGCGGTGAGCTGGACCTGACCACCACTATTTGCCACGAAATTCGCAGCTCGCACGTGGCCGTGGTGATCGACAAGGCCAGTGAAGACCCGATTTACCGCGACCACCACACCCCACGGTTGTACAAATTCGAAAGCTATATTTCGGTGCCGGTGTTCCGCACCGACGGGCGTTTTTTCGGCACCATTTGTGCACTCGACCCTAACCCGGCGCAACTGCGCAACAGCACGATCCTGTCGACCATGGAATCGTTTGCGCGAATGCTCTCGCTGCAGATTGAAGCCGAAGAAGCCTCGCAGCACACCGAAGCGCAATTGCACGAAGAACGCGGCACCGCCGAGCTGCGTGAGCAATTTATTGCCGTGCTTGGGCATGATTTGCGCAACCCGCTGTTTGCCATCAACTTCGGCGCCGAGCGCTTATTGCGCAAACACCCAACCCCGGAAACGGAAGTGCTGGTGCGCCATATCCTCGCCAGTAGCCGGCGCGCCTCGCAATTGGTCGAAGACGTGCTGGACTTCGCCCGCGGGCGCATGGGCAACGGTATCCCGCTGAACATGGGCGATTGCCAAGGCCTGCAAGATGCGTTGCTGCACGTGGTATCCGAGGTGCAAAGCGTGCACCCGCAGCGCGTGATTCGTGCGCAAATCGGCAATCTTCAAGGGGTAAAGGGTGACCGCGAACGGCTTGCGCAGTTGCTTTCCAACCTGGTGGCCAACGCCATCCACCACGGCAACCAGGACGGCCCCGTCGAGGTCACGGCGCTGGTCGAGCACGACCACTTCACACTGACGGTAAAAAACGCCGGGCAGATCAGCCAACAAGCCTTGCCGCGGTTATTCGAGCCCTACGCGCGCACCGTCTCGGGTATCCCCCAAGCCGGTTTGGGCTTGGGGTTATACATCGTCAAGCAGATCGCCAACGCCCACGGCGGTGAATTGAATGTGTCCACCCACGAGCAGCACGGCACGGTATTCAGCTTCACCCTGGCAACGGCCTGATCAGGCGCCCAAACGCGCCATCACCTCGTTCAACTCACCCGACAACCCGCGCAGGTTGACGCTGGCCGCATCCGTGCGCTGCGCCAGGCTGCGCACCTCATCGGCCACCACGGCAAACCCTCGGCCTGCTTCGCCTGCCCGAGCCGCTTCAATGGCGGGATTAAGCGCGAGCAGGTTGGTCTGTTCGGCAATCGCGCGAAGGACTTCAAGCACCTTGCCGATGCGCACGCTGTCGGTTTCGAGGCGGCGAATGATGGGTCGGTGCGGTTGAATTGCTCCTGGGTGCCGCTCGCCATCTGCCCGGCAATCGAACTCAACTCAGCGCTGGCGCTGACCAAGTCGGTAGCGCTGCGCTGCAAGCGGCTGAAGGTCTCGCTGAGGAAGTCTCGCAGGCCGGTTCTTAATGCCTTGAATCGGCCGTGCCAGAGGCTTCTTGACCGGCTACTGACGGGCGGTCAATAAATTGTCACCAAACAAAAATAAATTGAAAACTGTCATAAAATTGTCAAATTACCTTGCAATCATGCGCAGATGCGAACCTGTGAAACGTCCTACAGGCGCTTTCTCTGCGAGCCTCCATGAACCACAGCATCGACCTCGGCCATCAGGATTCCGATCTGTTTGGCCTGCTTTACGGTTTTCGTTTTCGCCCCGGTGAAAAAGCTGAGCAGATTGACTCTGCCACTGCGCTGGCGGCCTTGCAGGGACCGCAAGACCCGGAAGAATTCCTGTGGCTGCACCTGAACCTCGCCCACGCTGCCTGCGAGCGCTGGATGAAAGCCCACCTGTCATTGCCCGAAGAGTTCTTCGAAGCCTTGCACGAAGGCTCGCGCTCCACGCGTATTGAACACGTTGATTCGGCCTTGCTGGCGGTGGTCAATGACGTGGTGTTCAACTTCAGCAGCATGGTCTCGTCGGATATTTCCACGCTGTGGGTGTGCGCTCGCAGCCGCTTGCTGGTGAGTGCGCGCCTGCAACCTTTGCACTCGGTGGATAAGTTGCGCTCGTCGGTGAAAGCCGGTGAACGCTTTCGCTCACCGCTGGAATTGCTCGTGCATTTGTTGCGTGATCAGGGCGAAGTGCTGACGCAGATCGTGCGCAAGACCAGCATCAGCGTCGACCAAATCGAAGACCAGTTGCTGTCCTCGCGCCTGTCCACCAACCGCGCCGAACTCGGTGCCGCGCGCCGGGTGCTGGTGCGCCTGCAACGCCTGCTGGCGCTGGAGCCGGGCTCGTTGCTGCGCCTGCTTAACCGCCCACCGCAGTGGCTGCAAAAGGAAGACGTGAAGGAGTTGCGCAAATCCACCGAGGAGTTTGCGCTGATCATCAACGACCTGATGGCCCTGGGTGAGCGGATAAAACTGTTGCAGGAAGAGATCGCCGCCAACCTCAACGAGCAAAGCAACCGCACGCTGTTTACGCTTACGGTGGTAACGGTGCTGGCGTTGCCGATCAATATCATCGCCGGTTTTTTCGGCATGAACGTCGGCGGCGTACCGCTCTCGCAAGACCCGGAAGGCTTTTGGATTCTGGTGGCCCTGGTCGCAACGTTTACCGTGATCGCCGGGCGCTGGGCCTTCCGTAAACGCAAAGACTATTGACCCTGTGGGAGCGGGCTTGCTCGCGATAGCATCAACTCGGTCTGCCTGATGCACCGAGGTGCCTGCATCGCGATCAAGCCCGGCTCCCACAAAGGCTGGCTTGCCAGCAGCCACTTTGAATGCATTCCGAGGCTAGCCCTGAGGGGCTTTTATGCACCAACGGCGCACTCAATCGACCAAACTCTGATCTGCCGCAGCATCTCTGTAACATTTTGCAATGATCATCAATAGCGTTCTCATCACATTGGATGCTCCGGCATGGCCACCCCTTCCCTGACTGCCGCCAACACCTCGTCACAGACTGACCCCAAACCGCGACTGGACAAAAAACCCAGCCTGGTGACGGTGATCGTTTTCTTCGCCGTGCTTGCCATGGGCCTGTTGTTTACCGCCTACAGCCTGATGCACGACGTGCACGAAATGGGCGCTCAGGTCACCACGTGGACGCCGTTTCTGTTGCTCGGTGTGGCGCTGTTGATTGCGTTGGGCTTTGAGTTCGTCAACGGTTTCCACGACACCGCCAACGCGGTCGCGACGGTGATTTACACCAACTCGCTGCCGCCGCATTTTGCGGTGGTATGGTCGGGCTTTTTCAACTTCCTTGGGGTGCTGCTGTCCAGCGGCGCCGTGGCGTTCGGCATCATCGCCCTGCTGCCGGTCGAGCTGATTTTGCAGGTGGGTTCATCGGCCGGGTTCGCGATGATCTTCGCCCTGCTGATCGCCGCAATCCTGTGGAACCTCGGCACGTGGTGGCTGGGGTTACCGGCGTCGTCGTCACACACGTTGATCGGCTCGATCATCGGCGTCGGCGTGGCCAATGCCTTGATGCACGGGCGTGATGGCACCAGCGGTGTGGACTGGGGCCAGGCGACCAAGATTGGTTATGCACTGCTGCTGTCGCCGCTGATCGGTTTCGTGTTTGCCGGCTTGCTGTTGCTGGCGCTGCGCGCGTTTGTGAAAAACCGCTCGCTGTACAAAGCGCCAAAGGGCGATACCCCGCCGCCTTGGTGGATTCGCGGCATGCTGATTGCCACCTGCACCGGCGTGTCGTTTGCGCACGGCTCCAACGATGGCCAGAAGGGCATGGGCCTGATCATGTTGATTCTGGTCGGCACCCTGCCGATGGCGTATGCGCTGAACCGCACCATGCCTGCCGAGCAATCATTGCAGTTTGCGGCGGTGGCCGAAGTGACTCAGGTGGCGCTGGTGAAAAGCGCGCCAAGCGTGTTGCAGGGCGACCCGCGACCGATTCTTTCGACCTACGTGCGCACCAAGCTCCCCACCCCGGAACTGGTGCCGGCCCTCGCCGCCCTCGCCGGCAAAATCGGTGACGAGGTAAAAGGCTACGGCTCCCTGGCGAAAGTGCCTGCCGAGGCGGTAGGCAACGTGCGTAACGACATGTACCTGACCAGCGAAACGATTCGCCTGATGGACAAGGACAAGGTCGGCAACTTCGACGCCGACACGCAAGGCAAGCTGCAACTGTTCAAGCAGCAGATCGACAATGCCACGCGCTTCATTCCGCTGTGGGTGAAGATCGCCGTGGCCATCGCTTTGGGGCTGGGCACCATGGTCGGCTGGAAGCGCATCGTGGTGACGGTGGGCGAGAAGATCGGCAAAACCCACCTGACGTACGCCCAAGGCGCCTCGGCCGAGATGGTAGCGATGCTGACCATCGGCGCGGCGGATATGTATGGGTTGCCGGTGTCGACCACCCATGTGCTGTCGTCGGGTGTGGCCGGCACCATGGTCGCGAATGGCGCAGGGTTGCAGATGAAGACCATCCGCAACCTGCTGATGGCCTGGGTACTGACGTTGCCTGCGGCGATTGTGTTGTCGGGCAGCCTGTACTGGCTGTTCACAAAACTGTTCTGATTATGGGGCTTAGATTATCGGTGGCGGGTGCATTGCCATCGGGAGCA
>NZ_VUAZ01000089.1 GCF_009296165.1 Pseudomonas kitaguniensis | reverse complement strand
CCACATTGACCGCATGCTCATGTTGGAGCTCGGTCCAATGTGGGAGGGGGCTTGCTCCCGATAGCGGTCTATCAGGCCTGCGCCAACTCGGCATGCTCTTCGGCATTCAACAGGTCTTTATCCGTCTGCCCCATGATCTGGCTGGTAATCGCACCCGCCGTCATAGAACCGTTGACGTTCAACGCCGTACGGCCCATGTCGATCAGCGGCTCCACGGAAATCAGCAGCGCCACCAGTGACACCGGCAAGCCCATCGCCGGCAGCACGATCAGCGCGGCAAACGTGGCACCGCCGCCTACGCCGGCAACGCCTGCCGAACTCAGCGTCACAATCGCCACCAGGGTTGCGATCCACAGCGGGTCCAGCGGGTTGATGCCCACGGTCGGCGCCACCATCACCGCCAACATGGCTGGGTAAAGACCGGCGCAACCGTTCTGGCCGATGGTGGCGCGAACGAGGCGGCGAAACCGGCGATGGATTGCGGGATACCCAAGCGGCGGGTTTGCGCCTCAATGCTCAGCGGGATGGCCGCCGCGCTGGAGCGGCTGGTGAAGGCAAAGGTCAGCACCGGCCACACTTTGCGGAAGAACCGCAGCGGGTTGACCCCGGCCAGCGACAAGAGCAGGCCGTGCACCACAAACATCAGGCCCAGCGCCAGGTACGACACCAGCACAAAACTGCCGAGCTTGATGATGTCTTGCAGGTTGGAACCGGCAACCACCTTGGTCATCAGCGCCAGCACGCCGTAAGGCGTCAGCTTCATCACCAGGCGCACCAAACGCATCACCCAGGCTTGCAGGGTGTCGATGGCGTTGAGCACTTTCTGGCCTTTTTCAACGTCATCCTTCAGCAGTTGCAGCGCGGCAACCCCGAGGAATGCGGCGAAAATCACCACGCTGATGATCGACGTCGGTTTGGCCCGGGCCAAGTCGGCGAACGGGTTGGCCGGCACGAACGACAGCAGCAATTGCGGGATATTCAGGTCGGCAACCTTGCCCGCGTAATCACTCTGGATCACTTGCAGGCGCGCCATTTCCTGGGTGCCGGCCACCAGACCTTCGGCGGTGAGGCCGAACAGGTTGGTCAAGCCGATGCCGATCAACGCCGCAATCGCGGTGGTGAACAGCAGCGTGCCGATGGTCAGGAAGCTGATCTTGCCCAGCGACGAGGCGTTGTGCAGCCGCGCCACGGCACTCAGGATCGAGGCGAACACCAGCGGGATCACGATCATTTGCAGCAACTGCACGTAGCCGTTACCGACCAGGTCGAACCAGCCGATCGAGGCCTTGAGCACGGGGTTACCGTCGCCATAAATAGTGTGCAAAGCCGTCCCGAACAGCACGCCGAGAACGAGTGCAAACAGCACCTTCTTGGCGAGGCTCCATTGGGTACGGCGGGTTTGTGCCAGGCCCAGCAACAGGG
This sequence comes from Pseudomonas kitaguniensis, assembly GCF_009296165.1. Lineage (GTDB taxonomy): Bacteria > Pseudomonadota > Gammaproteobacteria > Pseudomonadales > Pseudomonadaceae > Aquipseudomonas > Aquipseudomonas kitaguniensis. The sequence continues at coordinate 22,490 of NZ_VUAZ01000089.1, read as the reverse complement.
CTACGAACACCAGTAAGTTGAGAATCAGGGGCAGATTCATTGAAGCTCCGTTGAGTAGACAGCCAATCGCGTGAGCGTGCGATTGCAACCGGAAAGCCTAACAGCTTGAAATATATTGATTTAATACCGATATGGAATGGTCACTGTCGTTTCTGGAATAAGCGCATGGCGCTCAGGCACATGCTGTTGGCGCGATCACGACGCAAGCAGTCGCGCTCGGGTGGTGACTGTCATACAGATTTGTTAGCGTCGATGTCTTTGACTCTGGGAGAAATTGCTTATGAAGCTCGCGCCAACACTGCTGGCCGCCGCGTTGTGTCTTGGCCTCGGCAGCCAAGCCTTTGCCGCCACAGAGCTCACGCACTGGCCGGCGCCTGCCGCCAAACAACTGAACGAAATGATCGCCGCCAATGCCAACAAGGGCAACTTCGCGGTGTTCGACATGGACAACACCAGCTACCGCTACGACCTTGAAGAGTCGTTGCTGCCTTACCTTGAAAACAAGGGCCTGATCACCCGCGACACGATGGACCCTTCGCTGAAGCTGATCCCGTTCAAGGACACGGCTGAGCACAAGGAAAGCCTGTTCAGTTATTACTACCGCCTCTGCGAAGTCGACGACATGGTCTGCTACCCGTGGGTTGCGCAGATTTTTGCAGGCTTCACGCTCAAGGAACTCAAGGGCTACGTTGACGAAATGATGGCGTCGGGCAAGCCAGTGCCGGTCACCTACTACGAGGGTGATGTGGTGAAAAACATGGAGGTGCAGCCACCCAAGGTCTTCACCGGCCAGGCTGAGCTATTTAACAAGTTGATGGAAAACGGCATCGAAGTGTACGTGATGACCGCCGCTTCTGAAGAGCTGGTGCGCATGGTCGCTGCCGACCCGAAGTACGGCTACAACGTTAAGCCGGAAAACGTCATCGGCGTGAGCACGCTGCTCAAGAACCGCAAGACCGGCGAACTGACCACCGCGCGCAAGCAGATCGCCGCCGGCAAATATGACGAGAAAGCCAACCTCGGCCTGGAGCTGACGCCGTACCTGTGGACCCCGGCGACCTGGATGGCGGGCAAACACGCAGCGATCCTGACGTACATCGACGAGTGGAAAAAACCGGTGATCGTCGGTGGTGACACACCGACCAGCGACGGCTACATGCTGTTCCACGATGTAGACGTGGCCAAGGGCGGCATCCACCTGTGGATCAACCGCAAAGACAAATACATGACTCAACTCAACGGCATGATGGCCAAGCACGCGGCCGCGCAAGCCAAGGAAGGGTTGCCGGTGACGGCTGACAAAAACTGGGTGATCGTCAAGCCGGACGAAATTCAATAGAGGGTCAAGCACCTCCCACATTAAACCGGGCCCCAACCTGAAAACCCGGTCACCTGTGGGAGCGGGCTTGCTCGCGATAGCGGTCACTCAGCCAGCGAATATATTGCCTGACACTCCGCCATCGGCAGCAAGCCACCTCCCACATTTGATCTCCATCTGCCTGAGGGATTTTCTTCAGGCAAAAAAATGCCCCGCACTTGGCGGGGCATTTTTATGAGTGGGCCTTACAGCCCATCCAGCATTGCCTTGTTACGCACGGCGCCTTTGTCGGCACTGGTCGCCAGCAGAGCGTAGGCTTTCAACGCGGTGGTGACTTTGCGCGGACGCTTCTCGACCGGCTTCCAGCCTTTCTTGTCCTGCTCAACCCGGCGTGCCGCCATTTCTTCATCGCTGATCAACAGGTTGATCGAGCGGTTAGGAATGTCGATCAGCACTTTGTCGCCGTCCTGCACCAAGCCAATCGCGCCGCCAGCCGCCGCTTCCGGCGAAGCGTGGCCGATGGAAAGACCCGACGTGCCGCCCGAGAAACGGCCGTCGGTCAGCAGAGCGCAGGCTTTGCCCAGGCCCTTGGATTTCAGGTAAGACGTCGGGTAGAGCATTTCTTGCATGCCCGGGCCGCCTTTCGGGCCTTCGTAGCGGATGATCACGATGTCGCCTTCTTTGACTTCGTCCGCGAGGATGCCGCGTACGGAGCTGTCCTGGCTTTCGTAGATCTTGGCGCGCCTTCGAACACGTGAATCGACTCATCCACACCGGCGGTTTTCACCACGCAACCGTCCAGGGCGATGTTGCCGTACAGCACGGCCAGGCCGCCTTCTTGCGAGTAGGCGTGCTCGACACTGCGGATGCAGCCGTTTTCACGGTCGTCATCCAGCGTTTCCCAACGGGTCGACTGGCTGAACGCAGTCTGCGTCGGGATACCGCCCGGGCCTGCCTTGAAGAAGGTGTGCACGGCTTCATCGTCGGTTTGGGTGATGTCCCACTTGGCGATGCCTTCGGCCAGGGATTTGCTGTGCACGGTCGGCAGGTCGGTGTGCAACAGGCCGCCACGGGCCAGCGAGCCGAGGATCGAGAAGATCCCGCCGGCGCGGTGCACATCTTCCATGTGGTACTTCTGGATGTTCGGCGCGACCTTGCACAACTGCGGCACATGACGCGACAAACGGTCGATGTCGCGCAGGTCGAAGTCGATCTCGGCTTCCTGCGCGGCGGCCAGCAAGTGCAGGATAGTGTTGGTGGAACCGCCCATGGCGATGTCCAGCGTCATGGCGTTTTCGAACGCCTTGAAGTTGGCGATATTGCGCGGCAACACCGACTCGTCGTTTTCGGTGTAGTAACGCTTGCACAGCTCGACGATGGTGCGGCCGGCCTGCAGGAACAACTGCTCGCGGTCGCTGTGGGTGGCCAACGTGGAGCCGTTGCCCGGCAAGGCCAGACCCAGCGCTTCTACCAGGCAATTCATCGAGTTGGCGGTGAACATGCCGGAGCACGAACCGCAGGTCGGGCAGGCGCTGCGCTCGTATTCCGCGACCTTCTCGTCAGAAGCGCTGGAATCGGCGGCGATCACCATCGCGTCGACCAGGTCCAGGCCGTGCGAGGCCAGTTTGGTCTTGCCGGCTTCCATCGGGCCACCGGAAACGAAAATCACCGGGATATTCAGGCGCAAGGCGGCCATCAGCATGCCAGGGGTGATTTTGTCGCAGTTCGAGATACACACGATGGCGTCGGCGCAGTGGGCGTTGACCATGTACTCCACGGAATCGGCGATGATCTCGCGGCTCGGCAGGGAATACAGCATGCCGTCATGGCCCATGGCGATGCCGTCATCCACGGCGATGGTGTTGAATTCTTTGGCTACACCGCCGGCGCGTTCGATCTCGCGGGCGACCAGTTGGCCCAGGTCCTTGAGGTGAACGTGGCCGGGTACGAACTGGGTAAAGGAGTTGGCAATCGCGATGATCGGCTTTTTGAAGTCGTCATCTTTCATCCCCGTGGCGCGCCACAGAGCACGGGCGCCGGCCATGTTGCGGCCGTGGGTGGATGTTTTCGAGCGATAATCTGGCATGGAGCTCTCCGGGCGGCTAATCAGGTGCTAATCAGGTGCTAAAGGGGAAGTGAGCCTCTATTGACGTCTGGAACACTCAGAAAATGGCCGTGTGTCCAAAAGTTGCCACTCGCGTCGCGGGATCGCCGCTTGCTTGGGCCTTGAGCTCATAAACCCGCCGGGGGATGACTGGCGATGAATAGGTCCGATTCTACACCGCTGGCGGCAGGAAGGAATGGCCCGCTTTTAGTGTTGGATGCGGGCGTTGGCGGATTTACACCGTTGGTCGCCGTCAGAGATTAAACCCCCTCTCGTCAGTAGAAGCCTACACGTGCGACTCCTGGCCATGGCAGATGTTGTTTAGACTCACCGGCTTCGGCCTGCCTATCACCCCAAAGGAATTGGAATGCCCGGTATCAATCGTTTATTAGGGTTTTACCTGCTGATCGGCCTGGTCCAGGGCCTCGTGTTCTATTACTCCGCCGAGCTGTATCGCGCGAGTACAACGCTGTTTTTTGTCACAAACACCCTGATCCTGGTGGGTGGCACCGCGTTGCAGTTGCTCGGGGACAAAGCCCGCCAATGGCGCTCTGTGTTACTGACGCTGGCGTTCACCTTGCTGATGGGCGGTATGACGCTGTGGCTGTGTTATGGCAACGCGTCTGTGGTCGACAGCCAGTGGGTAATGGCTTGCTGGTGCATCAGCCTGGTCCTGATCAGTTATATCTGCGCCTGCTTTCTATACGCCTGGCCTGTCGCCAAGGGGCAACGCTGGCGCTACGAAGACTTGTTTCAGCAAGCCTGGAACAGCGTGTTCATCGTACTGTGTGCGCTGATCCTGGTGGGTATGTGCATGCTGCTGCTCGAACTCTGGGCGCAGTTGTTCGTGATGCTGCGCATCGATTTTTTTGAGCGCCACTTCCGAAGCCGGTTGTTCCTGTGCATCAGCCTGCCGCTGGTATTTGCGCTGGGCATGCACTTGGGCTCGCGTAACGACAGAATCATCGGCCAGATGCGCGGCATGCTGCTGGGTGCCTGTCGATTGTTGTTGCCATTGATTGCATTGATCAGCGTGCTGTTCACTCTGACCCTGCCATTTACCGGGCTTGCCCGGATCTGGGCAACCGGCTATTCCACGCCGATTTTACTGGTACTGGCCGGTGCTCAATTGTTCTTGCTCAACGGCGTGTTCCAGGCGGGTGACCAGCCTCGGCCTTACCCCACATGGCTGACACACTTTATCGCGCTGAGCCTGTTATGCCTGCCGGTGCTCGCCGGCCTGGCGTTTTACTCAAGCTGGCTGCGAGTCGAGCAATATGCCTTGTCGCCGCAGCGCTTTATCGCCCTGGCGCTGGCGCTGTTGTGTGGCTTGTATGGTGTGGCCGCAGTGTGGGCGGTGGCGCTGCGTTCGCAGGTCTGGCTGGGCAACTTGCGCAGAACTAACCCGCCGTTGGCGTTGCTGTTTTGTGTGTTGTTGGTGTTGATCAATACGCCGGTACTCGATCCGGTTCGGCTCAGCGTCGACGATCAGGTCCGGCGGCTGCTCGACGGGCGCACCGAGGCTGAAGCGTTCGATGCTTACAACCTGCGCTTTGGTCTTGGGAAGCTCGGTGAGGAGGCGTATGCCAAGTTGCAGGTCGAGCTGGATCAGGCGCGCATTCTGAACGCGCAGGGGCGTAGCGCGTTGCGCGAGAGGATGGATGACACGTCGCTGAGCTACAGCGAGCGGTATGTGAAGTCGCGGGCCGCGCGGCCCAAGCCCGAGCTGGAATGGATCGGCGCCAAGCCCACAGGCAGCGAACAGTTTGTTGATATCAGCTTGAGCCCCGACTCGATTTGCGAGACCGCCTGTGTGCTATGGGCGGTCGACCTCGACGAGGACGGCCAGGATGAAGTGCTGGTCGTGCCCCGCACCCGTTTGCGCCATGACGCCAAGCCGCCGCGCATTTATGCCTTGGACAAGAACGGCGAGTGGGACAATCGCGGCCCTTTGCTATGGACACAACAGCCGGATGCTTACATAGACACCGAAGTGCTGATTCGCGACATCCGCGAAGGCAAGGTTTCGTTGGTCAAGCCGCGTTACAGGCAATTGCAATTCAGCGATGGGCTGCTCAGCCCGGTGATTCGCGAGCCTTGAAAGGAGTGCCTATGGGGCGTGCCGCCGCTCGCCTATCTGCGCATTCAAGGCGAGGCCGATGCTGGCAAGGATCAAAAAGCACAGGCCCAGCGCGGTGATCAGGTTGTCGGTCACAAGGTTGATCACCAGGCTGATGGCCGGATTGAAGATGTGGGATCTGGCGTGCTTTTGATCACGGTGTGTCAGCCGATACAGTCATCGACTGATACACCGCCTTCGCGAGCACGCCCGCTCCCACAGTTGATTCGCGCTCTATTGCTTAGCTATTGGGCAACAACCGGCACGTGATGCTCTTGATGTAACGCGTCTCGGCAATTGCCGGGTGCACCGGATGGTCCGGGCCTTGGCCGCCACGTTCGAGCATCTGGATGTTGCGGTCCAGGTGGCGGGCGCTGGTCAGCAGGATGTTTTGCAGGTCGTCTTCCGGCAGGTGCATTGAGCACGATGCGCTGACCAGGATGCCGTCCTTGCTGAGCAGGCGCATGGCTTGCTCGTTGAGGCGGCGGTAGGCGCCTTCGCCGTTTTTCATGTCTTTTTTGCGTTTGATGAAGGCCGGTGGGTCGGCGACGATCACGTCGAAGCGTTCTTCGCTGGCTTTCAGCTCTTTGAGGGCTTCGAACACGTCGCCTTCGATGCAGGTCATTTTTTCGGCGACGCCGTTCAGCGCAGCGTTGCGCTCTACGCCGTCGAGGGCGAAGGCAGAGGCGTCGACGCAAAACACTTCACTGGCGCCGAACGCGGCGGCTTGCACGCCCCAGCCGCCGATGTAGCTGTACAGGTCGAGTACGCGCTTGCCTTTGGCATACGGGGCCAGGCGTGCGCGGTTCATGCGGTGGTCGTAGAACCAGCCGGTTTTCTGGCCCTGGATGACTGGGGCTTCGAATTTAACGCCGTTTTCTTCCAGCGCAACCCACTCCGGCACCAGGCCGAAAACGGTTTCGACGTAGCGGTTGAGGCCTTCGGCGTCACGCGCGGCGGAATCGTTCTTGAACAGAATGCCGCTCGGCTTGAGCACTTGGGTCAGCGCGGCGATCACGTCGTCTTTGTGGGTTTCCATGGTCGCCGAAGCGATCTGTACCACCAGAATATCGCCGAAACGGTCGACTACCAGACCCGGCAACAGGTCGGAGTCGCCGTAGACCAAGCGGTAGAACGGTTTGTCGAACAGGCGGTCACGCAGCGACAGCGCCACATTGATGCGGTGCACCAACAGCGACTTGTCCAGCGGCAACTTGATGTCGCGCGACAACAGGCGTGCGCAGATCAGGTTGTTCGGGCTCATGGCCACGATGCCCAGGGTCTTGCCGCCGGCCGCTTCCAGGATAGCCTGGTCGCCTGCCTGGAAGCCGTGAAGTGGGGTGGCGGCCACGTCGATTTCGTTGCTGTAGACCCACAGGTGGCCGTTGCGCAAACGACGATCGGCGTTGGCTTTGAGACGCAGGCTTGGCAGGGACATGACGTCGCTCCGGAAAAAAGAGCGGGAGTATACCCTTTGCGCACCCGTTCATGTGGGAGCTGGCTTGCCTGCGATACAGACGGCGCGGTGTATCTGACGTACGGCGGTGATGCAATCGCAGGCAAGCCAGCTCCCACATTTGATCGGGGTTCGGTTCGGCTTTTTGAGGTGTCGGTCAGGTTCCCATAGAGGTTAGAATCGCCCCCTAGCCCAGAGTGTGTATTTATGTCCCAAGAGCTTTCCGCCGAACAGATCCAGCAGGCCCTGCAAGGCATCAGCGTGCCGCCTCAACCGCAAATCATGGTGGATTTGCAGATGGAGCAGTACATGCCCGACCCGGACCTGGATGTGATCGCACGGTTGATCTCCCAGGACCCTGGCCTGTCCGGCGCGTTGTTGAAGCTGGTCAACTCGCCGTATTACGGGCTGAGCAACAAGATCGCTTCGATCCAGCGCGCGGTGAACCTGCTGGGCAGCCGTTCGATCATCAACTTGATCAACGCGCAGTCGATCAAAGGCGAGATGAGCGACGACACCATCGTTGCCCTCAACCGTTTCTGGGACACCGCCCAGGATGTGGCCATGACCTGCCTGACGCTGGCCAAGCGCACCGGTTCGCAAGCAGTGGACGAGGCCTACGCACTGGGCTTGTTCCACGATTGTGGCGTGCCGTTGATGCTCAAGCGGTTCCCCAGTTACATGGGCGTACTCGAAGAGGCCTACGCGAATGCCGGCCCTGACTGCCGCGTGGTCGACACCGAGAACAAAACGTTCAACACCAACCACGCCGTGGTCGGCTACTACACCGCCAAATCCTGGCGCCTGCCGGAGCATGTGACCGACGCCATCGCCAACCACCACAATGCCTTGGCGATTTTCAGCGATGAGTCGTCGCGCAACCCTCAGCTGAAAAACCTGTTGGCGATCCTGAAAATGGCTGAACACATCTGCGCGTCCCATCGCGTGCTGGGTAACCAGGCGGTGGACCATGAGTGGGATGCCATCGGCCACCTGGTGCTGGATTACGTGGGCCTGTCGGACTACGACTTCGAGAGCATGAAGTTGTCGATCCGCGAGCTGGGCGCGCACTGACCGTTTTTTCCACGAGGTACACATGCCCGAGTTACCAGAAGTTGAAACCACCCGGCGCGGGATTGCGCCGCACCTGGAAGGCCAGCGCGTCAGCCGCGTGGTAGTGCGCGAACGGCGCCTGCGCTGGCCGATCCCGGAAGATTTGGATGTGCGGCTGTCCGGGCAGCGCATCGTACTGGTGGAGCGGCGGGCCAAGTATTTGTTGATCAATGCCGAAGTGGGCACCTTGATCAGCCACTTGGGCATGTCGGGCAACCTGCGTCTGGTGGAAGTCGGCATGCCGGCGGCCAAACATGAGCATGTGGATATTGAACTCGAATCCGGCCTGGCCCTGCGCTACACCGACCCGCGACGTTTCGGCGCGATGCTCTGGAGCCAGGACCCGCACAACCACGAGTTGTTGATTCGATTGGGGCCGGAGCCGTTGACCGACCTGTTTGATGGCGAGCGTTTGTTCAAGCTTTCGCGCGGGCGCTCGATGGCGGTGAAGCCGTTCATCATGGACAACGCGGTGGTGGTGGGCGTGGGCAATATCTACGCGACCGAAGCGCTGTTCGCGGCGGGCATAGATCCACGCCGTGAGGCTGGCGGTATTTCACGCGCGCGTTATTTGAAACTGGCGATTGAGATCAAGCGCATCCTGGCAGCGGCCATCGAGCGCGGCGGCACTACGTTGCGCGACTTTATCGGGGGTGACGGGCAGCCGGGGTATTTCCAGCAGGAGCTGTTCGTTTATGGCCGTGGCGGCGAGGCGTGCAAGGTCTGCGGCGCCGAGTTGCGCAATGTGGTGCTGGGGCAGCGGGCGAGTGTGTTTTGCCCCAAGTGTCAGCGCTGAGTGTTGTGTGATGGCTGATATAGCCATCGCAGGCAAGCCAGCTTGTATCCACACATCCAAATGTGGGAGCTGGCTTGCCTGCGATGAGGCCCTAATGGGCGTCACAAAGTCTCAGGCTTTACCGGTAATCTTGCGGTACTTCTCCATCAACTGCTCTTCCGATTCCGGATGGGCCTCATCCAGCGGAATGCAATCCACCGGGCACACTTGCTGGCACTGAGGCTCGTCGTAGTGGCCGACACACTGAGTGCACAGGTTGGGGTCGATCACGTAGATCTCTTCGCCCTGTGAAATCGCGGCGTTCGGGCACTCGGGTTCGCAGACGTCGCAGTTGATGCAATCGTCGGTGATGATCAAGGACATGGAAACTCCTGCCAGGGCTGTCAGCCAAGGCATCTGAAAACTAATGCGCGCAATTGTGCCGCATTGGCGCCCGCAGTGCGAGCGGGTCTGACCTGTGGCCTGTCAGATCTGGTGGCGAGCGGGCCCTGTGGCGGGCGGGCTCGCCACAGGAGGCCCGCTTGCTACCACAGAAACTACTTCTTGAAACGCAACGTCAGCGCATCCGCCACAGCCGGGTGCACAAACTTGGTTATATCTCCGCCCAAAGCGGCGATTTCACGGACTAACGTCGAGGAAATAAACGAATAACGCTCCGACGGTGTGAGGAACAAACTTTCCACGTCCGGCGCCAATTGGCGGTTCATGTTCGCCAGCTGAAATTCGTATTCGAAGTCCGACACCGCACGCAGGCCGCGCAGGAACACGTTGGCGTTCTGCTCTTTGGCAAAGTGCGCCAGCAGCGTCGAAAAACCCATCACTTCCACGTTGGGCAGGTGTTTGGTGACCTCTCGCGCCAACTCCACGCGCTGTTCCAGAGGAAACAGCGGGTTTTTCTTGGGGCTGGCAGCGACCGCGATGATCACATGGTCGAACAGGCGAGAGGCGCGTTCGACCAAATCGCCATGGCCTTTGGTAATCGGGTCGAAGGTACCTGGGTACAACACTCGGTTCATCGCGTCGTCCTGGCGGAGTCCGTTGGGGAACCGGATGGTATCGCAGCATTAACGGTGGGCCAAGTCGACTTATGGTCAATAGGGGTTTTCTGCGGAGTTTTGCAGACCAGCGTTACGCGTGCAGTCATGTGTTCAAAGGTCGGGCGGGTCGCTTGGGCTAATAACGCTTGGTTTTCTGCTAGCCGGCGTTGGCGGCATCAGCGAATAAACAGCTTCTGAATCAACGTCTGGATCGACTTGCCGTAGGGCGGGTAGATCAACTTCGCCGCGTTCAGGCGCTGTTTCACCAGCACACCTTTGGCCTTGCTGAACGTGAGGAACCCTTCGTGGCCGTGGTAGTGGCCCATGCCTGACGGGCCGATGCCTCCAAACGGTATGTCGTCTTGAGCCACGTGCAGCAGGGTGTCGTTCAGGCACACGCCGCCGGAATGGGTTTCGTGGAGCACGCGGTTTTGTTCGCGCTTGTTGTAGCCGAAGTAATACAGGGCCAGTGGGCGAGGGCGCTGGTTGATGTAGGCAAACGCCTGGTCGATGCCGCGATAAGGCACGATCGGCAGCAAGGGGCCGAAGATTTCGTCCTGCATCACCGTCATCTCGTCACTGACATTCAGCAACAGGCTGTGGGCCATGCGCCGTGCCTGGCCCTGGTCGTACAGCGCAATCAGCGTGGCGCCTTTATCGGTGGCGTCCTTGACGTAGGCATTCAGCCGGGCCAACTGCCGCTCGTTAATGATGGCGGTGTAGTCCGGGTTATCAGCCAAGGTCGGATAAAACCCGCGAACCGCCTTGCTGTAGGCCTCGACGAAACCCTGCACGCGGTCTTCCGGCACCAGCACGTAGTCCGGCGCCACGCAGGTTTGCCCGGCGTTAAGCGCTTTGCCGAAGGCGATGCGCTCAGCGGCGTCCTTGAGTGGTACATCGGCGGAGACGATGGCTGGCGACTTGCCGCCCAGTTCCAGCGTGACCGGCGTGAGGTGTTCGGCGGCCGCACGCATCACGTGTTTGCCGATGCTGGTGGCCCCGGTAAATAGCAGGTGATCGAAGCGCAGTTTGGAAAACGCCATGCCCACATCGGCTTCGCCCAGCACCACGCACACCAGGTCCTCAGGGAAGACTTTGGCCAATAGCGCCTTGAGCAGTTCACCCGTGGCGGGCGTGGATTCACTGAGTTTGAGCATCACCCGGTTACCTGCCGCCAAAGCGCCGACCAACGGGCCGATGGCCAAGTACAGTGGGTAGTTCCAGGGCACGATTACCCCGACCACGCCCAACGGCTGGTAGATGACTTTGGCCGATGCGGGTTGAAAGGCAATGCCTACGGCGCGCCGCGATGGCTTCATCCAGTCCTTGAGGTGTTTGCTGGCGTAGTGAATGCCGTGCAGGCTCGGCATCAGTTCGGCGAACAGGGTTTCGTCTGCGCTGCGATGGCTGAAGTCCTGGCTGATCGCATTGATCAACGCTTGGCGTTCGTCGCTGAGCAGGTCGCGCAGTGCCTTGAGCCATTGCTGGCGTTGCGCCGCTGGCGGCATCGGGTTGGCCGCATAGGCGAGGCGTTGGGCGTCGAACAGGTGCTGGAGTTGAGCCAGCGCTTGGGAATCTTGCAGGTAGGCAACGTTGGCAGGCATGGCGCAGTTCCCGTTTGTTATAGGTCTGCCTGAGTTTCTAGAGCTATTGCTCTAAATTGTCAAATGCCGTTGCAGCAACATGCGGATTTATCCTGATAAGGATAGGCCGTAAGATGTTCCATCACGTGCACAGAAGCTGATCCCTATGGCACCCCGAGTAAAGACCAGCGAACGCATTGTGCAAACCAGCCTGGAGCTTTTTAACCAGCAAGGTGAGCGCAGCATCAGTACCAACCATATCGCTGCCCACATGGAAATTTCGCCGGGCAACCTGTACTACCACTTCCCGAATAAGCAGGCGATTATCGCCGTGCTGTTTCGCGAATACGAAGCCTTGGTGGACAGCTTTCTGCGCCCGCCTCAAGGCCGCGCAGTGACCGTCGAAGACAAACGGTTCTACTTGCAGGCGGTGCTGGCCGGCATGTGGCGTTACCGTTTCCTGCACCGCGACCTCGAACACCTGCTGGAAAGCGACCCGGAATTGGCCACCAGTTACCGGCGCTTTTCCCAGCGTTGCCTGATTCAGGGCGGCGCCATTTACCAAGGGTTTGTCGACGCCGGCATCCTCACGATGGACCCGGTGCAAACGGAAGCCCTGACCCTGAACGCCTGGATCATCCTCACTTCGTGGGTGCGTTTTTTGTGTACCACCAATGAAAATTCCGCCCACTTGAGCGCCGAAGCGATCAAGCGCGGGGTGTATCAGGTGCTGGTGCTGGAGGCAGGGTTCGTCACGCCCGAAGCGAAAGAGGCGGTGGATGCCTTGTTCAAAGAGTTTTACGTGCCGTTGAACCAGGCACTGGAAGAAGTGAAGTAGGACCTTTCCCGAATCTGTTCACAGGAGTGCCGCATGCCGCTTGCCCAACTGATCAGCCCGCAGCAATTGAACGAGCGCCAACAGCGCGGCGCTCTGGTGATTCTGGATTGCCGTTTTGCCCTGGAAGACCCGGACTACGGGCGTTGCAGTTATGCCGAAGGGCATATCGAGGGCGCGCAATATGCCGACCTGGAACGGCACCTCAGTGGCCCGGTCACCAAAGGCGTGACAGGTCGCCACCCGCTGCCAGCGGCAGACACGCTGGTTCAGCAACTGCGGGCTTGGGGCGTCAACGCCGACACGCACGTTGTGCTGTATGACGACGGCCCTGGCGCCTTTTCCGCCCGCGCCTGGTGGCTGTTGGCCTGGTTGGGCAAGCGCGAGGGCGTGTTTGTGCTGGACGGTGGTCTGAAGGCCTGGCACTCGGCCGGTTTCCCGCTGAGCCTGGACGCGCCGGTGGTTGAGCCGGGGACTTTCGCGGGCACGCCAGACAACCGCCTGCTGCTGGACGCCGAGCAGTTGCAAAAACGCTTGGGCGAACCCGGCATGACGTTGATTGACGCGCGCGCCCAGCCGCGTTTTCGTGGCGACGTGGAGCCCATTGATCCGATCGCCGGGCACATTCCCGGTGCGCAATGCGCAGCCTTCAATGAAAACCTGAGCAGCGATGGCCGTTTTCTTCCGGCGCAGCAGCTCAAGCAGCGCTTCGCTGCGCAGTTGCAGGGCCGTTCACCGGATGCGCTGGTGGCGTATTGCGGTTCGGGCGTAACGGCCTGCCATAACCTGTTCGCCCTGAGCCTGGCGGGTTATCCGTTGGGCAAACTGTATGCGGGCTCGTGGAGCGAGTGGATTACCGACCCGGCGCGGGCAATTGCTACCGGCGACTGATCGTACTGATCGTTCCAACGATCTATGGTGACTGGCGACGGTGTTGTGTCAGCAGCCACTGAGGTATGCGTCGTTCGAGGTAGTAACCTGGCTGTTTCAGCGAACCATCGACAAACCCCACATGCCCGCCTTTGGCCAGCAACTCGAACTCGGTGCACGCCGACAGTTCGCTGGCCTCGGGCAAGCTGTGGGCGAACACGAACGGGTCATCGGCGGCCTGGATAATCAACGTCGGCGTGCGGATTTCACCGAGGTAATACCGACTCGACGCGTGGTGGTAATAGTCCTCGGCACTGAGGAAACCGTGCAGCGGCGCGGTCACACGCCCGTCGAAGTCCCAGAACGTGCGCATCTTTTCAAGCGAACCGAGTGACTCCAGGGTTTTCAGCCCGTCAGCACGGCCATCCTCTAGAAAACGCCTTTGTTTAACGCGGATATACGCGAGCATCTCGCGCATAAAGTGCTTTTGATAAACCCGCGAAAACCCCAGCCCAATGCGATCCGCACACTGATCCAGACGAAACGGCACCGACACCGCTGCCGCGCCTTGCAGTCCGCAGGCCAGGCCGGTTTCGCCCAGGTGTTTGAGCAGTACATTACCGCCCAGCGAATAACCCACGGCATACAGCGGCGCCAACGGCCGCTTGGTACGCAGGTGTGCAATCGCTGCTGCCAGGTCTTCGCTGGCGCCCGAGTGATAACTGCGTGCCAACAGGTTGGGCTCGCCGGAGCAGCCGCGCCAGTTCAACGCTGCGCTGGCCCAGCCTTGAGCAGCGAGAACTTTTTGCAGGCCAGCCACGTAGGGCGAATTGGACGACCCGGTCAGCCCATGCAGCACCAGCACCAACGGCGCTTGCGCGTCGTGCGGGCCATGCCAGTCAAGGTCGAGAAAGTCGCCGTCGTCCAGCCACAGCCGCTCGCGCTGGCGCTCGATGTGCGTGGTGGGGCGCAGTAGCGGCCCCCACAGCGTTTGCGCGTGAGGGTTGCCGAGGCCGAAGGCGGGTTTGAACAGGTCGACGGAAGGGGTCATGAACGTCTCGTTGCGAACAAACTCTCTGTGATGAGCGGGCTAGTTGTGGCAAGCCCGCTCGCCACAAAAGCGCTTACGCAGCGCTTTCGACAAAACGGTGCCACAGCGCGTAATACACCGGCCGGATTTTTGCTCGCGGTGCAGGCGCCAGCTCCCCGGCAGGCCGAGAGTAGACGGCGCAGTTTCGCTTTCAGTGTAAACCCACGCATCCGCGGCCAGCCATTGACGCTCTTCCAGCAATGCGCACACGGTGGGCAACAGGTTCTGGTTGAACGGCGGGTCGAGGAACACAACGTCGTATGCGGTGGCCGGCTGGGTTTCCAGGTAGCGCAACGCGTCGGCAGTTTGCACCTGGCCGGTGGTGCAGCGCAGGGTGCCCAAGTGTTCCTTGAGGCTGGAAACGGCCACATTGCTCGCGTCCAGCGCCTGGGCCTGGGCTGCGCCACGGGACAGCGCCTCCAGAAACAGCGCGCCGCTGCCGGCAAACGGGTCCAGCACCTTGGCCCCGCCGATGTACGGCGCGAGCCAGTTGAACAGGGTTTCACGCACGCGGTCCGGCGTTGGGCGCAGGCCCACGACGTCAGGGAAGCTCAGCTTGCGGCTGCCCCATTCGCCACCAATGATGCGCAGTTGGCCCACACCGTTATGCACGTTGTGGACAGGTTTTTTCGGGCGAGATGAACTTGCCATTAATGCTCCGGAACCCCGAGCGGCTGCTCGGCAGGTTTATCAGTGGGGGGCGGTAGTGGCTTTTGCGCAATCGTCGGGCCGGCGGTCACGATGACCATCTTGTCGGCGCTCAAGTGTTTGTTCATTGCAGCCTTGACCTGCTCTACGGTCAGGGCTTGCGATTGTTTCATGAAATCTTCCAGATAGCTCAGCGGCAGGTTGTAGAAACCCATGGCGCCCAACTGCCCGACAATATCGGCGTTGCTTGCGGTCGACAGCGGGAAGCTGCCGGCCAGCTCGCGCTTGGCGTCATCCAGCTCTTTTTGCGTCGGGCCGGTCTTGAGGTAGTCGGCCAACACATCCTCGACCAGGCGCAGGGTGCCGCCGCTCATTTCGGCGCGGGTTTGCAGGTTGATCATGAACGGGCCACGCACTTGCATCGGCGAGAAGCCGGAATACACGCCGTAGGTCAGGCCGCGTTTCTCGCGCACTTCGCTCATCAAGCGGGTGCCGAAACCACCGCCGCCGAGTATCTGGTTGCCCAACGACAAGGCCGCGTAGTCCGGGTCGGCGCGGTCGATGCCCAATTGGGCGAACAGCAGGTGCGTTTGCTTGGACGGGAACTCGATATGGCTCAGGCCGGCTTTCGGCTCGGTCGGCTGGGCGATCTTCGACATGGCCGGGCCTTTGGGCAGCGACGCCGACACCTTCGCCGTCATCGCCTCAGCCTCGGCGCGGGTCAGGTCGCCTACCACGGCAATCACCGCATTACCCGCGGCGTAAGCCTTGGCGTGGAACGCCTGCAACTGCGCCAGGGTAATTGCCGGAACGCTCTCGGGCGTGCCTTCGCTCGGGTGCGCGTAAGGGTGGTCACCGTACAGGCGCTTGAACAGTTCAAGGCTGGCCAGCTTGGCCGGGTTCTGCTTCTGGTATTCAAAACCCGCAAGGATCTGGTTCTTGATGCGCGCCAGTGAGCCGGCCGGGAAGGTCGGCTTGCCGATCACGTCGTCAAACAGCGCCAGGGCAGCGTCGCGTTTATCGCTATCGCTCAGGCTGCGCAGCGACACCAGTGCCATGTCGCGGAAAGCGCCATTGCCAAAATCAGCGCCCAGGCCTTCAAACCCGCTGGCGATCTGGCTGACATCCTTGCCCGGTACGCCTTCGTTGAGCATGGCGTTGGTCAGCAGCGCCACGCCGGGCGTATTGCCGTCCTGGCTGCTGCCCGCGGCGAACAGAATGCGCAGGTCGAACATCGGCAGTTCATGGGTTTCGACGAACAGCACCTTGGCGCCCTCGGAGGTGGTCCAGGTTTGTACGTCGAGCTTGCGGTTGGTCGGCGCCTTGCCGTCCAGCTCCGCCAGCGATTGCAGTGTGTTCGTCGATTGAGCCTTGTCCAGCGCCTGGCTGGCAACGGACTCGCTTGGGCGCAGGAAGTACACGGCGCTGGCGGCGATCAGGGTGACGATCACCAGGCCGGGGAAAATCAGGCGGGTGCTTTTGCGATCACTCATGAGCGGTCTCCTCAGGCAAAACATGGGCGACGCTCAAACGTTCGCGGGTGAAATAGGTGCGCGCAGCCTTCTGGATGTCTTCCGGGGTCACGCTTTGCAGGTCGGCCAGTTCAGTGTCCATCAGCTTCCAGGACAGGCCGACGGTTTCCAGCGAGCCAATGGCCGTGGCCTGGCTGGTGATGGAGTCACGCTGATAGACCACGCCGGCAATCACTTGGGCGCGGATACGCTCAAGTTCTGCGGCGGTCGGCGGCTTGGCTTTTAACTCATCCAGCAGGCGCCACAGGCCCGCTTCGGCTTGCGCAATGGTCTTTTTCTTTTGCTGGTTCGGTGTGGCCGAAAGGCTGAACAAGCTGTCGCCACGGGTGTACGCGTCATAGCGGGTGGAAGCGGCGGAAACCAGTTCTTCGCCGCGTTCCAGTTGCTCGGAAATACGCGCGCTGTAGCCGCCATCCAGCAGGGCCGAAATCAGGCGCAGCGCTTGCACCGAACGTTTGTCTTCGGCGGTGGCCAGGCCCGGCACGTTGAAACCAAGAATCACACTGGGCAGTTGCGTCTGAACATGCATCGTCAGCAAGCGCTCACCGGGCTCGGCCAGTTCCAGCGGGATCTTGGCCGGCGGCACATCACGCTTGGGGATTGGGCCGAAGTATCGCTGGGCCAGGTTCTTCACCTCGTCCGGGGTGACGTCGCCGACCACCACCAGCGTGGCGTTGTTCGGTACATACCAGGATTGGTACCAGTGGCGCAGCTCTTCAATCTTCATGCGTTCAAGGTCAGCCATCCAGCCGATGGTCGGCGTGTGGTAGCCGCTGGCCGGATACGCCATGGCCTTGAAGCGCTCAAAAGCCTTGGACATCGGGTTGTCGTCGGTGCGCAGGCGGCGCTCTTCCTTGATCACCTCGATCTCGCGGCTGAACTCGTCGGCCGGCAGGCGCAGGCTGGCCATGCGGTCGGCTTCCAGTTCGAAGGCGACGCCCAGGCGATCACGGGCCAGCACTTGGTAGTAGGCGGTGTAGTCGTCACTGGTGAACGCATTTTCTTCGGCGCCCAAATCGCGCAGGATCAGCGAGGCTTCACCGGGGCCGATTTTTGCGCTGCCCTTGAACATCATGTGTTCCAGCGCGTGGGACAAACCGGTCTGGCCAGGGGTTTCGTAGCTCGAACCGACCTTGTACCACACCTGGGAAACCACCACCGGCGCGCGATGGTCTTCGCGCACGACCACCTTGAGGCCGTTATCCAGAGTGAATTCATGCGTGGGTTGTGGGTCGGCAGCCAAAGCTGAAAGGGGCAGACAAACTGTGCCGAGCAGCAGGCCTGCGGCGCGGCGGGCTAGAGCATTCATTCGTTTTTAAACCTGTTGAGCTGCCCGCGTGGTCTTAGCGTCGGCGGGCGAGGAGGTGCTAGGATACTGATCCGATTTGGACACGGCCACTGTGGCAGTCATCTTGTCCAAGGTTCAGTCGTAGGAATGTGGCAGTTGGCGCCGGGTTTTCCCGACGATCCGCCACTTTTCGACGATTTTATCGCTTCAGTCCTATATTGAAACGATTCGTTAAGGCCTTTATTTACGCCTTACAAAATGTTGCGCATGAACAAGCGAGCGTTAAAACAGTCTGTTCTGCATCGAATTTATTTACCGAGGCGCCCTGGCGCATCGCCACTTTGAGATAGCCGTCCTCCATGTTTGGTTCCAACGACGACAAGAAGAGCCCAGCTGCGGCTGGCGAGAAAAAAGGCCTGTTCGGATGGCTGCGCAAGAAGCCGCAGGAAACCGTCGTCGAACAGCCGCAGGTTCAACCTGAGCCAATCCCTGAACCGCTGCTAGACGCCGTGCCGGTTGCCGAAATTCCGGAGCCCGTGGTGTTGCCGATGGCCGAGCCGGTGTTGCAGCCGGTGGTTGAGGCCGCGCCTGAACCTGCGCCCGACCACACGCCATGGCCGACCTTGCCGGTGGCAGAAGAGCCCGTAGCGTTGGTTGAAGATGTGCAGGCTGAGCACGTTGCGCCGCCGATTCCGGTCGTGGTTGAGCCGCAGCACGTTGTGGCAGACGTACTGCCAGCCGTCGAAGTGCCTGCGCCGGTAGTCGTCGAGTCTGCGCCTGTAGTGGCGGCGGCCGCCCCCGCAATTATCGAACCGCCGGTTGCGCCTGCGCCTGTCGTGGCTGCCGTCGAAACCAGCAAAACCGGGTTCTTCAGCCGTCTCAAGCAAGGCCTGAGCAAGACCAGCGCGAGCATCGGCGAAGGCATGGCCAGCCTGTTTCTCGGCAAGAAGGTCATTGATGACGAGTTGCTGGAAGACATCGAAACCCGCCTGTTGACCGCTGACGTGGGCGTCGAAGCCACTGCGGTGATCATCCAGAGTCTGACGCAGAAGGTCGCGCGCAAGCAGTTGACGGACGCCGACGCGCTCTACAAATCGCTGCAAGCTGAACTGGCGGCGATGCTCAAGCCCGTAGAAGCGCCGCTGGTGATCACCCCGAACAAACCGTTCGTGATTCTGGTGGTCGGCGTCAACGGCGCCGGCAAAACTACCACCATCGGCAAGCTGGCTAAAAAGCTGCAGTTGGAGGGCAAGAAAGTCATGCTCGCCGCCGGTGACACCTTCCGCGCCGCTGCCGTGGAGCAGTTGCAAGTGTGGGGCGAGCGCAACAATATTCCGGTCATCGCCCAGCACACTGGCGCCGACTCTGCGTCGGTGATCTTTGATGCTGTGCAAGCCGCCAAGGCGCGCAACATTGACGTGTTGATCGCCGACACCGCTGGCCGCCTGCACACCAAAGACAACTTGATGGAAGAGCTGAAGAAAGTTCGCCGCGTGATCGGCAAGCTCGACGCAGACGCGCCGCACGAAGTATTGCTGGTGCTCGACGCCGGTACGGGTCAGAACGCCATCAGCCAGGCCAAGCAATTCAACCAGACGGTGCAACTCACCGGCCTGGCGTTGACTAAGCTCGACGGCACGGCCAAAGGCGGCGTGATCTTTGCGCTGGCTAAACAGTTCGGGTTGCCGATTCGTTATATCGGTGTCGGTGAAGGCATCGACGACCTGCGCACCTTTGAAGCCGAACCCTTTGTACAGGCATTGTTTGCCGAGCGGGAGCGTTCATGATTCGATTCGAACAGGTCGGTAAACGCTACGCCAACGGGCATGTGGGCTTGCATGAGCTGAGCTTTCGCGTGCGTCGCGGCGAATTCCTGTTCGTGACCGGCCACTCGGGCGCGGGCAAAAGTACCTTGCTGCGCTTGCTGCTGGCCATGGAACGCCCGACCACCGGCAAGTTACTGCTGGCAGGCCAGGACCTGGCCACCATCAGCAATGCGCAGATTCCGTTTCTGCGCCGCCAGATCGGCGTGGTGTTTCAAAACCACCAATTGCTGTTCGATCGCACGGTGTTCAATAACATTGCCTTGCCGCTGCAGATTCTTGGGCTGTCGAAGGCCGAAATCGTCAAGCGTGTGGATTCGGCTCTGGAGCGCGTGGCGCTGTCGGACAAAACCGATCTGTACCCTGGCGATTTGTCCACCGGCCAACAACAGCGCGTCGGTATTGCCCGCGCCATCGTCCATCGCCCGGCGTTGCTGCTGGCCGACGAACCCACCGGCAACCTCGACCCGCGCTTGGCGGCGGAAATCATGGGTGTGTTCGAAGACATCAACCGCCTGGGCACCAGCGTATTGATCGCCAGCCATGACCTGGCACTGATCGCGCGTATGCGCCATCGCATGCTGACCCTGCAACGCGGCCGCCTGATCGGCGACGGGGAGGCTGGCGTATGAGTGCCACTCGCAGCCCTAAAGTGTCCGAACGCGTGGCGCCGAAACCGGCCGACCCGCAACCACGCAAGAAAAAACGCGACGACGACGACGGCCCGGATTTCAGCACGCTGCTGCGCGCCTGGATCGAAAGCCATCGCGCCAGCTTGCTCGACAGCCTGCGCCGCCTCGGCAAGCAGCCGGTCGGCAGCTTTTTCACCTGCCTGGTGATGGCCGTGGCCTTGAGCCTGCCGATGGGCTTGTCGCTGCTGCTTAATAATGTCGAACGCCTGGGCGGTTCCTGGCAGCGCGCGGCGCAGATTTCGCTGTATTTGAACATCGACGCCAGCGCCAAAGATGGCGAGAGCTTGCGCGATGACATCAAGAACCTGCCGGGTGTAGCGGAGGCCGAGTACATCAGCCGAGACCAGGCGCTTGAGGAGTTCCAGCAACAATCCGGTTTGGGCGAGGCGCTTAAAGAGCTGCCGCAGAACCCGCTGCCGGGCGTGGTGCTGGTGACGCCGAATGAAGTCGACAAACCTGCCCTTGAAGCCCTGCGACAAAAGCTTGCAGACATGCCCAAGGTGCAACAGGCGCAACTTGATCTAGTCTGGGTAGAGCGCCTGGCCGCGATTCTCAAGCTGGGTGACCGCTTTGTGTTCGGCCTGACGGTGTTGTTGGTGTCTGCATTACTTTTGGTGATAGGCAATACCATTCGTCTTCATATTGAAAACCGTCGCACCGAGATAGAAGTGATTAAACTGGTCGGCGGCACGGACAGCTATGTGCGTCGGCCTTTTCTGTACATGGGCGCGCTTTATGGCTTCGGTGCCGGGATTTTGTCCTGGGGCGTGCTGGCGTTCGGCCTGGACTGGCTGAACGACGCGGTCGTCGGGCTTGCCGGCTTGTATGGCAGTGATTTTGCCCTGGCCGGGGTACCGGTCGCCGATGGATTGAGCCTCTTGCTTGGCGCGGTATTGTTGGGGTATATCGGTGCCTGGATTGCGGTGGCACGGCATTTACGTGAGCTGGCACCGAAGTAGTTTGAAAGCGTTAACGTCAGATTAATGTGGTTTCGTTTGTATTGACCGTATCAGTGGTTTAGGGAACTTGTCCTACGGTTCCCGGTCAATTTTCGCAGTGCTGAACTGCACGAGTTATGTGAGTCGGAGGTTTTTTCGTATGACCACTTCTATGCAACCTGTTTACGCGTTGGTCCCGGGTGCGAACCTGGAGGCTTATGTGCATACGGTCAACAGCATTCCATTGCTGACGCCCGAGCAGGAGCGAGAACTGGCCGAGAGTCTCTATTATGAGCAGGATTTGGGGGCGGCTCGGCAGATGGTGCTCGCCCACCTGCGTTTTGTCGTACATATCGCCCGGAGCTATAGCGGCTACGGCTTGGCTCAGGCTGACCTGATCCAGGAAGGTAACGTTGGCCTGATGAAGGCTGTAAAGCGCTTCAACCCGGAAATGGGCGTGCGCCTGGTGTCGTTTGCCGTGCACTGGATCAAGGCGGAAATTCACGAGTTCATCCTGCGCAACTGGCGCATCGTGAAAGTCGCGACCACCAAGGCCCAGCGCAAGCTGTTCTTCAACCTGCGCAGCCAGAAAAAACGCCTGGCGTGGCTGAACAACGAAGAAGTGCATCGCGTGGCTGAAAGCCTCGGTGTTGAACCGCGTGAAGTGCGCGAGATGGAAAGCCGCCTGACCGGTCACGACATGGCCTTCGACCCGGCTGCCGAAGCGGACGACGACAGCGCTTTCCAATCGCCGGCCAACTACCTGGAAGACCACCGGTACGACCCCGCGCGTCAACTGGAAGACGCCGACTGGAGCGACAACTCCAACCACAACCTGCACGAAGCGCTGGAAGTGCTCGACGACCGCAGCCGCGACATCCTCTACCAGCGCTGGCTGGCGGAAGAAAAAGCCACGCTGCACGACCTGGCGCAGAAGTACAACGTGTCGGCCGAGCGGATTCGTCAGCTTGAGAAAAGCGCGATGAACAAGCTGAAATTGTCGATCGCCGCTTAACCAGCCGCTTGGTCAACATGTGGGAGGGGGCTTGCTCCCGATAGCAGTGCATCAGTCATTTTCAGGTCGACTGACACATCGCCATCGGGAGCAAGCCCCCTCCCACAGTTGTTTTGTCGTCTGAGCATCGATCGATGTACAGCTACGTACGTCTGAGCATCGATCGATGTACAGCTACGTACGTCTGAGCATCGATCGATGTACAGCTACGTACGTCTGAGCATCGATCGATG
>NZ_VUAZ01000088.1 GCF_009296165.1 Pseudomonas kitaguniensis | reverse complement strand
GTGTCCTAGGCCACTAGACGAAGGGGACAAAACCTTCTGTACAACGTGACCAGATTAAATCTGATCAATTCAAAACCCGTGTGGCCAGGCCTTGAACGTGCAAATTGGTGGAGCTAAACGGGATCGAACCGTTGACCTCTTGCATGCCATGCAAGCGCTCTCCCAGCTGAGCTATAGCCCCTCATCGGTGAGGACGGGGCGAATCTTAATGGCGCTTTGGAAGGCTGTCAAATTTATTTTCAACATTTTTCAAAGTTTTTTGCCGGGATAACAATCACTTACCGATCAAACCCCGGAAAACCGGGGTTTGATCGTTACAGCACGTTGCTTAAGCGATAGCGCCCAGCAGCTTTTCCCATTCCTTGTTTTCTTTCTTCGACACACCACCAAGCAAATCAAGGGCTTGGCGCAGACGGAAACGCGTCAGGTCGGGGCCGAGAATTTCCATCGCATCAAGTACCGACACCGAACTGGCCTGCCCGGTGATCGCGGCAAACATCAACGGCATGGCATCGCGCAATTTCAGCTCCAGCGACTCCACCACCGCCTGAATCGTCGCGGTGATCGCATCCTTCTCCCACTGGCGCAGGCTTTCGAGCTTCCACAAGATCAACTGCATCAACTGGCGAACCTGATCGCCCGAGAGTTTCTTCGATTCAAACAGCTTGGCATCCGGGCTCACGCCGCCGGCAAAGAAGAAGCTGGCCAACGGTGCGACCTGGCTGAACGTCTCCACCCTGCCCTGCACCAGCGGTGCAATCTTCATCATGTACTCGGGGTTCAACGCCCACTGCTGCACGCGGCTGGCGAACTCGTCCACTGGCAGGTCACGCAGCCATTGGCCGTTGAGCCACGACAGCTTCTCGATGTCGAAGATCGGCCCGCCGAGGGAGACGCGCGACAAGTCGAAGTTGTCGACCATTTCCTGCAGCGAGAACTTCTCGCGCTCGTCCGGCATCGACCACCCCATGCGGCCCAGGTAGTTGAGCATCGCTTCGGGCATGAAGCCCATGCGCTCGTAAAAGGTCACCGAGGTTGGGTTCTTGCGCTTGGACAGCTTGCTCTTGTCCGGGTTACGCAGCAGCGGCATGTAGCACAGTTGCGGTTGTTCCCAGCCGAAGTACTCGTAGAGCAGGATCAGTTTTGGCGCCGACGGCAGCCATTCTTCGCCGCGCAGTACATGAGTGATGCCCATCAGGTGGTCGTCGACCACGTTGGCCAGAAAGTACGTCGGCAGACCGTCGGTCTTCATCAGCACTTGCATGTCCATGCGGTCCCACGGGATCTCGACGTCACCGCGCAGCATGTCCGGCACCACGCACACGCCCTCGCTCGGCACCTTCATGCGGATCACATGCGGTTCGCCGGCGGCCAGGCGCTGCGCCACTTCTTCGGGCGACAACAGCAATGCGCGGCCATCGTAACGCGGGGTTTCGCCACGCGCCTGTTGCTCGGCGCGCATCTGGTCCAACTCTTCGCTGGTGCAGAAACACGGGAACGCATGGCCCATGTCGACCAGTTGCTGGGTGTACTGCTTATAGATGTCGCTGCGTTCGCTTTGACGATACGGGCCGTGCGGGCCGCCTACGTCCGGGCCTTCCGCCCAGGTAATGCCCAACCAGCGCAAGGCGTCGAAGATCTGCTGTTCCGACTCACGGGTGGAACGCACCTGGTCAGTGTCTTCGATCCGCAGGATGAATTCACCGCCGTGCTGCTTGGCAAAGCAGTAGTTGAACAGGGCGATGTAAGCAGTACCGACGTGGGGATCCCCAGTAGGCGATGGCGCAATGCGCGTGCGGACGGTGGTCATGGCAGGTCTCGAATGGGCGATAAAGCTGAAAATTCAAACAAGGGGCGAATGGTAACAGCCCCAGGTGGTCAGGCTCCAGCGCGGGTGAACACGGTCACAGTGTGGGAGCGGGCTTGCTCGCGATACGGCAAGCCCGGTCAGCGCAGATCAAACGGCCAACAAGCGCTCACGCAACTTGCCGATCTCGTCACGCGTTTGCGCCGCCGCCTCAAACTCAAGATCGCGCGCCAACTGGTACATCTTCTCTTCCAACTGGCGGATACGCTTGGTGATCTCACTCGGCGAACGCAGCTCGTTTTCGTACTTGGCGCTCTCTTCGGCGGCCTTGGCCATGCCTTTGCGCTTCTTGCTGCGCGAGCCAGGCACGGTGGCGCCTTCCATGATGTCGGCGACGTCCTTGAACACACCCTTTGGGGTAATGCCATTGGCCAGGTTAAACGCGATCTGCTTGTCGCGCCGCCGATCGGTCTCGCCAATCGCGCGCTCCATGGAGCCGGTGATGCGGTCGGCGTAGAGAATCGCCCGACCATTGAGGTTACGCGCCGCACGGCCGATGGTCTGGATCAGCGAACGCTCGGAGCGCAGGAAGCCTTCCTTGTCGGCATCCAGAATCGCCACCAGCGACACTTCCGGCATGTCCAAACCTTCACGCAGCAGGTTGATCCCCACCAACACGTCAAAGGTACCGAGGCGCAGGTCGCGGATAATCTCGACGCGCTCCACGGTGTCGATGTCCGAGTGCAAATAACGCACGCGCACGCCGTGGTCGGCCAGGTAGTCGGTCAAGTCTTCGGACATGCGTTTGGTCAGCGTGGTGACCAGCACGCGCTCTTCGAGCGCCACACGCTTGTGGATTTCCGACAGCAAGTCGTCCACCTGCGTCAACGCCGGGCGGATCTCGATTTGCGGGTCTACCAGGCCAGTCGGCCGTACCACTTGCTCAATCACACGGCCGGCATGCTCGGCTTCATAGTTGCCGGGCGTAGCAGACACAAAAATCGTCTGCGGGCTGATGGCTTCCCACTCGTCAAAGCGCATCGGCCGGTTGTCCAGCGCCGACGGCAGACGAAAGCCGTACTCCACCAGCGTCTCTTTACGCGAACGGTCGCCCTTATACATCGCGCCGACTTGCGGCACGCTGACGTGCGACTCGTCAATCACCAGCAAGGCGTCTGGCGGCAGGTAATCGTAAAGCGTCGGCGGAGGCGCCCCGGACTCGCGGCCCGAGAGGTAGCGCGAATAGTTTTCGATGCCGTTGCAGTAACCCAGTTCGAGGATCATCTCCAGGTCGAAGCGCGTGCGTTGCTCAAGGCGCTGGGCTTCTACCAGTTTGTTATTGGAACGCAGGTATTCCAGGCGTTCGGCCAACTCGACCTTGATGCCCTCGATGGCGCCCATCAGGGTTTCACGCGGGGTCACGTAGTGGCTTTTCGGGTAGAAGGTGAAGCGTGGCAGCTTGCGGATGACTTCGCCGGTCAACGGGTCGAAGGCCGACAGGCTCTCGACTTCATCGTCAAACAGCTCGATGCGGATCGCTTCCAGGTCGGATTCCGCCGGGTAGATGTCGATCACATCGCCGCGCACACGGAAGGTCGCACGGGCGAAGTCCATGTCGTTGCGCGTGTACTGCAAACTGGTCAGGCGGCGCAGCAGTTCGCGCTGGTCGAGTTTGTCGCCGCGGTCGACGTGCAGCACCATCTTCAAATAGGTTTCCGGGCTGCCCAAGCCATAGATGCACGACACCGTGGTCACGATGATCGCGTCTTTGCGCTCCAGCAACGCCTTGGTCGCCGACAACCGCATCTGCTCGATGTGGTCGTTGATCGACGCATCCTTCTCGATAAAAGTATCGGAAGACGGCACATAGGCTTCGGGCTGGTAGTAGTCGTAATAAGAAACGAAATACTCCACCGCGTTGTTCGGGAAGAACGCCTTGAACTCGCCGTAAAGCTGCGCAGCCAGGGTTTTGTTCGGCGCCAGCACCAGCGTGGGGCGGTTAATCTGCGCAATCACGTTGGCGATGCTGAAGGTCTTGCCCGACCCGGTCACCCCGAGCAGCGTCTGATGCGCCAGGCCGGCTTCGATGCCTTCGACCATCTGGCGAATGGCTTCGGGTTGATCGCCGGCGGGTTCAAAACGGGTGACGAGCTGGAAATCCGACATAACGTACCTCTTTCAAGTCACCCCAGGCTGGACACCGCCGAGGACGAAAAAAGCTCAGCGACCCGCGAATAGTCATCGCAGGTTGCAGGAAAAAACCATGATAGCTGTAGAAGTGGAGGCGAATGTGACGGGTTTCAAGGCAATCGTCCTACTTGCCGTCTACGATCAAGGTGGCAGTGAGGCTAACCGTCGGCAAATAAACCGAAAAACTTGGCCTAAAATCCGTTTCGGTGGTCGCCCTGCGCGGTGCGGGCCTTTATACTAGCTCCCCGTTTGTGCACCGCTCTAGTGCATTCGGCTGGAGCGCGACACGTCCCTCCCTTCCCCCATAGAGCTGCCGCAAAAATGAGCCTGTTCTCCGCTGTCGAAATGGCACCACGCGATCCAATCCTGGGCCTCAACGAAGCATTCAACGCCGACACACGAACCACCAAGGTCAACCTTGGCGTGGGCGTTTACTGCAACGAAGAGGGGAAGATTCCACTCTTGCGTGCCGTTGCCGAAGCGGAAGCCGTTCGCGTGGCGCAACACGCCGCCCGTGGCTACCTGCCGATCGACGGCATCGTGGCTTACGACCAAGCCGTGCAAACGCTGCTGTTCGGTGCTGACTCGCCGCTGCTGAGCGCTGGCCGCGTGATCACTGCCCAAGCCGTGGGCGGCACCGGCGCGCTGAAAATCGGCGCCGACTTCCTCAAGCAACTGCTGCCGAACGCCGTGGTGGCCATCAGCGACCCGAGCTGGGAAAACCACCGCGCGCTGTTCGAAACCGCCGGTTTCCCGGTGCAGAACTATCGCTACTACGATGCTGCCACCCACGACGTCAACCGTGCCGGCCTGCTCGAAGACCTCAACGCCCTGCCGCCACAGTCCATCGTGGTGCTGCACGCCTGCTGCCATAACCCAACCGGCGTCGACCTGAGCCCGGCCGACTGGCAAGACGTGCTGAATGTGGTCAAGGCGAAGAACCTGGTGCCGTTCCTCGACATGGCCTATCAAGGCTTTGGCGACGGCATCCACGAAGACGCCGCTGCCGTGCGCCTGTTCGCTGAATCGGGCCTGACCTTCTTTGTGTCCAGCTCGTTCTCCAAGTCGTTCTCGCTGTACGGCGAACGCGTGGGCGCGCTGTCGATCGTCAGCGAATCCAAAGAAGAAAGCGCGCGTATCCTGTCGCAGGTCAAGCGTGTGATCCGCACCAACTACTCCAACCCGCCCACCCACGGTGCAGCGATCGTGGCGGCGGTGTTGAACAACCCCGAGCTGCGCGCCCAGTGGGAAGCCGAACTGGCCGAAATGCGCCTGCGCATCCGTGGCATGCGCGAGCAGATGGTCGCCGAACTGGCCAAGGCCGCACCGGGCCACGACTTCAGCTTCGTCGGCCGCCAGCGCGGGATGTTCTCCTACTCCGGCCTGAGCGTTGAGCAAGTGACGCGCTTGCGCAGCGAGTTTGGTATCTACGCGCTCGACACCGGGCGTATTTGTGTGGCGGCGCTGAACCAGTCGAACATTGGTGCTGTGACCCAGGCGATTGTTCAAGTGCTGTAAGCCTGCAAGGCTGTACGAAGGGGAAGCCAATGGCTTCCCCTTTTTTTGTTGTGGGCCACAACAACCCGTTAGACTGAACCCCCGACTGCCCCTTTGCTGTGAGAGCCCTATGAGAGACGACGACCTGGACCTGCGTGCCGACCGCGACGAACTGCACGACTTTACCCCGCGCGCGCCGCAACCCAAGCGCCAGAAAAGCCTGGTGCTGCAAGTGGCGCTCGGGGTGTTCCTCGGCGGATTGGCCTTGTGGCTGGTGCAATTGGGCGCGACCGCGATAATGGCCAAGCTGGCAATGGGCACCTTTCAGTTCGGCGGCTGAACACACGCCCACAGGCGTTTTATGGGGTTTCCAGACCCCGTTCCTCAAGCAACTTCACAAAGCTGTTCAAACTCTGCGACACGGTGCCCCGGCGCCAGATCAGCCACGTGTGCAACGTGCGAAAATTGTCGGCCAACGGCCACACACTTACCGCGGTAAACCCCGGCATGCTTTCCAGCATGCTGCGCGGCATCAGCGCCAGGCCGGCGCCTGCACTGACGCAGGCGAGCATGCGTGGTAAGACTCCATCTCGCAGATTTTGCCCGGCACCGCACCGTCCTGTGAAAACCAGCGCTCGAAGTGATGCCGGTACGAGCAATTGGAACGAAAGGTGTAAATGCTCTCCCCCGCCACATCCTGGCCGCGGGTAATGGGCGCGTGATGCAGCGGTGCGATCACCACCATTTCCTCTTCAAACACCGCCACCCCTTCCAGCGTCGCATGCAACACCGGGCCATCGACGAACGCCGCCGCCAGCCGCCCCGATAACACGCCTTCGATCATCGTACCCGACGGCCCGGTGCTCAGGTCCAGCTCGACCTTGGTGTGTTTTTGGTTGTAAGCCGCGAGCAACGCGGGAATTCGCACCGCCGCCGTGCTCTCCAGTGACCCCAACGCGAATGCGCCCTGAGGCTCATCCCCCGCCACCGTCGCGCGG
Organism: Pseudomonas kitaguniensis; assembly: GCF_009296165.1. Taxonomy (GTDB): domain Bacteria; phylum Pseudomonadota; class Gammaproteobacteria; order Pseudomonadales; family Pseudomonadaceae; genus Aquipseudomonas; species Aquipseudomonas kitaguniensis. Next base: position 9,587 of record NZ_VUAZ01000088.1, on the reverse strand, counting down.
GCTTCTTGCACCAGGTCGAGAATACGCCGCGTGTAGCCGAGGAAATTCCACCCGGCTGGCGACAGCCGCAGGCGGCTCTTCTCGCGGATAAACAATTGCACGCCCAAGTCCTCCTCCAGTTGCTTGATGCGCGTGGTCAGGTTCGACGGCACGCGGTGAATCAACTGCGCGGCGGCGCTGATGCTGCCTTGCTCGGCAACGGCCTTGAAGATTTCCAGCTGCACCAGGTCCAAGTCATTCTCCAATCGTGAACGTATTGCTTAATATTATTCAGTTTCCAGAAAACATGCACCCCCGTAGGCTGACTCCATTCCACTCATTCAGCAGGACGGTGCCATGAACGCTATTTCTCAGCAGACCCACGCTTTATCGATCAACCCCGCCAACGGCGAAACCGTCAGCAGCTACCCCTACGAAACCGAGGCGCAACTGGACGCGACGCTCAACCGCGCCACCGGCGCATTCCGCACCTGGCGCCGCCAGCCGGTCAGCCAGCGCGCCGAATTGCTCTTGGCCCTGGCCGGTGCGCTGCGTGAGCAAGCCGAAGAAATGGCGCAAATGATCACCCTGGAAATGGGCAAGCCCATCGCTCAGGCGCGTGCCGAAATCGAAAAATGCGCACACCTCAGCGAATGGTACGCCGCCCACGGCCCGGCCATGCTTGCGCCGGAACCGACCCAGGTGGACAACGGCACTGCGCACATCGAATACCGCCCGCTAGGCCCGATACTCGCCGTAATGCCGTGGAATTTTCCGGTATGGCAAGTGCTGCGCGGCGCCGTGCCGACCCTGCTCGCCGGCAATACTTATGTGCTCAAACATGCGCCAAACGTGATGGGCAGCGCGTACCTGATGAAAGCGGCGTTCCAAAAAGCCGGCTTCGCTGAAGGCCTGTTCGAAGTGCTCAACGTGACCCAGGACGGCGTGTCCAACGCCATCGCCGACCCACGCATCGCCGCCGTCACCCTCACCGGCAGCGTGCGCGCTGGCATGGCCATCGGCTCGCAGGCGGGCGCCGCGTTGAAAAAATGCGTGCTCGAACTGGGCGGCTCCGACCCGTTTATCGTACTCAATGACGCCGACCTCGACGCCGCCGTGCAGGCCGCGGTGATCGGCCGCTTCCAGAACAGCGGCCAAGTCTGCGCCGCCGCCAAACGCCTGATCATCGAAGCCGGCGTGGTCGAAGCGTTCACCGCTAAATTCCTTGAAGCCAGCCGCGCGCTGGTAATGGGCGACCCGACCGCCACCCGCACTTACATCGGCCCCATGGCCCGCTTTGACCTGCGCGACGAGTTGCACGGCCAGGTGCAGGCCACCCTGGAAGAAGGCGCGAGCCTGCTGCTGGGCGGCGACAAAGTACCCGGCGCCGGCAATTACTATGCACCGACCGTGCTGACGAATGTCACCGACCAAATGACCTCGTTCAAACAGGAGCTGTTTGGCCCGGTGGCCTCGATCATCACCGCCCGCGACGCCGACCACGCGGTGGCCCTGGCCAACGACAGTGAGTTCGGCCTGACGGCCAGTATCTTCACCACTGATTCGGCGAAGGCACGCGACATCGCTAACCAGTTGGAAACCGGCGGCGTGTTCGTCAATGCCTTCAGCGTGTCCGACCCGCGTGTGGCCTTTGGCGGTGTGAAAAAGAGCGGGTTCGGGCGTGAACTGTCGCACTTTGGTGTGCGCGAATTCTGCAACGCGCAAACGGTGTGGCTGGACCGCACCTAAGCCAAGCGCCGTGGCGACACGGCGTCAGCTGCGAATGTGCCGCCTCACGCACTGCACCAGCCCGTCCAGTGCCTGCGATTTCACCGGTGCCTCCATGCACACCGTGTGTTCACGCTCGCCTTCGGTGACGGTCAGGGTGTAATGCACCTGGCCTGGCTTGCAGCGGTCCGGGGCTGTGCTTTGCGGCAACTGAAAGAAGTTTGAGGCTTCGATCAGTTGCCGCAATTCCTGCTGGTCCGGCTCGGGCAGCGCGTCCAGGCGCACCGTACGAGGTTTAGCCAAACCCGGAAAAAACGCCGGGCCGCCGTTTTCCTTGATCGAAATTTGCATGGCTATACCTCATTGCCCAAGTGGTGTGTCAGACATTAATGCCAACCGCCGCCCAGCCTTCCTTGACCGCCTTCTGCTCCGCCTTGTTCACACCGTAAAGTTGACCGGCAATATCGTGGGTGATGCGTGCAAAACGCAAAAAACCCGAGTTCGGCCGCAGCCGCGAATCACGCAAGGTGTCATACCAGATACGCCCGGCTTTCTCCCAGGCGAAACCGCCAATCCTGGTGGCGACTTGATAGAACGCATGGTTGGGGATACCGGAATTAATATGCACGCCGCCATTGTCGTCGTAGGTGTGCACAAAATCATCCATATGCCCCGGCTGCGGGTCCTTGCCCAACAGTTTGTCGTCAAACGCGGTGCCGGGGGCCTTCATCGAGCGCAGCGCGACGCCGTTGATTTTTGGGGTAAACAGCCCTTTGCCGACCAACCAATCGGCGTCCTGGGCTTTTTCCTTCAACGCATATTGCTTGATCAGTGAGCCGAACACGTCCGACACGGACTCGTTCAACGCGCCCGACTGATTAAAATACATCAGCTTGGCCTCATCCTCGGTGACGCCATGCGTCAACTCATGGCCGATCACTTCGAGCGCGATGGTGAACCGGTTGAATAACTGCCCATCCCCATCACCAAAAACCATCTGGGTCGAATTCCAGAAAGCGTTGTTGTAATTCTTGCCAAAGTGCACGGTAGCGTCCAGCGCCATACCGGCATCGTCGATGGAATTGCGGTCGAACACCTCGTCGAAAAAATCGAACGTGGCGCCCAACCCATCGTAGGCCTCGTCGACCGCTGCGTCACCCTTGGCTGGCTGGCCTTCGCCGCGCATCAGGGTGCCCGGCAGTGCTTCGCTGCCGTCGGCGCTGTAGATCGAGCGCCGTTTGCTCGCCCCCGCAGCCAGCAGCATGCGCGCCTGGCCTTTGGCCGGCACCGCGGCCATGCGTAATGATCGGAACGTGCTGTCTTTAGCGCGTGTACGCAAGGCAATTTCGCGTTGAGCCTTGTCACCGTTGCGCATGATTTGCTCAAGAATATAAGGCGGGATCAAGCAGAAAACCGGGTTGCGGGGGTGGCGAACACACATTGGCTGACTCCATTTTTGCGAATGACTACTGTTCGGGTGGTTCTTTCAGGGTAGTCGGCCGATGGCTATGTGTACCCATTAATGTCATCAAATTATGTTGCAGTTGTGTGGATTCGAGCCCCGTGAGGAACGTCCGATGCCCGCCCGTAAAGCCACTGTCGACCTGTTACACCGCCCCAGACTCGCCGATCTGCGCCCGCTGATCGCGGCCAACCCGGCAATCGCCAACCTTGAGGCCCGCGCGTCCCAACCACGTGTCACCAAGGCCAAAGAGCTGCAGAACCGGCGCGGTTATGCGCAAGACTTTCTCGGCAGCTTTGCGGTGCCGTGGCCCACGGTGGCTGATTCAATCGCCGAGGATGTGCAGCCGCTGGAAGGCGGCGGGGAGCGTCTGGACTACACGCATTTCTCGGTGACGATGTCGCGTTCGCGGCGCCTGGCGCTTTACGTGGGCGTCAATATCGACGGGGGCCAGCAGGTCGATATTATTCGCAGCAATGACGTCTGGGCATACGATGGCCGTTTGCCCATCACCGCCCAGATAGGCGAAGAGCTTTACACCAGCAATGGCCTGGACCGCGGCCACCTGGTGCGCCGACAAGACCCCAATTGGGGCGAGGAGGCGAAAACCGCCAACGCCGACACCTTCCATTTCACCAACTGCTCGCCGCAGATGAGCGCCTTCAACCAAAAGACCTGGCTGGAACTTGAGGACTACATCCTTGATAACACCCGCCGCTGGAAAGCACGCGCAACGGTGTTTACCGGGCCAGTGTTGGCTGACGACGACCGCGTGTACCGTGGGGTTAAAATCCCCAAAGCATTTTGGAAAGTGGTCGCCTACCTCAGCGACGACGGCAAGCCATCCGCCAGCGCTTACATGATTGACCAAAGCCGCGAGCTGGGTGAGCTTGACCTGATATTTGGCCAGCTCAGAACCTACCAGCGCAGCGTGATTCAGATAGAGCAACTGACCGGTATCCGTTTTGCCAACCTGGCCGACTACGACGGGTTCAGCAACGAGGAGCGCGCCACCGGCACACGCATTGAAGCGCTTATCCACGGCCCTGCGGATATTCGTGTTTAACCGCGCCAACCGGTAAGGCATCCACGATGCCTTACATCAGGTTCGCCCGCGCCCGCGCAATCGACTACCATACCGCGCCGGTTCCCAAACGGGACTAACAGGGAATCCAACGCGCGGTACACCGCGCCAATCGGAACTGCCCCCGCAACTGTAGATGCCGAGCCTGCTCCCAACTGCCACTGGACCGCGTCCGGGAAGGCGTGAGCAAGGCCGCGACGCATCAGTCAGGAGACCTGCCGGCCAAGCAAAAAAGACTAACCGGCGGGGTGTCCGGGAAGGACCTCCTTGCCCTGCAAAACCTGCAGCCTTCAAGGGCGTATTTCCAAGCCGTACCTCCCCTGCTTCGCCTACGGTTCACACGGAGATTGCGCCATGCTGTTACGCGTCACAGCCTTGATCACCGGCATGGGTTTCTGCGCCCTGGCCCACGCCACCACCTACCCGCTGACGCTGCAGAACTGCGGCAGCACGCTGACCTTCGAGCAGGCGCCCGCGCGCAGTGTGACCATCGGCCAGTCTGCCACCGAAATGCTCTACGCCCTGGGCGTGGGCGATAAAGTGGTTGGCACCTCGCTGTGGTTCAACAGCGTATCGCCGCCATTCAAGGCGCAGAACGACAGCATCGAACGCTTGGCCGACAACGAGCCAAGCTTCGAAGCGGTGATCGCCAAGCGCCCGCAACTGGTGGCCGCGGAGCTGGAATGGGTGGTTGGCCCGCAAGGCGTGGTCGGCACCCGCGAGCAGTTTCACGAACTGAAAATCCCGACCTACCTGCTGCCGTCCGACTGCGAAGCCAAGGACAACCTGGTGGGCGCCGACGGCACGCGGCTGGCGCCGTTCCGCATCGACACCGTTTATAAGAGCATCAGCCAACTGGCGGAGATTTTCGACGTACAAGCGCGCGGCCAGCAACTGACTGACGCGCTCAAGGCCCGCTTGGCCAACGCCGTCGCCACCGTGCAGAGCAAAGGCCTCAAACACGCCAGCGCAGTGGTGTGGTTCTCCAGCGCCGAGCTGAACAGCGACCCGTACGTGGCCGGCCACAAGGGCGTTCCCGAGTTCATGCTGCAAACGCTGGGCCTGCACAACGTGGTGCAGTCAGACGAAGAGTGGCCAGCCGTCGGCTGGGAAACCATCGCCAAGGCCAACCCGACCTTCCTGATCATCGCCCGCATGGATCGCCGCCGCTACCCGGCTGACGACCATGAAAAGAAACTCGCCTTCCTGCGCAGCGACCCGGTCACGCGCAACATGGACGCCGTGAAAAACAACCGCATCATCGTCCTCGACGCCCTCGCATTACAGGCCAGCGTGCGCACCTTTGATGGCCTTGAACAACTGGCCAGCGCCATCGACGGCTACGACCTGCGCAAATGATACGCAGCCTACTCGCCCTGGCGCTGCTGTTGATCGCCGTACTCGCCGGGGCAGCCATCGGCGAAACCAACATCGAACCGCAGGTGGTGTTGCAGGTGCTCGCCAACAAACTGTGGGCGGCGGGTTACGTGCTCGACCCGATCGACGAAGGCGTGGTGTGGAACTACCGCCTGACCCGCGCCCTGGTGGCCGCAGCCTGTGGCGCGGGGCTGGCCACGTGCGGGGTGATTTTGCAATCGTTGCTGCGTAACCCGTTGGCCGATCCGTACTTGCTGGGCATCAGTGCGGGCGCCTCGACCGGTGCGGTACTGGTGGCGTTGATCGGCATCGGCGGCGGTTTGATTTCGTTGTCGGCCGGTGCATTTGCTGGCGCCATGGCAGCCTTTGCACTGGTGATTTTGCTGGCGCGCGTGAGCGGTTCGTCCAGCGCCACCGGGCAGGTTATTTTGGCGGGCATCGCCGGCTCGCAGCTGTTCAACGCCCTTACGGCGTTCCTGATCACCAAGTCGGCCAGCTCCGAGCAGGCACGCGGCATCATGTTCTGGCTGCTCGGCAACCTCAGCGGCGTGCGCTGGCCTTCCGTGTGGCTGGCGGTGCCGGTGGCGGTCGCGGGCTTGGCGGTTTGCCTGTGGCACCGTCGCGCGCTGGATGCGTTTACCTTCGGCACAGACTCGGCGGCTTCACTGGGCATCCCGGTGCGGCGTGTGCAAATTGTGCTGGTGGGCTGCGCGGCGTTGGTCACGGCGGTGATGGTGTCGATTGTCGGCTCCATCGGCTTTGTCGGCCTGGTGATCCCGCACGCCGCGCGACTGCTGCTCGGCACCGGGCATTCGCGATTGCTGCCGGCCAGCGCCTTGGGCGGCGCGTTGTTTTTGATTGCCGCCGATGTGCTGTCGCGCACGTTGGTCAAAGGCCAGGTGATTCCGGTGGGCGTGGTCACCGCACTGGTCGGCGCCCCAGTGTTTGCACTGATTTTGATCGGCCGGAGAAACGCCCGATGAGCGCGCCGGTACTGAGCTGCCACGGGCTGGGCTTCAAGGTGCGTGAGACCGCGTTGCTGCGTGACATTCACCTGGAGGTTCAGCGCGGCGAAACCTTGGGCATTGTCGGCCCGAACGGCTCCGGCAAATCCACCTTGCTGAAACTGCTCGCGGGTTTGCGCACGCCTGCGGCCGGCGAAGTACAACTGGGCGGCCAGCGCCTGCGTGCATTGTCGCGCCGCGCGATTGCGCAAACGCTCGCAGTGGTGGAGCAACAAGCCGACACCTGCGACGCCATCCGCGTGTTCGACGCCGTGGCCTTGGGCCGCACGCCGTGGCTGTCGGCGCTCAGCCCGTGGTCCAGCGCTGACGACGCCATCGTGCGCCAAGCCCTGCACGACGTCGACGCCACGCACTTGAGCAGCCGTGCCTGGCACAGCCTTTCCGGGGGTGAACGCCAACGCGTGCACATCGCCCGCGCACTGGCGCAACGGCCGCAGATTTTGCTGCTGGATGAACCGACCAACCACCTGGATATTCAGCACCAACTGGGGATTTTGAAAGGCGTGCACGCCTTGCCCGTGACCACCTTGATTGCGTTGCATGACCTCAATCAAGCGTTGACCTGCGATCGCTTGGCCGTGCTGGACAAGGGCCGGTTGGTGGCACTCGGCAAGCCGCTGGAGGTGCTGACACCGCAGCGGTTGCTGGACACGTTTGGAGTGCAGGCGCATTACCTGAGCGACCCGTTTGACGGCGCGCTGATCTTGCGGCTGCGCCCCAACTAGCTGATGAAACAGTCCCGTTTTAAAGCCGAACGCAGTCAACTGTGGGAGCGGGCCTGCTCGCGATTGCGGTGTGTCAGGTAAGTATTTTTCAACTGACACAGCGCAATCGCGAGCAAGCCCGCTCCCACAATTAATGGGTCAGCCGCGCGTCCGCGCCGTGATCCATGTTTGGCTATAAGCCAGCACCTGAGCCGCCATCGCCACGGGGAAGTGAATAAACCCATGCGCAGACTCCGGCAACAGGTGCGCTTCCACCTGCGCAACGGCGCCCCATCGCTCGGCGATCAGCAGCGTGTCATCCTTTAGCGGGTCCAACTCGCCCACAAACATCAGTGCCGGCGGCAGCCCGGTAAAGTCGCCATACAACGGTGACAACGGCGGCTGGCGACGCGCTTCATCGGTCAACCCCGGCGTCAGCAGGCGCAGCGCCTCGACCATGCCGGGGCCATCCAGCAACAACGTGTGCGGCCCGGCTGCGCGTACGCTTGGCGTACCGCTCAAGTCGTAAACACCGTAATACAACACCGCGCCGCTGACCCGTTTGAGCAAGTCAGGCCATTGCTTGAGCGCCAGCAACGTCGCCGCCGCCAAGTGCCCGCCAGCCGATTCACCGACGACGATCACCGGCAGGCCGGCAAACTCATCGCTACCCAGCAGCCAACGTGCGGCAGCCAGGCAGTCTTCCATCAGCCCTTCAACCGGCGTGTTAACCGCTAGCCGATAATCCACCGACACCACCGCCACGTCGCACGCGTTGAGCATGCCAAGGTTGAGGTCATCGTCCATCTGCGCATTGCCGATCACCCAGCCGCCGCCGTGAATGTCGAGCACCACGCCTTTGGCCTTGCCCTGCGGCCGCAGAATGCGCACCGGCACTTGAACGCCGCCCACACCGACCCGGCGGGTTTGCACAGCAGGCGCCTTTTTGAGCGTTTGACTGGCCCGCAACAGCGCCTGAATCAAGCGTGGCGTGACGCGGTTGCGGATTTTAAAGCGCGGCAACCACGCGAGTTTTTTATTCAATTGCCGCATCTGCGCCAGTTCTGGCTCACTGGCAGGCCACTGTGTGTAAGCCATCAGCGGTTATTGCGCAGGATCGAGAAATTCAACGCCGCCGCCACACACAGCCACGCCAGGTAGGGGAACAGAATCAACCCGGTAATCAGGTCCAGGCGCACGGCCAATACCACCATGGCCGCGACGGTGAGCCACAGCAGCAGAATAATCACCATGCCGGCGAGCACGTGATGCGCGCCAAAAAACACCGGTGTCCACAGGGTGTTCAGGGCGATTTGCGCCGCCCACAAAGCCATTACCGTTTGGCTGCCCGGGATCAGGCTCAAGCGATAGCCGGCCCACGCGAGCAGCAGGTAAATGATCGACCACGCGACCGGGAACAACCAATTAGGCGGCGTAAAGCTCGGCTTGATCAGCGCTTCATACCAGGCGCCTGGCTTGAAGATAATGCCGGTGCTGGCGGCGGCGGCGCAGGCGAGCAGGAAGATAAAGAAGGTCATGGCGGGTCCTTGGCGGTTCGTTTGAAGCTTGGACGTGCAAGAGGCAGGCAAAAGTTCACGCAAAACGTCGACGATTAATCCGGCGGCACAATCCTCAGCCACGGCCAGCGCGCCTGATAGCTGCGCGCCTTCTGGTCAAACAACGCAGGCTCGCGGTGGTTGGGGTTGATGCGCAGCAGGCCTTGGTCCACATCGTCCAAACCAAACGGCGCGTAGACCTCGCCCGTCGCAATCTCCAGCCCGATGCACGTACCGGCCACCAAATAACGGTCAACCCCCTGTTTAGCCGAGTGCAGTTGGGCGTAAGGCCGACCAAAGCGCTCAGCGTACCAAAGGTGAACGCGCGCCTGGTTCTTGACCTCAACGTTGACGCCCAAATCCTGAAACAGCCGGTCGGCGCGCGGATTACTTTGTCTTCCGCCTCCCAGGACAGGTCGGTGTCGAAGTAAAAAACGTCGTAGTCCTTCACGCCCTGAGCGGCGGGCAGATTCGATTGGTGGTTCCACACCGCCTGGAACAGACAGCCCGCCGTCAGCATGCACTGGTCCACACCGAGGTCCGGCAGGCGCGCGATAATTTCAGCGTTGACGGGGTTGGCCATGGCCAGTTCAAGCAGGGTGTTGACGGTCAATGTCATTGGCACTCCTTCGGTACTGTGGCGATCGGGCGTACTGTGGCGAGCGGGCTTGC
>NZ_VUAZ01000087.1 GCF_009296165.1 Pseudomonas kitaguniensis | reverse complement strand
TGAAAAAGCGGGACGCAGAGCGTCCGGATCGGCATTACACGCAGAGCGTGGGAACGATCAACTGAGCCGAACGCGGTCAAATGTGGGAGGGGGGCTTGCTCCCGATGGCGGCGGGTCAGTAAACTCATGTATCAACTGTAAAAACTGCTATGGGAGCAAGCCCCCTCCCACAACAACCAGAAGCAGATCTGCTGTGTATGCAAAGCCGCCTTTGATCTGCTTCAACCACTCAGGCCGCCGTGCTTTTGCTTTTGATCTGGAAGCGACCCGTTAAACCACGAGGGCCGCACCTTTTTACAACCGGAGCAAGCTGTTACTGTACCGACCATAAAAGCCCAAGCCGCCCGGATCGGATCTCTGACTTGAAGCGTCCCCTCCTTCTACTAATAAGTCTGGCCTTGAGCTTCGCTGCGAACGCGACGATTACCGAGAGCCACGGTTACACGCAGTTCGGCACACTCAAGTACCCGGCCAAATTCACCCACTTCGATTGGGTAAACCCTGCAGCGCCAAAAGGCGGAACCCTGCGGGTCATGGCCTTTGGCACCTTCGATACGCTCAACCCCTACACGTTCAAGGGCTCCAGCCCCGTCTCCACGCCCAATTTCCTGCAATACGGCGTCAACGAGCTGAACGAGCCGTTGATGGTCGGCACCGGCCAGTACGCCCCATCCGGCGATGAACCTACCTCCAGCTACGGGCTGATTGCCCAATCGGTCGAATACAGCGAAGACCGCAGCTGGGTCGTGTTCAACCTGCGCCCCGAAGCGCGCTTTCACGACGGCAAGCCGATCACCGCCGATGACGTGGCGTTTTCCTACCGCACGCTGTTGACCGAAGGCCACCCGCAGTACCGCACCAACCTGCAGGAAGTGGCGCGGGTCGACGTGCTCAACCGTCATCGCATCCGCTTTGTGTTCAAGCGCGCCGGCAACCCGTTGCTGATCCTGCGCCTCGGCGAATTGCCGGTATTGCCCCAGCACTACTGGAAAAACCGCGACTTCAAAGCCACCACGTTTGAACCCCCATTGGGCAGCGGGCCGTACCGCATCACCAAGGTCACCCCCGGCCGGCAACTGGTGTTCGAACGGGTCAAGGATTACTGGGGCAAAGACTTGCCGGTCAATCAGGGCTTCTACAACTACAACAAGGTGGAGGTGGAGTTTTACCGCGACAGCGACGTGGCGTTCGAAGCCTTCAAGGCGGGCGAATTCGACATCTATATCGAGCACCAGGCCAAAAACTGGGCCACCGGCTACGACTTCCCGGCGGTCAACCGTGGCGACGTGATCAAGGCGCAGATTGCGCACCAGATCCCGACCCAGAGCCAGGGCCTGTTCATGAACACGCGGCGACCCACCTTCGCCCAAACCAAGGTGCGCGAAGCGCTGGGGCTGATGTTCGATTTTGAATGGACCAACCGCAGCCTGTTCAGCAGCGCCTATAAACGCAGCTTGAGTTACTACCCCAACAGCGAGTTCTCGGCGACCGGCGTACCGGTGGGCCACGAATGGCTGATGCTTTCGCCGTACCGCGAGCAGTTGCCGGCCAACCTGTTTACCCAAGCCTTCAGCCTGCCGCAGACCGACGGTCGCGGCATCCCGCGCGAAACCCTGCGCCATGCGCTGGGGCTGCTGAGTGAAGCCGGCTGGAAGCTATCGGGGCAACGCCTGCTCAACAGTGACGGGCAACCGCTGCGCGTTGAGATTTTGCTGGTGAACCCGAACCTGGAGCGCATCCTGCAACCGTATGTCGAGAACCTGATCAGCATCGGTATCGACGCGCGCCTGCGTACGGTTGACCGCGCACAATACAAACAGCGCCTGGATCAGTTCGACTTCGACATGATCCTGATTACCCTCAACCAGACCCTGAGCCCGGGCCTTGAGCAGTGGCAGTACTTCCATTCCAGCCAAGCCGGCATCAAGGGCAGCAAGAACTACGCAGGCATCGCCAACCCGGTGGTCGACCACCTGCTGGAACAATTGCTCGCGGCGCAAACCCGCGAAGAACAACTGGCCGCCGGCCGTGCCCTTGACCGGGTACTGCTGTGGCAGCACTACAGCATTCCCAACTGGTACCTCAACTATCATCGCTTGGCGTACCGCAACCGGTTCGCCTTTGTCACCACGCCGCCCTACAGCCTGGGCCTGAGCGCATGGTGGCTGAAAGCTTCGGAGAAAGCCCAATGATGTTTTTGCGCAACGCTTTGCTGAGCAGCCTGTTGCTCTGCACGGCGGCGAACGCGGCGCCGCAACATGCGCTGACGCTGTACAACGAGCCGCCCAAGTACCCCGCCGACTTCAAGCATTTCGACTACGTAAACCCCGCAGCGCCCAAGGGCGGCACGTTTCGCGAATCGAGCATGGGCGGTTTCGACAGCCTCAACCCCTACATCAGCAAGGGCGTACCGGCAGATAATCTGCAACTGATCTACGACACCCTGGCGATACAGAGCCTGGATGAGCCCATCACCGAGTACGGGCTGGTGGCCGGCAAGATCGAAAAGGCCCCGGACAACAGTTGGGTCCGCTTCTACCTGCGCCCCGAAGCGCGCTTTCATGATGGCCACCCGATACGCGCCGAAGACGTGCTGTTCACCTTCGATGCGTTGATCAAGGACGGCTCGCCGCTCTACCGCACCTACTACGCCGACGTCGACGAAGTGGTGGCCGAAGACCCGCTGCGCGTGCTGTTCAAGTTCAAACGCACCAACAACCGCGAATTGCCGCTGATCCTCGGGCAACTGCCGGTATTGCCCAAGCACTGGTGGGCAACCCGCGACTTTACCAAGGGCAACCTGGAAATCCCGCTGGGCAGCGGGCCGTATAAGGTCGCCGAGGTCAAGCCGGGGCGCATGATTCGCTATGAGCGGGTAAAGGACTACTGGGCCAAGGACTTGCCGGTGACCCAAGGCCTCTACAACTTCGATAACCGCATCAGCGACTATTACCGCGACAGCACCGTGGCGCTCGAAGCCCTGAAGGCCGGGCAATTTGACTACTGGCTGGAGTTCAGCGCGAAGAACTGGGCCAACGCCTACAACATTCCCGCCGTCACCCAAGGGCGCCTGATCAAGGAAGAAATCCCCAACGGCAACCCGACCGGCATGCAGGGTTTTGTGTTCAACGTGCGCAAACCGATGTTCCAGGATGTGCGCGTGCGCAAGGCCATCAGCCTGCTACTGGACTTTGAGTGGAGCAACAAACAGCTGTTCAACGGCGCCTACGTGCGCACCCGCAGCTATTTCGAGAACTCGGAAATGGCTGCCACCGGCCTGCCTGGCCCGGACGAGACGGCGATCCTCGAACCGTTTCGCGACAAGATCCCGCCACAAGTGTTTACCGAAGCCTTCGCACCGGCTAAAACCGACGGCAGCGGCATGATCCGCACCCAGCAACGCGAGGCCTACCAGTTGCTGCAAGCGGCGGGCTGGAAGATCGTCGACGACAAGATGGTCGACACCACCGGCAAACCGGTGAGCATCGAGTTCCTGCTGACCCAAACCGATTTTGAACGGGTGTTGTTGCCGTTCAAACGCAACCTGGCCGACCTGGGTATCGACCTGGTGATTCGCCGGGTCGACGTTTCGCAGTACATCAACCGCCTGCGTTCGCGCGACTTTGACATGCTGGTGGGCAGCTTTCCGCAATCGACTTCGCCGGGCAACGAGCAGCGTGAATTCTGGCAGTCGTCCAGCGCCGACAAGCCCGGCAGCCGCAATTACATGGGCCTCAAAGACCCGGTGATCGACCAGTTGGTCGAAGCGTTGATCGACGCCGACTCGCGCAAAAGCCTGGTGGCGCACGCCAAAGCCCTCGACCGCGTGTTGCAGTTCGGCTACTACGTGATTCCCAACTGGCACATCAAAACCTTCCGCGTGGCGTATTGGAACCACTTGGGCCACCCTGCGGTGCCGCCGCGCTACGACGTCGGCACCGCCACCTGGTGGGCCAAACCCGAAGTAAAACCGGCGCTCTCACTGGGCACCACTGAAACCGCCGATCCGGCGAGCGGAGGCGATTAAATGCTGGCTTATATTGTTCGTCGCCTGTTGCTGATTATTCCGACGTTGCTCGGGATTCTGTTGATCAACTTCATCATCATCAGGCCGCGCCCGGTGGCCCGGTGGAACAGATGATCGCCAAGCTCGAAGGCTTTGACGGCGCCACCAGCCGCATTGCCGGTGGCGGGGCAGAGGTCTCGGTGGCCGGTTCCAGCTATCGCGGCGCGCAGGGCCTGGACCCGGCCTTGATCAAGGAAATCGAGAAGATGTACGGCTTCGACAAATCGGCGCCGGAACGCTTGTGGATCATGATCAAGAACTACGCCAAGCTGGATTTTGGCGACAGTTTTTTCCGTGACGCCAAGGTCATCGACCTGATCAAGGAAAAAATGCCGGTGTCCATCTCCCTCGGGTTATGGAGCACGCTAATCATGTACCTGGTGTCGATTCCGCTGGGGATCGCCAAGGCCACCCGGCACGGCAGCCATTTCGATGTGTGGACCAGCTCGGCGATCATCGTCGGCTACGCGATCCCGGCGTTCTTGTTCGCGATTCTGCTGATCGTGGTGTTTGCCGGCGGCAGTTACCTGGACTGGTTCCCGTTGCGCGGGCTCACCTCGAATAACTTCGAAGAACTGAGCCTGTTCGGCAAGGTCCGCGATTACTTCTGGCACCTCGCGCTGCCCGTCACCGCGCTGGTGATCGGCAACTTTGCGACGATGACCTTACTGACCAAAAACAGCTTCCTCGATGAAATCAACAAACAGTACGTGGTCACCGCCAAGGCCAAGGGCCTGACCAACCACCGCGTGCTTTACGGCCACGTGTTCCGCAATGCCATGCTGCTGGTGATTGCGGGTTTCCCATCGGCGTTTATCGGGATCTTCTTCACCGGCTCGTTGCTGGTGGAGGTGATCTTCTCCCTCGACGGCCTCGGCCTGATGAGCTTTGAAGCGGCGATCAACCGCGACTACCCGGTGGTGTTCGGCACGCTGTTTATCTTCACCCTGCTCGGGCTGGTGGTAAAACTGATCGGCGACCTTACCTACACCCTCGTCGATCCGCGTATCGACTTTTCCAGCCGGGAGCATTGAGATGAACTTATCCCCCCTCAATCGCCGCCGGTTCGAGCGGTTCAAGGCGAACAAACGTGGCTGGTGGTCGCTGTGGCTGTTCCTGATGCTGTTCGGGCTCAGCCTGGGCGCCGAATTGATCGCCAACGACAAACCGCTGGCCGTGCACTTCGATGGCGACTGGTACTTCCCGGCGCTCAAGCGCTACCCGGAGACCACCTTTGGCGGTGAGTTCCCGCTGGAGGCCAACTACAAGAGCCCGTACATCCAGGAACTGCTCAAGGCCAAGGACGCCTGGACGCTGTGGGCACCGATCCCGTTTGGCTACCAGAGCATCAACTACGACCTGCGGGTGCCGGCCCCTGCCCCGCCGTCGTCGGTCAACCTGCTGGGCACCGATGACCAGGGCCGCGATGTGCTGGCGCGGGTGATTTACGGCTTCCGCGTGTCGGTGCTGTTTGCGCTGACGCTGACCGTACTCAGTTCGATCATCGGCGTGATCGCCGGGGCACTGCAGGGTTTTTATGGCGGCTGGGTCGACCTCGCCGGGCAACGCTTCCTGGAGATCTGGTCAGGCTTGCCGGTGCTGTACCTGCTGATCATCCTCGCAAGCTTTGTGCAGCCGAACTTCTGGTGGCTGCTGGGGATCATGTTGCTGTTTTCCTGGATGAGCCTGGTGGACGTGGTGCGCGCCGAGTTCCTGCGCGGGCGCAACCTCGAATACGTGCGCGCGGCGCGGGCGCTGGGCATGCAGAACGGCGCGATCATGTTCCGGCATATCCTGCCGAACGCGATGGTTTCAACCATGACCTTCATGCCGTTCATTCTCACCGGCGCCATCGGCACCCTCACCGCGCTGGACTTTTTGGGCTTCGGCCTGCCCGCCGGCTCGCCGTCGCTGGGTGAACTGGTGGCCCAAGGCAAATCCAACCTGCAAGCGCCGTGGCTGGGCATGAGTGCCTTTGCCGTGCTGGCGATCATGTTGAGTTTGCTGGTGTTTATCGGCGAGTCCGCTCGCGATGCCTTCGACCCGAGGAAATGAGATGAACCAGGACAATCTGATCGAAGTCCGCGACCTCAGCGTCGAGTTCGTCACCGGCGAGCATCACCACCGCGTGGTCAACAATGTCAGCTTCGACATCAAGCGCGGCGAAACCCTGGCGCTGGTCGGCGAAAGCGGCTCGGGCAAATCGGTCACCGCGCACTCGATCCTGCGCCTGCTGCCCTACCCGCTGGCCCGCCACCCGTCCGGCACCATCAGCTACGCCGGGCAAGACTTGCTGACCCTTAAAGAGAAAACCATCCGGCACATTCGCGGCAACCGCATTGCGATGATTTTTCAGGAGCCGATGACTTCGTTGAACCCGCTGCACTGCATCGAAAAGCAGATCAACGAAGTGCTCGGCCTGCACAAAGGTCTGACCGGCAAGGTCGCCACCACGCGCACCCTGGAACTGCTTGAGCTGGTCGGCATTCCCGAACCGCACAAGCGCCTCAAGGCCTTGCCGCACGAACTGTCCGGCGGCCAGCGCCAGCGCGTGATGATCGCGATGGCGCTGGCCAACGAGCCGGAACTGCTGATCGCCGACGAGCCGACCACGGCGCTCGACGTGACCGTGCAACTGAAGATTCTGGAACTGCTTAAAGCGTTGCAGGCGCGACTCGGCATGGCGTTGCTGCTGATCAGCCATGACCTCAACCTGGTCCGCCGCATTGCCCACCGCGTGTGCGTGATGCAGCAAGGCTGCATCGTTGAGCAAGCCGATTGCGAGACGCTGTTCCAGGCGCCGCAGCACCCTTACACGCAAGAACTGCTGGCGGCTGAACCGAGTGGCGGGCCGGCGACCAATGCGGTCGGGCCGGCGTTGCTGGAAGTCGATGACCTGAAGGTGTGGTTTCCGATCAAGAAAGGCTTTTTGCGCAACACCGTCGATTACGTCAAGGCGGTAGACGGCATCAACTTCAGCCTGCCGCAAGGCCAGACCCTGGGCATCGTCGGCGAGAGCGGCTCGGGCAAATCCACCCTGGGCCTGGCGATTTTGCGCTTGATCGCGAGCACCGGCGGGATTCGCTTTGAAGGCCAGCCACTGGACCGCATGAGCCAACACCAAGTGCGCCCGCTGCGCCGGGAAATGCAGGTGGTGTTTCAGGACCCGTTCGGCAGCTTGAGCCCGCGCATGAGCGTCAGCGAGATTGTTGGCGAGGGCCTGCGGATTCACAAGATGGGCACGCCTGCCGAGCAAGAAGCGGCGATTATCGCGGCGCTCAAAGAGGTCGGCCTGGACCCGGATGCGCGGCATCGCTATCCGCATGAGTTTTCCGGGGGCCAGCGGCAACGCATCGCCATCGCCCGCGCGCTGGTGCTCAAACCGCGTTTGATTTTACTCGATGAGCCGACCTCGGCACTCGACCGCACGGTGCAGCGGCAGGTGGTGGAGTTGCTGCGGGGTTTGCAGGCCAAGTACAACCTGACTTACCTGTTTATCAGCCATGATTTGGCGGTGGTCAAGGCTTTGAGCCACCAGTTGATGGTAGTCAAGCATGGCCGCGTAGTGGAACAGGGCGATGCGCAGGCGATTTTTGCTGCGCCGCAGCATGCTTACACCCGGCAGTTGCTGGAAGCAGCCTTTTTGGTGCCTGCTGGTTAGATGGCAGTCGGCTTTTGCTCTTACTTGCCACTTGTCGCTTGCAACTGGCAGCTTCGAAACACGCCATAGCCAAACCCAACCCACACCAATGGAACTTTGCCGGGAAATAACCGCCTGAATCCGGTAGGCTCACCCTTTTTATTCAAGGAGTTACTCCCCATGGCCAAAGCCACCGCCCGTCACATCCTCGTTTCCACTGAAGACAAGTGCAACGAACTCAAGGCCCAGATCGAAGGCGGCGCCGATTTCGCAGAAATCGCCAAAGCCAACTCCAGCTGCCCATCCAGCCGTCAAGGCGGCGACCTGGGTTCGTTCGGCCCAGGCCAAATGGTTAAAGAATTCGACAGCGTCGTCTTCAGCGCCCCGGTCAACACCGTGCAAGGCCCAGTGAAAACCCAGTTCGGTTATCACCTGCTGGAAGTCACCAGCCGCCAGGACTGATCCAGTCTGCGCTGATGCTCTAAACAACGGCCCGCCTTTTGGTGGGCCGTTGTGCATGTGATGACTGGCGATGCTCAGGCCGTTAGCGTACAAACTCCCTATTATTCTTCGTCACCTGGCGTTCAAGGCTGATAATGCGATTGGCTTTTTCATCTCTGCTCAGCTCCACCCTGGCCCTGCTGTTGGCCAGTACCGCCGTGATCGCGGCCCCGCAGACGTACCTGACGGTGTACGGCGAACCGGCCAAATACCCCGCCGGCTTCAGCCATTTCGACTACGCCAACCCCGACGCCCCCAAAGGCGGCAGCCTGCGCCGCTCGGCCATCGAGATCGGGCGCTTTGACCACGTGCTGCCGTATATCGACAAAGGCATCGGCGTATCCCAGGTCGACGGCTGGCTCTATGCGCCGTTGGCCCAGCGTTCGCTGGACGAACCCTACACGGTGTATGGCCTGGTCGCGGAAAAGATGGAACGCGCCGACGACGGCCTGTCGCTGCGCTTTTACCTCAACCCCAAGGCGCGTTTCGCCGACGGTAAACCGATCACCGCCGAAGACGTGCGCTACAGCTTCGACCTCTGATGACCCAAGGCAGCCTGCGTTTTCGCACCCTGTTCGCCGACGTCAAGCACGTCGAAGTCGAAGGCGAGCGCCAAGTGCGCTTTGACTTTTCCAGCAATGAAAACCGCACGTTGGCGCTGGATATTGCGACCTTGCCAGTGTTCCCCGAGCACTGGTGGAAAACCCGCGACTTCGCCAACGGCGGCGGCTACGAAGCCCCGCTGGGCAGCGGCCCGTACACCATCAGCAAAATCGACTCGGGCAGCACCATCACCTTTACCCGCGACCCGGACTGGTGGGGCAAGGACTTGCCCGTGAGTCGTGGCCTGTACAACTTCAACCAGTTGAGCCTGGAGTATTTCGGCGACACCGAAGTCGCCCGCCAGGTGTTGCGCGGTGGCGCCTACGACTTCAACCGCGAATTCTCTGCCACCGGTTACTCGATCGGCTACAACGGCCCGGCGCTGGACGATGGCCGATTGCAGCGTGAGCACTTGGCCAAAGAAATGCCGCAACCGGCACAAGGCTATGTGTTCAACGCGCAAAAGCCGATGTTCAAAGACCGCCGCGTGCGTCAGGCCTTGGCGATGCTGTGGGATTTTGAATGGGCCAACCGGCAGATGATGCGCAACATGTACATCCGCCAGCAGAGCTTTTTCTCGAACAGCCCGCTGGCCGCGACCCAATTGCCGAGCAAAGACGAGCTGGCGATTCTTGAGCCGCTGCGTGGGCAAGTGCCCGACGAAGTGTTCACCCAAGTGTTCAAGGCGCCGGTCACCGATGGCAGCGGCATGATCCGCGACAAGCAGTTGCAAGCCCTGGCCTTGCTCGAAGAAGCCGGCTGGAAACCCGACGGTGACAGGCTGGTGAACGCCGAAGGCGAGCCGCTGGAGTTCACCTTTCTCAACGCGCAAAGCGGTGTGGAACGTCTGTTGCTGCCGTATAAACGCAACCTCGCGCAAATCGGTATCACCCTGAATATCCGCCGCATCGATTCCTCGCAATACGTGAACCGGGTGATGGCACGCGACTACGACATGATCGTCAGCGGCTTCCCGGTCACCACCTCGCCGGGGATGGAGCTGTATAACTTCTTCGGCTCGGCGGCCGCGTTCGACCCCGGCGCGAATAACTACATGGTGCTCCAGGACCCGGCCGTCGACAGCCTGATCAAAGGCCTGGTCAAGGCCGACACCCAAGCGCAGATGCTCACCTACGCGCATGCCCTGGACCGTGTGCTGCAATGGAATTACCTGTGGATTCCCAACTACTACCCGCCCGGCACGTCCGCCGCGTGGTGGAACCGCTTCGGTCGCCCGGCCATCGCCGCCAAAAACGACGAAGCGCTGGAAACCTGGTGGGAAATCAGCCCAACGCCACTGACGAATGAGCAAATGAACGCCGAGTTGAAAAAACGCGGAGGTGCCCACTGATGTTTGCCTATATCGTGCGGCGCCTGCTGCTGATTATCCCGACGCTGGTGATTATCCTGCTGGTCAACTTCGTGATCGTGCAGGCCGCGCCCGGCGGGCCGGTGGAGCAAGCCATCGCGCACTTGCAAGGCATTGGCGGCGGCGCTGTCGGTGGCTCGTCCGGTGAAGGCATCAGCGGCGGTTCGCGGGCCAGCCGTGGCCTGGACCCCAAGCTGATCCAAGACATCGAAAAGCAGTACGGCTTCGACAAGCCCGCCCCGGAACGCCTGTGGCTGATGCTCAAGAGTTACGCCCGGCTGGATTTCGGCAACAGCTTCTTTCGCGGCTCGACCGTCACCGACCTGATCCTGGAAAAAATGCCGGTGACCATCTCGCTCGGCCTCTGGGCCACGCTGATCACCTACCTGGTGTCGATCCCCTTGGGCATTCGCAAAGCCGTGCGCCATGGCAGCAGCTTTGATGTGTGGAGCAGCACCGCCATCGTCATCGGCTATGCCATGCCGGCGTTTCTGTTTGCGATGTTCCTGATTGTGCTGTTCGCCGGCGGCACCTCGTTGAACTGGTTCCCGGTGCGCGGGCTGGTCTCGGAAAACTTCGAAGAACTGAGTACCGTGGGCAAAATCGCCGACTACTTCTGGCACTTGGTGTTGCCGGTCACGGCACTGGTGATCGGCGGGTTCGCCACGCTGACCATCCTCACCAAAAACTCGTTCCTGAATGAAATCACCCGCCAATACGTCGTCACCGCGCGCGCCAAAGGCTTGAGCGAACGGCGCGTGCTGTATGGGCATGTGTTCCGCAACGCGATGTTGCTGGTGATTTCCGGGATTCCGCAGGCGTTTATCAGCGTGTTTTTCGCCGGTTCGTTGCTGATCGAGGTGATCTTCTCACTCGATGGCCTCGGCCGCATGAGCTACGAAGCCGCGGTGTCACGTGACTACCCGGTGGTGTTCGGTTCGCTGTTTATCTTCACCCTGTTCGGGCTGCTGATAAAACTCATCGGCGACCTCTGCTACACGTGGGTGGACCCGCGTATCGACTTCGCCGCGAGGAACGCCTGATGCTTGATTTGTCTCCGGTGGCGCGTCGGCGTTTCGAGCGCTTCAAAAAGAACCGTCGCGGCTGGTGGTCGCTGTGGCTGTTTATCGGCCTGTTTATCCTGACCCTTGGCGGCGAGTTGATCGCCAATGACAAGCCGCTGGTACTCAGCTTCAAAAACCAGCTGTATTTTCCGGTGTTCAAGCGCTACACCGAGCAACAGTTCGGCGGGCAGTTGCCGTTTCAGGCCGACTACCGCAGTGACTACGTGCAAAAGCTGATCAAGCAAGACGGCGGCTGGATGCTGTTTCCGCCGGTGCCGTTCAGCGCTGACACGCCCAATTACGAACTGAGCCGCCCTGCCCCGAGCCCGCCCTCGGCGGTGAACTGGCTGGGCACCGACGACCAGTCGCGGGATGTGTTGGCGCGCGTGCTGTTTGGCGCACGCGTGTCGATAGTGTTTGCGTTGGCGCTGACCGCGATCAGCGCCGCCATCGGCATCGCCGCCGGCGCGTTGCAGGGTTACTACGGCGGCTGGGTGGACTTGCTCGGCCAGCGCATTCTGGAAGTGTGGTCCGGGCTGCCGGTGCTGTACCTGCTGATCATCCTGTCGGGGTTTGTCGAGCCGAACTTCTGGTGGTTGCTGGGCATCATGGCGCTGTTTTCGTGGCTCGCGCTGGTGGACGTGGTGCGTGCCGAGTTCCTGCGCGGGCGCAACCTGGAATACGTCAAGGCCGCACGCGCCCTGGGCTTGGGCGACGGCAAAATTATCCGCCGGCACATCCTGCCGAACGCTATGACCGCCACCTTGAGCTACCTGCCGTTTATTTTAACCGGCGCGATTTCCACCTTGAGCGCCCTGGATTTCCTCGGCTTCGGCATGCCGGCAGGCAGTGCGTCGCTGGGCGAGCTGATCGCCCAAGGCAAGCAGAACCTGCAAGCGCCGTGGCTGGGCCTGACGGCGTTTTTCACCTTGGCGCTGATCCTGTCGCTGCTGGTATTTATCGGCGAGGCGTTGCGTGATGCCTTCGACCCCCGTGCATGAGTGAGTCTGTATGAGCGACAACCTGATCGAGATCCGCGACCTGTGCGTCGCTTCAGCGGCCAGAGCGTGGTGCGTAACCTGAGCCTGGAAGTACGCCCCGGCGAGTGCCTGGCGCTGGTCGGTGAGTCGGGCTCGGGCAAGTCGGTGACGGCGCATTCGATTTTGCAACTGCTGCCGGAAGGCGGCACGCACACCACCGGCTCGGTAAAGTATCGCGGCCAGGAGTTGATCGGCGCCTCGCCGGCGACCCTGCAAAAACTGCGCGGCAACCGCATTGCGATGATTTTTCAGGAGCCGATGACCTCGCTTAACCCGCTGCACAGCATCGAAAAACAGATCGGCGAAACCTTGCTGTTGCACAAAGGCTTGGGCGGCAAGGCGGCGCAGGCGCGCATCCTCGAATTGCTTGAACTGGTGGGCATCCAAAAGCCGCAGGAACGCCTCAAGGCTTACCCGCATCAACTCTCCGGCGGCCAGCGCCAGCGCGTGATGATCGCCATGGCGCTGGCCTGCGAGCCGGAACTGCTGATCGCCGACGAACCCACCACCGCACTCGACGTGACCGTGCAGCGCAAGATTCTGTTGCTGCTCAAGTCGCTGCAACAACGTTTGGGCATGTCGTTGCTGCTGATCAGCCACGACCTCAACCTGGTGCGCAGCATTGCCCAGCGTGTGTGCGTGATGCGCGCCGGCGAAATCGTCGAACAGGCCGATTGCCAAGCGCTGTTCAGCGCCCCGCAACACCCTTACAGCCGCCTGCTGCTGGACGCCGAACCTGCGGGCAATGCGCTGTGCAGCGAGGCGCGCGAAACCGTGTTGCAGGTCGACGACCTCAGCGTGCAATTCCCCTTGGGCGGCGGCATGTTCCGCCGCAAAACCTACTTGCGCGCGGTGGATGGCATCAGCCTCAGCGTACAGCGCGGCAAGACGCTGGGGATTGTCGGCGAGTCCGGCTCGGGCAAGTCCACTTTGGGCCAGGCGATCCTGCGGTTGCTCGACTCCACCGGCAGCATCCGCTTTCAGGGTGAAGCGCTTCACCTACTGAGCAATCAGCAAATGCGCCCGTGGCGCAAACAGATGCAGGTGGTGTTTCAGGACCCGTTCGGCAGCTTGAGCCCGCGCATGAGCGTCAGCGAGATTGTTGGCGAGGGCCTGCGGATTCACAAGATGGGCACGCCTGCCGAGCAAGAAGCGGCGATTATCGCGGCGCTCAAAGAGGTCGGCCTGGACCCGGATGCGCGGCATCGCTATCCGCATGAGTTTTCCGGGGGCCAGCGGCAACGCATCGCCATCGCCCGCGCGCTGGTG
>NZ_VUAZ01000086.1 GCF_009296165.1 Pseudomonas kitaguniensis | reverse complement strand
GCTTTTGCTTTTGATCTGAGATAAACCACGATGGCCGCACGCAGGCTTGAAGCCGTGGATAACCCGGCAGGACCCCGGGTTAGCCATCACCCGAATACTGAATATGTACCCAACCTGAAGAACACCCCAAGCCCGTTTCCCGCGCGACAGCGCTGCATCAAAGATGCAGCCACACAAAGCAAAATCGCTGCGGTTAGCGACGACGCTTTTCGTACAACTTGGGCTCACCCGGTGGCCGACTCTTGAAGCGTCGGTGCGTCCACAGGTATTGCTCTGGGCATTCACGCACCGAAGTTTCGACCCACTGGTTGATACGCAGGCAATCAACCTCGTCGCTTTCACCCGGAAAATCCGTCAGCGGCGGGTGAATCACCAAGCGATAACCGCTGCCATCCGCCAGCCGCTCCTGCGTAAACGGCACCACCAACGCCTTGCCCAAACGCGCAAACTTGCTGGTGGCTGTCACCGTGGCGGCCTGCACGCCGAACAGCGGCACGAAGATACTTTGCTTGGCGCCGTAGTCCTGGTCCGGCGCATACCAGATCGCGCGGCCGGCGCGCAGCAGCTTGAGCATGCCGCGCACGTCTTCGCGCTCAACCGCCAGGGAGTCGAGGTTATGCCGCTCGCGGCCACGGCGCTGAACGAAGTCGAACAGCGGGTTGGCGTGCTCGCGGTACATGCCATCAATGGTGTGCTTCTGGCCGAGCAAGGCCGCGCCGATTTCCAGGGTGGTGAAATGCAGGGCCATGAGGATCACGCCCTTGCCATCCAACTGCGCCTGTTTGAGGTGCTCAAGGCCTTCGACATGCGCCAGGCGTGCCAGGCGCTGACGCGACCACCACCAGCTCATGGCCATTTCAAAAAAGGCGATGCCGGTAGACGCGAAGTTTTCCTTGAGCAGCTTTTTACGTGCGGCCGCGGACTTTTCCGGGAAACACAGTTCCAGGTTACGCGCGGCAATGCGCCGACGGTCGCCAGCCACGTGGTACATGCCCGCGCCCAATAAACGACCAATGGTCAAAAGTGCCCGGTACGGCAATTGAGTGATCAGCCACAAGAGGCCGAGCCCCAGCCATAACAGCCAAAAACGCGGATGAAAAAATACAGCTCGAAAACGCGGGCGATCCATTACAGATTCCGGTAAAGACAGGGCCGCGCATTCTACAACGGTTCGACTCGGCTTGCGGCCCGTGGATGTTCTCGTTATAAGTCTCGACACTTTTCGTGACAAGCCGCTTTTGCCGACCATGAGCCAAACCGAACCGCTAGACCAAGATCCCGTGTTCCAGCTGAAAGGCAGCATGCTCGCCATTACCGTGCTGGAACTGGCCCGCAATGACCTCGACGCCCTCGACCGCCAACTGGCCGCCAAAGTCGCCCTGGCGCCGAATTTTTTCAACAATGCCCCGCTGGTACTCGCGCTGGACAAACTGCCGGCTGGCCAGGGCTTGATTGATTTGCCCGGCCTGATGCGCGTCTGCCGCTCGCATGGTTTGCGCACGCTGGCCATTCGCGCCAGCCGTATCGAAGACATCGCCGCCGCAATCGCTATTGAACTGCCCGTGTTGCCACCGTCCGGTGCGCGCGAGCGGCCGCTTGAGCAGAGCGAAGGTGAAGTGAAGAAAGCCCCGGAAAAACCGCCGGAGCCCAGCGTCAAGCCTACAAAGATCATCACCTCCCCCGTACGCGGTGGGCAGCAAATTTACGCCCAGGGCGGCGACTTGGTGGTGATCGCTTCGGTCAGCCCGGGCGCGGAACTTCTGGCCGATGGCAACATCCATGTATACGGCCCTATGCGCGGTCGTGCTTTGGCCGGCATCAAGGGTGATACCAAGGCGCGTATTTTTTGTCAGCAGTTGACCGCTGAGCTAGTGTCCGTAGCAGGCCAGTACAAGGTTGCAGAAGATTTGCGCCGCGATCCGCTGTGGGGCGCCTCGGTTCAAGTCAGCCTGTCGGGCGATGTGTTGAACATCACCCGTCTTTAACGGATACTGCCGCATTTTCCAAGCATCTCTAGACTCTGATAGCACAGCGAAACCGGCAAAACTTGTGTAGGAACAACTGAAAGTTGGCGTTTCCACGCGCAAACCACATCTTTTTCCTACAGAAGCTGTCCGCATGCCGCGAGTTTCAAGAGATGTTTTTCAGGGGCTGAAAAGTCCTTTTTCCTTAGGGGTGAAACACCTTGGCCAAGATTCTCGTGGTTACATCCGGCAAGGGTGGTGTGGGTAAGACCACCACCAGCGCCGCTATCGGTACCGGCCTCGCTTTGCGCGGTCACAAAACAGTCATCGTCGACTTCGACGTCGGTTTGCGTAACCTCGACCTGATCATGGGCTGCGAACGCCGCGTGGTGTACGACTTCGTCAACGTGGTAAACGGCGAAGCCAACCTGCAGCAGGCTTTGATCAAGGACAAGCGCCTTGAGAACCTGTACGTACTGGCCGCCAGCCAGACCCGCGACAAAGACGCGCTGACCAAAGAAGGCGTGGGCAAAGTGCTCGCCGAGTTGAAAGAAACCTTCGAATACGTAGTCTGCGATTCGCCGGCCGGCATCGAAACCGGTGCGCACCTGGCGATGTATTTCGCCGACGAAGCCATCGTCGTCACCAACCCGGAAGTTTCCTCGGTACGTGACTCCGACCGCATGCTCGGCCTGCTGGCGAGCAAATCCCAGCGTGCCGAAAAAGGTGAAGACCCGATCAAGGAGCACCTGCTGCTCACTCGCTATAACCCTGAGCGCGTCAGCAATGGCGAAATGCTCGGCGTCGAGGACGTCAAAGACATCCTCGCCGTAACATTGTTGGGCGTGATTCCGGAATCCCAGGCAGTGCTGAAGGCTTCCAACCAGGGCGTTCCGGTGATTCTTGACGACCAGAGCGACGCAGGCCAGGCGTACAGCGATGCAGTTGATCGCTTGCTGGGCAAGACCGTGGAACATCGCTTCCTCGACGTTAAGAAGAAGGGATTCTTCGAGCGTATCTTTGGAGGCAACTAAACAATGAAATTTCTCGACTTCTTTCGGGCCAACAAAAAGCCAAGTACCGCGTCGGTAGCGAAAGAGCGTCTACAGATCATCGTGGCGCACGAACGCGGCCAACGCAGCACGCCGGACTACCTGCCAGCCTTGCAAAAGGAGCTGGTCGAGGTGATCCGCAAGTACGTCAATATCGGCAACGACGATGTGCATGTCGCGCTCGAAAACGACGGCAGTTGCTCGATTCTGGAACTCAATATCACCCTGCCTGATCGTTAATCGAACAGGCGGTCGCCACGCGGCTCGGTCACCTTGATCCCGTTTCGGGAACGCGGTGAGCGAGCCGCCGTTGGCGTTTGTTACGAGGCTGTTTAATGCCGTTGTCGAATATCCATATCCTTCACCAGGACGAGGCTGTCCTGGTTGTGAACAAGCCAACCCTGCTGCTCTCGGTGCCCGGTCGCGCCGACGACAACAAGGATTGCCTGATCACCCGCCTGCAGGAAAACGGCTACCCCGAAGCGCGCATCGTGCATCGTTTGGACTGGGAAACGTCAGGGATCATCCTGCTGGCCCGCGACGCCGATAGCCATCGCGAACTGTCCCGCCAGTTTCATGACCGCGAAACCGAAAAGGCCTACACCGCGTTGGCCTGGGGCCAGCCGGCACTCGACAGCGGCAGTATCGACTTGCCCCTGCGCTACGACCCGCCGACCAAGCCTCGCCACGTGGTCGACCATGAATTCGGCAAACACGCGCTGACCTTCTGGAAGGTGCTGGAGCGTTGCGGCGACTGGTGCCGTGTGGAGCTGACGCCGATCACCGGGCGCTCGCACCAGTTGCGTGTGCACATGCTGTCGATCGGCCATCCGTTGCTCGGTGATGGCCTCTACGCGCATGAACAGGCCTTGGCCGCTTGGCCGCGGTTGTGCCTGCACGCGAGCATGTTGAGTTTTACGCACCCGCAGAGTGGCGAGCGTTTGCGCTTTGAGTGCCCCGCACCCTTTTGAAGTGCAAACCCCATCTACTGTGGGAGCGGGCTTGCTCGCGATGCAGGCACCTCGGTCCAGCAGGCACACCGAGTTGATGCCATCGCGAGCAAGCCCGCTCCCACATTTGTTCTGTGCACTTCGCGCCCTCGAACGGTAAACTCCGCACATTGCTGTCTGGAGCTATTTATGCGCGAAGCGTTGAATCAAGGCCTGATCGACTTCCTCAAGGCCTCCCCTACTCCTTTTCATGCCACTGCCGCCCTCGCCCAGCGCCTGGAAGCGGCCGGTTACCAGCGTCTCGACGAACGTGAAACCTGGGCCACCGAGGCCAACGGTCGTTACTACGTTACCCGTAACGACTCCTCGATCATCGCCTTCAAACTCGGCCGCCATTCGCCACTGCAAGGCGGCATTCGCCTGGTCGGCGCCCACACCGACAGCCCATGCTTGCGGGTTAAACCGCAACCGGAGCTGCAACGCCAGGGTTTCTGGCAATTGGGCGTCGAAGTCTACGGCGGTGCGCTGTTGGCCCCGTGGTTTGACCGCGACCTGTCGCTGGCCGGGCGCGTAACCTTCCGCCGCGACGGCAAGGTCGAAAGCCAGTTGATCGACTTCAAGCTGCCCATCGCCATCATTCCCAACCTGGCGATTCACCTGAACCGTGAAGCCAACCAGGGTTGGGCGATCAATGCCCAAACCGAGCTGCCGCCGATTCTCGCGCAGTTTGCCGGTGACGAGCGCGTGGACTTCCGCGCCGTGCTCACCGAGCAACTGGGGCGCGAGCACGGCTTGAACGCGGATGTGGTGCTCGACTACGAGCTGAGTTTTTACGACACGCAAAGCGCTGCGGTGATCGGCCTGAACGGCGACTTTATTGCCGGTGCGCGCCTCGACAACCTGCTGTCGTGCTACGCCGGCCTGCAAGCCTTGCTGACCAGCGAAACCGACGAAACCTGCGTGCTGGTGTGCAACGACCACGAAGAGGTCGGCTCTTGCTCGGCGTGCGGTGCTGACGGCCCGATGCTCGAACAGACGCTGCGCCGCTTGTTGCCGGAGGGCGACGAATTCGTACGCACCATTCAGAAATCACTGTTGGTGTCTGCAGACAACGCCCACGGCGTGCACCCCAATTACGCTGAAAAGCACGACGCCAACCACGGTCCCAAACTCAACGCAGGGCCGGTAATCAAGGTCAACAGTAACCAGCGTTACGCCACCAACAGCGAAACCGCCGGGTTCTTCCGCCACCTGTGCATGGCCCAGGAAGTCCCGGTGCAAAGCTTTGTGGTGCGCAGTGACATGGGTTGCGGCTCGACCATCGGCCCGATCACCGCCAGCCATTTGGGCGTGCGCACCGTGGACATCGGCCTGCCGACGTTTGCCATGCACTCGATCCGTGAACTCTGTGGCAGCCACGACCTGGCGCACCTGGTGAAGGTGTTGGGCGCGTTCTACGCAAGCCGTGATTTGCCCTGAGTTCACGCTAAAAAATGTGAGACGGAGCTTTTGTGGGAGCGGGCTTGCTCGCGATGCAGGCACCTCGGGCCATCAGGCACACCGAGTTGTAGCCATCGCGAGCAAGCCCGCTCCCACAGTTGCTCGCGGTCGGGGCTGTACAGCTGATCTGCGTCATCTGCACTTCCGGCAATCGGGCCTAAACTTGTCAGTATTCCGACTCCGACAAGGCCGTCGCACCATGATCTCCATGTCCTCTTTTCACACGATGCTTATCCCTGTTCTGATCGGCATGTTCCTGCTGATGGTTGGCTTCAACTTTCGCGACAAGCCCGTGGCGGTGTTTGGCATGTGGATCGGCATGCTGCTGATCCTCGGCACGGTGATTTACAAGATCCTCGCCAAACTGGCGGAATGACAAATGCACTCGCATTGGGCATAGCGGCCTCGTACACTCGGTAAATTCGTCGTTTCCAAGGTTGACCGCCTCGTGCTTTCCCGTCTGTTTGCCCTGCCCTGCTACTGCCTGATCGCCCTGCTGACGCTGCTGCCGCTCACGTCCGCCCAAGCCGTGGGCTTGCCCGGTTTGCTGGGCGGCACCCACGCCACCCAACCCCAGGCCGACGTGCCGCTGGGGCAGTCGTTGGACGAGGTGATCAAGACCCTGGAAAACGACCAGCAACGCACCCAGTTGCTGAGCGACCTGAAAAAACTCCGCGAAGCCACGCAAAAAGCCCAACCCGCTGCCGAACAGGGCGTACTGGGCTTGATCGGCAGTACGCTGTCGGGCCTTGAGCAGCAGTTCTCCGGTGCCGACAGCCCGCTCGGGCGCTGGACCAATGAGTTTGAGCAAGCCAAGGATGAGTTCAGCGCCTTGATGCTGCCGGCCGCCGAATGGCTGCCGATCATTTTCGGTTTTGCGGTGATCCTCGCGGTGTGGAGCCTGTTGGCCGCCGCGCTGATCTGGCTCGGCCACCGCGTACGCGTGCGGTTCGGCCTGCCCGAAGAATTGCCGCAGCACCCGCGCACCTGGGACATGCTGCGCTTCGCTCTGCGCAAACTGGGGCCGTGGTTGATCGCGCTGGTGATCACGGTTTACCTCAGCTACGCGCTGCCTTCATCGCTGGGCAAATCGCTGGCGATGGTGCTGGCGTATGCACTGGTGGTCGGCACCTGCTTTTCGGCCATTTGCGTCATCGCGTTCTCCCTGCTGGACGGCCCGCATCGCCACCGCGCGCTGTATATCCTGCGGCACCAGGCGTTTCGGCCACTGTGGTGGATCGGCAGCTTCGCCGCCTTTGGCGAGGCCCTGAGCGACCCACGGCTGGTCGCGGCGCTCGGCCAGCACCTGGCCCACACAGCGGCGACCGTGGCCAATGTGATGGCAGCCTTGTCGACCGGCGTATTTATCCTGCGCTTCCGCCGGCCGATCGCCCACTTGATCCGCAACCAGCCGCTGTCTCGTCGCCTTACGCGCCGCGCCCTCAGCGACACCCTGTCGATCATCGGCACCTTCTGGTACTTGCCGGCGCTGCTGCTGGTGGGCATCTCGTTGTTCGCCACCTTCCTCTCCGCCGGCGACACCAGCACCGCCCTGCGTCAGTCGTTGTTGTGCACGGTGTTGCTGGTGTTGTGCATGGTGATCAACGGCCTGGTGCGGCGCCACGCACTCAAGCCGCAACGCGGTCACAAACGCCATGCGCTGTATTCCGATCGCCTGAAAAGCTTCGTGTACACCCTGGCCCACTTGGTGGTGTGGCTGGTGTTTATCGAACTGGGCCTGCGCGTCTGGGGCTTGTCGCTGATTCGCTTTACCGAGGGCGACGGCCATGAAGTCAGCGTCAAGTTGTTCGGCCTCGCCGGGACGTTGCTGTTTGCCTGGCTGATCTGGATTCTCAGTGACACGGCAATCCACCATGCCCTGACCCGCTCGCGCAAAGGCCTTGCCAACGCGCGTGCGCAAACCATGATGCCGCTGATCCGCAACGTGCTGTTCGTGACCATTTTTATCATCGCCGCGATCGTTGCCCTGGCGAACATGGGCATGAACGTGACGCCGTTGCTGGCCGGTGCCGGTGTGATCGGCCTGGCCATCGGTTTTGGTGCGCAGTCGCTGGTGGCGGACTTGATCACCGGCTTGTTCATCATCATCGAAGACTCGCTGGCCATCGACGACTACGTAGACGTCGGCGGCCACCTCGGCACTGTCGAAGGCTTGACCATCCGTACCGTGCGCCTGCGCGACATCGACGGCATTGTGCACACCATCCCGTTCAGCGAAATCAAGAGCATCAAGAACTACTCGCGGGAGTTCGGCTATGCGATTTTCCGGGTGGCGATTCCGTACAACATGGAGATCGACGAGGCGATCAAGCTGATGCGCGACGTTGGCCAGAAAATGCGTAACGACCCCCTGCAACGCCGCAATATCTGGTCGCCGCTGGAGATTCAGGGTGTGGAAAGTTTTGAGTCGGGCAGCGCGATTTTGCGCGCACGCTTTAAAACGGCGCCGATCAAGCAGTGGGAGGTGTCGCGGGCGTTTAACTTGTCGCTCAAGCGCCATCTGGATGAGGCGGGGCTGGATTTGGCTACGCCGCGTTTGAGTGTGCAGGTGGTGACGGCGGGCGTGGTGGGGTTGGAGAAAGAGAGCAGTGCGTGAAGTGGCGGGTTGTGGTGTTGCCAGCACAACCCCCTGTGGCTAGCAGGCTTGCAGGGTTAGCCTGCGAGGGTGGCGCCGTCCATCTTTTGGCGCAGGCTCAACGGGCGCATGTCGGTCCAGACTTCTTCGATGTAGGCCAGGCATTCTTTTTTCATGCCGCTCTTGCCCACGGTGCGCCAGCCTTCCGGCACGGCCTTGTAGTCTGGCCAGATGGAATACTGTTCTTCGTGGTTGACCACTACCTGAAACAGGATGTCGTCGCGGTCAAATACTGAGGTCATTGCGGTTCTCCGTCGCTCAAAGGCTGGCTGCGCACCACGCGCAGCGCTATATCTGTAGAAACGTACCAAGCGTGTGAAAAATTAGAGGCGGGCAACCGCTGCCGATAAGGCGCGCCCGAAGATCTCGGCCACGCGATCGATCTCGGCAGCGGTGATCACCAGCGGCGGCAAGAAACGCACGACGCTGCCATGCCGACCGCCGAGTTCCAGGATCAGCCCGCGCTTGAGGCATTCGCGCTGCACCAGCGGCGCCAGTTGGCGATGCACCGGCGGGTGGCCCTGGATGTCGAGCGGGCCCTGCGGGTCAACCAGTTCCACGCCCAGCATCAGCCCACGGCCACGAATATCGCCCAACTGCGCAAAGTCGCGCTGCAAAATACGCAGGTGCTCACCGAGGCGCTCGCCCATGGCAGTGGCGTGGCTGGGCACGTCGTGTTCCTTGAGGTAGCGCATCACCGCCGAACCCGCCGCCATTGCCAACTGATTGCCGCGAAACGTCCCGGCATGTGCGCCCGGTAACCAGGTGTCGAGCCAGTCGCGGTACACCACCACCGCCAGCGGCAAGCTGCCGCCAATGGCTTTGGACAGCACCACCACATCCGGGATGATGCCGGCGTGTTCGAAGGCAAACATCTTGCCGGTGCGGCCGAAACCACTCTGGATTTCATCGACGATCAACGCCACGCCAGCCTGCTCGGTGATACGCCGCAGGCCGCGCAGCCAGTCCAGATCGGCCGGAATCACGCCGCCCTCGCCCTGCACCACTTCAACAATCACCGCCGCCGGCAACAACACCCCGGCTTCCGGGTCGTTGAGCAGGTTTTGCAGGTAATGCAGGTTGACCTGCACGCCTTGCGCACCGCCCAAACCGAATGGGCAACGGTAGTCGTAGGGGTACGGCAAGAACTGCACGCCATTACTCAGCAGTGCGCCCAAGGGTTTTTTCGGCCCCAGGCTGCCCATCAGGCTCAGCGCGCCCTGGCTCATGCCGTGATAACCGCCTTGGAACGACAGCACCGTGCTGCGCCCCGTGGCGGTACGCACCAATTTCAACGCAGCTTCGACCGCATCAGTGCCGGTGGGGCCGCAGAACTGGATTTTCGCTTCGCGGGCCAGCTCGGTCGGCAACAGGCCGAACAGGTCCTGCACGAACTGGTCCTTCACCGGCGTGGTCAGGTCGAGGGTGTGCAGCGGCAGCTCGTCGATCAATACCTGCTGAATCGCTTCGATCACCACCGGGTGGTTGTGGCCCAACGCCAAAGTGCCCGCGCCGGCCAGGCAGTCGATGAAACGGCGGCCTTCCACGTCTTCCACGTAGATGCCTTTGGCGCGTTTGAGTGCCAGCGGGATGCGCCGCGGGTAACTGCGGGCATTCGATTCCTGCTGACGTTGGCGGGCCAGCAATGGGCTTTCTTCGAACGCGTAAAGCGTTTCCGTGGGCGCTGCGGTGGAGTAAACCTCGGGGGCTTCGATACGGCTGGTAGCGACTGACATCTCTCGATCCCTCAATACGCTGGTGGGGGTGACCAAACTGCCGATCCGTGTGTTTATGTGTGGCTCAGGCGCACGGATGTGATGTTTTGGAGACGTACCAGCGTTGATGCGATTTAGGCGTCTGGTCGCTTTTGACCCGGTGCCCGTCCGAGCAGATCGTTCTTACGCTATGCGTGGTAACGATCACGGAACCTCACCCGGCGCGATACCGCTCGTTCAACGCATACAAAATCGCACACGTCTCACCGTCCAGCACCCCACGGTAATCGCTCTGCCGAAAGTGCATTTGAAACGCCCGGGTACGTTGCTCAAATGCCTGACGACTCCAGGCCGGTTTGTACCCATACCGCTGAAACGCCCGCTCTACCTCCACCTCCGGCGGCAACCCGATGCAAAACCTGCGCTGGTACATCGCCCGCGTCGGTTCTTCAAACCAGGCGCCCACGCCTGCCTCAAACAAGCAGCGCCACGGCAAGCGTGGCCCCGGATCGCTCTTGCGCCAGTACGCCACGTCCGAATGCCCAAGCACGTCGACCGGTGCAATCTGCGGATAGCGCCCAAGCAGGTCGCGCAACAGGGCAATCAACACATCGACCTGCTCCTGTGCGTACGCAGGAAAGGTGAACACACCGCCATCATCGCGGGCCACATTGACAATCTCGATGCCAATCGAGCGGCTATTGAGGTTGTCCCGCCCACCCCAATGGCTGACGCCGGCATGCCAGGCACGCTTATCTTCAGCCACCAGCCGAAACACCCGTAGCTCGTCATACCCGGTGGCGCGATAACCGGAGTCATCGGGATCGGGCAGCAAATAGTGAGCGCTGACCCCGTCTTGGGTGAGGGTGCGCAGCGACGAAGCAAAGGGCGCCGCGGTGTAATGCAGGATCACCTGCCGCACGGGCTCGCCGTTGCGCTCGTTGAAATCCTTGGCGGGGAAACTGCTATCGATAACCAACATAAGAACCGTCCTTTTCAGTACAGGCCGAGTCATTCAGCCCGTTCAAACGCAAATAATTACCGCCATCCTGACGCGCTGAGCGTCAGGTGGGCGGTAGCTATTTATGAGCGTTTGAAGAAAAGTGATCAGCGCCGCAAGGGCATGCCCAAGTCGACCCGCAAGCCATCCGGCTGGCTGTCGAATTTCAATGAGCAGGAACAGCGCTGCACAATCGCCTGCACAATCGCCAGGCCCAGCCCGCAGCCCTCGCTGTTGCCATTGCGCCAGAAGCGTTGGGTCAGGTATTGCAGGTCCTCGCTGGAGATCTGCGTGCCATGGTCACGCACGCGGAACACCACCGTGTTGGCGCTGGTGAATACATTCAGCTCCACGCGCGTGTCATGCGGGGTGTGGCGCAGGGCGTTATCCAGCAAGTTACGCAGGGCGGCCACGGCGAGGGCGACCGGCATCTCCACCGGGGTTTCGGTGAGGTTGCCTGCCAGCACCAAATCTATACGGCGGTTATCACCCGCATTCGCGTCCTGTATCGCCAGCCGCGCGACTTGTTCGGCGCTCGACTGCAGGCCATCGTCGAACGACAGGCTGCCTTCCACGCGCGCCAGCAAGAGCAATTGCTCAAGGGTGCGGTGCAAGCGGTCGGCGCCCTCTTCGGCATGCGCCAGCGACTGGTCGCGGGCCGCGCCGTCGGTCATGCGCGCCACTTGCAGGTGGGTCTTGATCGCCGTCAGCGGGCTGCGCAGTTCGTGGGCGGCGTCGCCGGTGAGGCGGCGCTCACGCTCGATGGTCTTGGCGATGCGTTGCAGCAGTTGGTTCTGGGTGTCGAGCAACGGTTTCAATTCGCTGGGCAGCGGGTGAATCTGCAGCGGTTCGAGGGAGTCGGCACTGCGGCGCATCAATGCATCACGCATGCGGTTGAGCGGCAACAGGCTCTGGCCGATGCCCAGCCACAGCAGGCACAAACACCCGAGCAAGGCCACGCCGACCGGCACTGAAGCCGCCAGCAATATCGACAGGTTCAGCGCCTCGCGCTCAACCTGGCGGTCGGCGGTGGTGATCAACAGGTCGCCGCGCGACAGGGTGAAACTGCGCCAGCCCACGCCGTCGATCACCTGGTCGCGAAAACCGCTCTTGCGCGATTCCAGGCCTTCATCGGGTGTGGTGTGGCTGCGCGCCAGAATTTCGCCGCGCAAGGAGCTGACCTGACAGGCCATGCCGCCCGGCACATTCAGTTGTTCGGTGCGCAAATGCGTGCCGCCGCTGACGCTGGCCAAGCCCGGCATTTGTTCGGTCAGCCCGGCGACCATGCGTGCCGACGCCACCAGCCGCTGATCCAGCGAGAACATCATCTGGTTGCGCAAATCGTTGAGCATCCAGGCCGCCGCCAGCACCCAGATCAACACAAAGGCAGCGCCCAGCTTGAACGTCAGGCGCAGGCGCAGGCTCATCACGACAGGTGCTCTGCTTCATCGGCGGGGCCAACATCCGCAGCGCCCAGGCGATAGCCCAAGCCGCGCACGGTCTCGACGATGCCATTGCCCAACTTGCGCCGCAGGTGGTGGATATGCACGTTGAGGGCGTTGCTTTCCAGCTCGTCGTTAAAGCCGTACACGCTGTCTTTGAGCTGTTCGCTGGACAGCACACGGCCCTTGTTGTGCAACAGCGCCTGCAACAGCGCTTGCTCGCGACGCGAGAGGTCGACCGGCTGGCCCGCCAGGAAGGTTTCGCGGCTGCTCGGGTCGTAGGCCAGTTGGCCGTGCTCGATCAGGTTAACCCGGCGCCCCGCCACGCGACGCAACAGGGTTTGCAGGCGTGCGGCAAGTTCGCGCAGGTCGAAAGGCTTGAGCAGGTAGTCGTCGGCACCGGCTTGCAAGCCGTCAACGCGGTTGGTCACCGAGTCACGCGCGGTGAGAATCAGCACCGGGATTTCCAAACCTTGGCTGCGCAGCTGCTGCAGCAGTTTAAGGCCGTCTTCATCGGGCAACCCGAGGTCAAGCACCATGATGTCGAACGTCGCCGCCTTGAGCATCGCCCGCGCGGCAGCGGCCGTGGCCACGCGCTCGACGGTAAAGCCCTGAGCGCCGAGCCCGGCGACGATGCCGCTGGCGATCAGTTCGTCGTCTTCACAGACCAGTACGTGCATGGTGAACCCTTCATGAAAGATGCGGGGATTAAAGGGGCTGCGGATTAAGCGCAGATTATGCCGTGAAAACAGGCGCGCTCTGTCACCGCCTTCACTTTAGAATAGCTGCCGGTTAATCATCGGTTAATCAACGCCACACATTGTGTGCCTCACTTGCATCAAACTAAGGCTTGACCATGCGGTATTTGTTTACCTTTTTGCTGGTGGTATTCGCAGGGTTTGCCCAGGCTGCGCCGGGTAATCCTTTTGAGACCAAACCCGAGTTCCTGCCGGTGGGCAAAGCCTTCACCTTTACCTCCGAGCGCCTGGAGTCTGGCGAGACCCAGCTGTATTGGCAAATTGCCGATGGTTATTATCTGTACCAACAGCGCATGAAGTTCGACGGCCTGGCCGAAAAGCCGGTATTGCCGCAGGGCGAAGCGCACAGCGATGAATTCTTCGGCGAGCAGCAAGTGTATCGCCAAGGCCTGGAAATCAAGATTCCTGCGGGTGCCACCGGCCAGCTCAAGCTCGGTTGGCAGGGCTGCGCAGATGCCGGCCTGTGCTACCCGCCGCAGTCGATCACCGTAGACCTGGGCGGTAACCCCGCCGCTGCCGGTACAGCGCAGGCTCAGGACCAAAGCCTGGCCAGCGGCTTGCAACAGCGCAGCCTGGGTTGGAGCCTGCTGGTGTTCTTTGGCCTCGGCCTGCTGTTGGCATTCGCCCCGTGTTCGCTGCCGATGCTGCCGATTCTGGCGGGCTTGGTGGTCGGCAGTGGCGCCAGCCCGCGTCGCGGGTTTGCCTTGGCCAGTAGCTACGTGGTGTGCATGGCCCTGGTGTATGCGGCGCTCGGCGTACTCGCCGCGCTGCTCGGCGGCAACCTGGCCGCACTGCTGCAAACGCCGTGGATTCTGGGCAGTTTCGCTGCACTGTTTGTGATGCTCGCGCTGCCGATGTTCGGTTTCTTTGAGCTGCAACTACCGGCTTTCGTGCGTGACCGCCTGGATAACGTCAGCCGCCGGCAAAGCGGTGGCAGCTTGGTGGGCGCAGGCGTGCTGGGTGCGCTGTCCGGCCTGCTGGTTGGCCCGTGCATGACCGCGCCGCTGGCCGGTGCGCTGTTGTATATCGCGCAAAGCGGCAATGCGCTGCACGGCGGGCTGATCCTGTTCGCCATGGGCATCGGTATCGGCATTCCGCTGTTGCTGCTGGTCACGGTGGGCAACCGCTTCTTGCCCAAACCGGGCACCTGGATGAACATACTCAAGGGCATCTTCGGCTTCCTGTTCCTGGGCACGGCGGTGCTGATGATTCGCCCTGTGGTGGATCAAAGCCTGTGGCTCGGCTTATGGGGCGCATTGGCGCTGGTGATGGCGTACTGCGGCTGGGGTCTTGCGCGTGAATACGGGCTGGCGGCCAAGCTGTTTGGCGCCACGTCTTTGGTGCTGGGCCTGTGGGGCGCGCTGCTGGTGGTGGGCGCGGCCGGTGGCAGCGACGACCTGTGGCAACCCTTGAAGGTCTACAGCGGCTCAAAACTTGCCGCTGCGCCGAGCGCCCACGACGCGTTCATCACGATCAACGACCCGGCCGAGCTGCAACGCCAGCTCGACAGCGCCAAGGCCCAGGGCCAATGGGTGCTGGTGGACTACTACGCCGACTGGTGCGTGTCGTGCAAAATCATGGAAAAACAAGTGTTCGGCAAACCCGACGTGTTGGCCGCATTGAAAGACGTGCGCCTGCTGCGCCTCGACGTCACCGCCGACAACGCTGCGAGCCGCGCGCTGCTCGGCCATTACCAAGTGCCGGGGCCACCGAGTTTTGTGTGGGTCGGCCCGGACGGTGAAGAACGCCGTGCCCAGCGCATCACCGGCGAAGTGAATGCCGACGCCTTCCTGCAACGCTGGACGCAAACCCGAGACGCGCGCTAATGCTGACCTTGACCATCGGCACCTTCGCCATCGCCCTGAATCACATCCTGCTGATCAGCGCGTTGATTCTAGCCACCGTGGTCGGCTGGCGCGTGGCCAAGCGTGGCGGTGAAAACCCGGAGTCGGTGCTGTTCAGCCTGTTCCTGTTAGGCCTGCTGGCCGCGCGCGTCAGCTTTGTGTTGATGTACTGGGACGAATACCGGCACGACCCGCTGCAGATGGTCGACCTGCGCGACGGTGGTTTTCTCGCCTGGCCCGGCGTGATTGCACTGGTACTCGGCGCGTTGGCCTACGGTTGGCGGCGCCCTGCCCTGCGCAAACCGCTGAGTGCCGCGGTAATCACCGGGCTAGTGTTTTGGGGCATGACCAGCGTGTCCCTGAGCCTGTACGACAAGGGCTCGCAACTGCCGGACATCACGCTGCGCAACGCCAATGGTGAGGAGGTGCAACTCGCCGATTATCGCGGCGGGCCGCTGGTGATCAACCTGTGGGCCACCTGGTGCCCGCCGTGCCGCCGGGAAATGCCGGTGCTGGAGCGCGCGCAACGCCTGCGGCCCGACGTGACCTTTCTGTTCGTCAACCAGGCCGAAAGCATGCAAAGCGTCAGCACCTTCCTCGCCACCCAAGGTTTGACGCTCGACAACGTGCTGTTTGACGCCAGTGGCCGCCTCGGCCAAGCCGTGGGTTCGATGGCCCTGCCGACCACGCTGTTCTACCAAGCCGATGGGCGCCTGATCAACAGCCACCTCGGCGAACTGTCCCAAGCCAGCCTGGCCCGCGCCATGGAACCCTTCGACACCGCCCCAACAAGGAAACCCACATGCCAAGCCTCCGCCACCTGCTGACCTTGCTGCCTCTGAGCCTGTTGTCTCTGAGCCTGGCCGCCACCCAGGCCCAGGCCGAAGACTGGCCGGCACCGATCAAGCAGATCGAAGCAAAGGGCGCCAAAATCCTCGGCACGTTTGACGCGCCCAGCGGCCTCACCGGCTACGCCGCGCAGTACCAGAACCGCGGCATGGCGCTGTACCTGACCGCCGACGGCAAAAACGTGCTGGCCGGCAACCTCTACGACGCACAAGGCAATGACCTGAGCAACGCGCCGCTGGAAAAACTGGTGTACGCGCCAATGGCCAAGGAAGTCTGGGCCAAGATGGAAAACAGCCACTGGATTCAGGACGGCGATAAAAACGCACCGCGCACCGTCTACCTGTTCAGCGACCCCAACTGCCCGTACTGCAACATGTTCTGGCAACAGGCGCGGCCATGGGTCAAAGCCGGCAAAGTACAGTTGCGCCACGTGATGGTCGGCATCATCCGCGAAGACAGCCCCGGCAAGTCGGCCGCACTGCTCGCCGCCAAAGACCCGCAAAAAGCCCTGGAAGAACACGAAGCCGCCGGCAAGGCCAGCAAATTGCAGGCACTGGACAAGATCCCGGCTGCTATCGAAGCCAAGCTTGATGCCAACATGAAGTTGATGGAGGAACTGGAGTTGTCGGCCACGCCAGCGATTTTCTACCTGGATGACAAAGGCGCGCTGCAGCAACAGCAAGGCGCGCCATCGCCTGAAAAATTGAACAAGATCATGGGGCCGAAATAAGCGAACTCGGTCAAAACTGTGGGA
>NZ_VUAZ01000085.1 GCF_009296165.1 Pseudomonas kitaguniensis | reverse complement strand
CCAACGCCAAAGCCCTTGGGTGTGACGTTGGTAAACCACCCACAGGATGACCAGCAGCGCGATATGCAACGACGGCGCCTGGTTGAACGGCTTGTCAAAACCCGCCAGCACCGCAAACAGCCAGCCAAATACGCCGTCCAGCTCGGGCCGCTCGAAAGTGAAACGCAGCGGCCAGATCAGGAAACAGCTCACGGCGATTAGTTGAGCGCTCAGCAGGCGCAGCGCGTGTTGTTTCAGCGCATGGCGGCTGTTGGGCAGCAGCAGGGAGAAGCCGTAGAGCAAATCGATGGACCAGTAGGGCACGATGGTCCAGGCCAGGAACGGCATATGGCTTTCCCAGCCGAACACCAGCGCACCCACGTCGCTGCGCTGGCTGGTCACCCAAGTGGCAAACCCATAGGTGCTGAAAAACAGCGGCGCCAATAGCAGCAGCCACAGGACAACGGGTTTTAATAAACCGGGTTCGCGCATGCTCAGATCTTCTGTGCCAGGGACACAGTGAAAATGCCCCACTCATCCACGCGCTGGGTGATCTTGCGAAAGCCTGCGGCTTCGACCAGTTGATCCATTTCCGCCTGGCTGCGACGGCGCATCACCCAGGCTTGGCCCTGACGATGGCTGGTCAACGCACGGGCGATCAATTCCAACTGGGGGTGCCACGGCTGGCCGGTGTAGACCAGGTAACCGCCGGGCTCCACTGCGTCAGCCAAGCCGGCCAGGGAGCCGCCAACCATGCCGTTATCGGCGAACAATTCATACAGCCCGGACACCACCGCCAGGCTCGGTTTGGGGTTGAGTGCCGCCAGGTCCGCGCGATCAAACGCGTCGCCTTTGGAGAACTCTGCGACGTCCCCCAGGCCTTTCTCGCGGATCAGCGCGCTGCCATCGCGTACGTTGATGTCGCTGTAGTCGCGCAGCAGGATCGATTCCGGCAGCGGCGACACGCCCTGCAACGCTTCAAGAATGTAGCGCCCGTGGCCCGCGGCGATATCCAAAATGCGCACGTCGCGGTCGTCCGCGCGCAACCGCGTCATGGCCAGGCGCAGCAGTTCTTCGACGTTCAGCTTGCGCTGGCGGATGCCACGCCAGCCGATGGAATTGAGGTAGTTGGCGTCGATCATTCGCCCCAGCCCGCCCTTGCCGGTGGGTATGTTGCGGTACACGTAATCGAGGGTGCTGCCGGAGTCGAAGCCGGTGTCGAAGCCCAGCTTCACCCCGGCCGAGAGGCTTTTGCCCAGGCCCATGCTGGCGCGGGTCATACGCCAGTACAGGTCGCGCAGCGAATTGCGCGGCAGCGGCGCGGCCAGTGATTCTGACTCGGCGCAGGTGGCGCCCAATTTGTCGGCGTCGAGCAACGAGGCGCGGTCCAGCGGCTGTGCGAAGTTTTGCAGGATAAAACGCCTGGCGCTGGTCACGGCCACCGCGCGGTCGCGTTCGCCGAGGGTGTCGTGGAAGAACCCCGGCAGGATGTGCAGCTCTTTTTTCAGGCTGCCGAGGCGGTCGAAAAACTGCTGTTGGGGTTTGCGGTGCACCACAAAGTCGGAGCCGGAGACCAGCAGTTGCGTTGGCACCTGAATCGCCTGCGCGTCGGCTACCACCCGATCGGCCGCTTCGTACAAGCCGAGCAGCACATTCACCGAGATGGCTTTGGTTATCAGCGGGTCGTTGTCGTAGGACGCCACGCGCTGCGGGTCATGGCTGAGGAACTTGGCCTTGACGTAACTGTTGACGAAAAAATTGCCGCGAAACCTGCGCATCAGCGCCAGGCCAGGGCGGGCGAACGGCACGTAAAGTTTGACCTTGAACGCGGGGGAGGCGAGCACCAGCGCGCGAATTTTCGGTGCGTAGTCGTGCACCCAGGTGGCCGCGATGACCGCGCCGACGCTTTGGGCGATGACGGCGCAATTGGCTTCTTCGATGCCGTAGGCGGCGCCGATGTGATCGCGAAAGGTTTGCACGTCACGCACGCTGGTGGCGAAGCTTGGGCTGTCACCGCGCGCGCCGGGGGATTGGCCGTGGCCACGCGCGTCCCAGGCGAAGAAGTCGAATTGCGCAAGGTCGAGTTCATCGACCATGTGAGCAATGCGGCCTGAGTGTTCGTGACCTCGATGGAACAGCAGGATCGCCTTGCGCGGCGCATCGCCAAGTGCAGCGGTGGCCGGCCAGTGCCGGTAGAAAAGCTCGACGCCATCATGGGTACTGAAGGTGTGCTCTTGCTGTTCGCGCATCGCAAAGTCCTTATGCAGAAGGGGAGGTTTTTTGTTCTTCTTTGAGGCCTTGGCGCACGCGATTGACCACGGTGTAGGCGAGCAGGGCGGCGACCAGCCACATCACCGTGTCCACCCAAACCGCGCCGAGCCAGCCCAGCGCCACGCCGGTGGCCAGCACGCCGAATACAAACGCGCGATCACTTTTGCCCATCGGCCCGTCATAGCGGCGTGACGCGCCAACCATCGGCCCAAGCACGCCGGCGTATTCACTGAATACGGCGAGCAGCGTCACCAGCAGCACCGGCGCCAGGCTCACGCCGGGGATGAATGCAAACGGCAGGATCAGCGCGCTGTCGGCGATCACGTCACACAGTTCATTCAGGTAGGCGCCCAGACGCGACTGTTGGCCGAACTCGCGCGCGAGCATGCCGTCGACGGCGTTGAGGGCCATGCGCAGGACCATCCACAGCGGGATTAGCGCGAACAGCCAGAGGTGTTGGGCAAAGCTGGCTATCAGCAGGCCGACCAGCAGCGAAATAACCCCGGCCAGCACGGTGATCTGGTTGGCGGTGGTGCCGTTTTCGTAGAGGCGCTGCACGAGCGGGCGCAGCAGGTTTTGAAAGCGTGGTTTGAGTTGATAGATCGAAATCATGGGAGGTGACGCTTCCTTGTCCGTGGACCCGCGAAATACTCCTCGGAGTGTGCCGACTAATCCGTGCCTGCACCAGTGATGGCTCGTGTTTCTGGGGGTGTCGTCACGCTCATGGAAGCGCAGCCGATTAAATGCGGGCGATCTGTGCAGTACTCAAACGGTTGCTATCGAACAAAAATTTCACGCTGCGTGTTATATCGTAACCAATTGTTTGCAAGCGGGCGTTGAGTGGATGCAAGTGGATTTAGAAGCTGACGGCGCCTCAATTGAAGGCCTGCCGCGTTTTCAGCAAGGAGTGTTCCATGCCCGTCGATTGCGGCAAGCCGGCATCAGCCTGACTGCCCTGGCCGTTAGCGGCTGGGTGTTGGCCTTGTTTGTCGCGCTGTTTGCGCCATTGTCGATCTGGCCGGTGGTGCTGATCAATTGTGCCTCGGCCTTGTTGGTGTTGGTGGCCGGGTTGCAGTCCGCGTGGTGGGTCGCCGATTGGCGCGCTCAGGCGCTGGAAGGGCCTGCGCCTGAATTGATCGAACAGCCACTTGAAGACACGGGCGGTTACGCGCGTTTTGCCGGACGTTTCGGCAGCCGTGTGTTGGCACAGATTGGCGCGCCGGTGCTGTGGCTCGGCGGTTGGTCGTTGCTCGCGTTGGTCAGCATTATCGAGTTCTGGAACCTGGCCTTGCCGGCGGCGGCGGTTGGCCAGTCTGCAAGCATCGGCGCCGCGCTGGCCCTGGCCTTGGCGTTTGGCTTGCTGGTATTTGAGCGCCGTCTGGCTCAGGAAACCGCCGCCCAATGGCCGGAAGCCTCGCCGTTGGCGCAACTGAGCCGAGTGGCGATTGTGTGCCTGGTGGTCAGCGCGGTCTGCTTGCTGTTTGCCGGTGAGCAATCCGTTTGGCCGCTGCGCTTGGCAACACTGATCGGGTTATTGCCCGCGCTGGTGGCGCTGGAGTTCCTGTTAAGGGCCGCGCTGTCACTGTTCAGCCCGCGCCAGCCGCGCCTTGAACCACGCTTGATGGCGCAAAGCTTTATCGCCGGGCTGCTGCGCTGGCCGCCACAACCGTTGCTGGCGCTGCAGCATGAATTGCATAACCGCTTCGGCATCGATTTGCGGCAGATATGGGCGTTCACCTACATGCGCCGGGCATTCCTGCCGGTGCTGTTGGTGGTGCTGGCCGTAGGCTGGGCGCTGACCGGCGTGCACGAAGTGCCCCTGCAAGGCCGTGGGATTTATGAGCGTTTTGGCAAGCCGGTGGAAGTCTTCGGCCCTGGCCTGCATGCCGGGCTGC
Organism: Pseudomonas kitaguniensis; assembly: GCF_009296165.1. Classification (GTDB taxonomy): domain Bacteria; phylum Pseudomonadota; class Gammaproteobacteria; order Pseudomonadales; family Pseudomonadaceae; genus Aquipseudomonas; species Aquipseudomonas kitaguniensis. The sequence continues at coordinate 42,261 of NZ_VUAZ01000085.1, read as the reverse complement.
CATGGCCTTTGGGTCGCGTGTTAAACGTGGAAAACGGCGTGGTGCATGAACTCGCTACCAGTGTCAGCGAGGCTGCCGCGACGGAGCTGGCGACTGCTGAAGGCCCGGCGCCGCTGATCGCCAATCGGTTGTGGGACGCCAGCCATGTGAACGAAAAATCCCAAGTAATTGCCAGTAGCAGTGGCGACAAGCAGAGCTTCCAAATCGTCAATATGGACGTGCGTTTCGTCTACCGCATCGGCCTCACCGACCAGGCCGCGCTCGCCGCCACGTACAACAGCGCGGATGTACCGACGCTGATTCGCAGCACCGCCAGCCGCATTCTGGTGCACGACTTTGCGTCGCGCACCCTTGACCAATTGCTCGGCGAACAACGCACGCGCTTGGCTGACGAGGTTGGCCGAGCGGTGCAGGCGGACCTGCAAAAACTCGACAGCGGTGTAGAAATTCTGGCCACGGTGGTGGAAGCCATTCACCCACCGGCCGGCGCCGCCAACGCTTATCACGCCGTGCAGGCTGCGCAGATTGGCGCCCAGGCGCTGATCTCGCGTGAGCGCGGTGCCGCCAGTGAGCAAACCAACCAAGCCTTATTGCAAGCCAGCACCGCGCGCGACCAGGCGCTGGCCGGCGCACGCGAAGTGAATGCTGGCGCGCAAGCGGCTGACCTGCGTTTTAGCGCCGAACAAAAGGCCTACGCCGCGGCTGGCCAAGCCTTTTTGCTGGAACAGTATTTCGGCCAACTGAGCCAAGGCTTGGCCCACGCCAAACTGCTTATTCTGGATCACCGTTTGGGCGCCGATGGCGCGCCGACGATTGATCTGCGTTCTTTTACCTTGCCGGCCGATCCCATGGCGCCGCCTAAAGCCGTTCAATAAGGAGTCTGTCTGTTGAGCGCTCATTCTCACGACCATCATCACGCGCATCACCATCATCACGGCCACCACCACCCTGGTGATGAGCACGTCGCCGCTCCATTCCCTTGGCGGCGCATGGCCTGGGCGCTGTTGCTGGTGCTGTTTGCAGTGGCGGCGGCGAGCTTGGTGCAGGTACGTTCCGGTGAGGCCACGGTGATTACCCGCTTCGGCAACCCGTCGCGGGTGCTGCTGGCGCCAGGCCTGGGCTGGCGTTGGCCGGCGCCGTTCGAAGCGGCGATCCCGGTGGACCTGCGCCTGCGCACCACGTCCAGCGGCTTGCAGGATGTGGGCACACGTGACGGCCTGCGGATCATCGTGCAGGCCTACGTGGCGTGGCAGGTGCAGGGCGACGCCGACAATGTGCAGCGTTTTATGCGCGCGGTGCAGAACCAGCCGGATGAAGCTGCGCGGCAGATTCGCACCTTCGTTGGCTCGGCGCTGGAAACCACAGCCGCCAGCTTCGACCTGTCCAGCCTGATCAACACCGACGCCAGCCAAGTGCGCATCGCCGATTTTGAGGCGCAGTTGCGTCAGCAAATTGATCAACAATTGCTCACCACCTATGGCGTACGTGTGGCGCAAGTGGGCGTTGAGCGGCTGACCTTGCCGTCGGTGACCCTCACCGCCACCGTCGACCGCATGCGTGCCGAGCGCGAAACCATCGCCACCGAACGCACTGCCGTGGGCAAGCGCGAAGCGGCGCAGATCCGCTCGGCCGCCGAGCGGGATGCGCGCATTGTGCAAGCCGATGCCACGGTGAAAGCCGCCGCAATCGAAGCGCAATCGCGGGTTGAAGCGGCGCAAATTTATGGGCGCGCCTACGCGGGCAATCCTCAGCTGTACAACCTGCTGCGCTCGCTCGACACCTTGGGCACGGTGGTCACGCCGGGGACCAAGATCATCCTGCGCACTGACGCCGCGCCATTTCGCGCGTTGGTGGACGGGCCGAAGGACGTTCAGCCATGACCACGCGTGACGACCCGGACAGCCCATGGATTCAGGCCGGGCGCCTGACCTTCCTGGCGCTGTATGCGGTGACGGTGTTGGCGGCCTTGGCTTGGGCGTTTTCCAATGTGCGCCAGATCGACCCGCAAAACCGCGCGGTGGTGTTGCATTTCGGGGCCTTGGACCGCATTCAAAACGCCGGGTTGTTGCTGGCGTGGCCGCAGCCGTTCGAGCAAGTCGTGCTGTTGCCGGCGGCGGACCGCGTGATCGAGCGCCGGGTGCAGAACCTGCTGCGTTCCGACGCGGCGACGCAGGCCGACCGTGTCGCCAGTTTTGCCGCGCCATTGAGCGATGCGCTGGCCGGTTCCGGTTACCTGCTGACGGGCGATGCCGGTGTGGTGCAACTGGATGTGCGGGTGTTCTATAAGGTCACCGAGCCCTACGCATTTGTGCTGCAGGGCGAGCATGTACTGCCGGCGTTGGACCGACTGGTGACGCGCAGTGCCGTGGCCCTCACGCAGCGCGGGACCTGGACACGATTCTGGTGGCGCGCCCGGAATTGATCGGTACTGACAACCGCGCCGCCGAGCGCCGTGAGCGTTTGCGCGGTGATCTGGTGCAAGGCATTAACAAGCGCCTGGCCGAGTTGGCCTCCAGCGGTTTGGGGCTGGGCATCGAAGTCGACCGTGTCGACGTGCAATCGAGCCTGCCGGGCCCGGCGGTGAATGCCTTCAACGCCGTGCTGACCGCCAGCCAGCAAGCCGATAAAGCGGTGGCGAATGCTCGTACCGAAGCAGAAAAACTCACTCAAACCGCGAACCAGCAGGCCGACCGCCTGGTGCAAGTCGCCCACGCCCAGGCCAGCGAACGTCTGGCCAATGCCCAAGCGCAAACCGCCACGGTTGCCAGCCTGGCGCAGGTCAAAGACCCGGGTTTGCTGCAACGTCTGTACCGCGAGCGCTTGCCGAAAATTCTCGGCCAGGCCGGTTCCGTTACCACGTCGACCCTAAAGACGACTCCCGCTTGATCATTCAGGGAGCCGAACAATGAGCGCGCCCATGCTGACATCAGCCGAACAGCGCAGTGCTGCCCGGCAATTGACCTTGGCCATGCTGGCCTTGGGTTTATTGGTATTGGGCCTGGTGTGGCGCTGGCTGGCGCCGGACCAGAGCGGGGTCAGCCAGTTGCTGCTGGGCGTGGCGTCGTTGCTGGTGGCGGTGCCGGTGATGCGCTCGGCCTGGTACAGCCTGCGCTACCCGAGCCTGCACGGCATCACCGACCAATTGATCGCCCTGGCGATGATTGGCGCGTGGGCCACGGGCGACCTGCTGACCGCCGCGTTGCTGCCGATCATCATGATTTTTGGCCACGTGCTGGAAGAGCGCAGCGTGATCGGCTCGCAGGAAGCGATCCATGCACTCGGCAAGCTGACACGCAGCCATGCGCGGCGGGTGCAGGCTGATGGCAGCATTGTGGAAGTGGATAACGGCACGCTGAGCACCGGCGACATCGTCGAAGTGCGTGCCGGTGACCGCGTGCCCGCCGATGGCGTGGTGCTGTCGGGCCAGGCCAGCCTGGACACGGCGCCGATTACCGGCGAGTCGGTGCCGCTGGAAGCCAGTGTGGGTGTGCAGGTATTCGGCGGGGCGATTAACCTCGACGGTGTGCTGCGCCTGCAGGTGACGCGCACGGGTGATGAGTCGACGCTGGGCAAAGTCATCGCGTTGATGCAGAACGCCGAACGCTCCAAGCCGCCCATCACGCGGCTGCTGGAGCGCTATGCCGGCAGCTATATGGTGCTGGTGTTGTTTCTGGCGGCGGTGACCTGGTTTGTGACCAATGACGCGCAGGCGATGCTCGCCGTGCTGGTGGCGGCGTGCCCGTGTGCATTGGTGCTGTCGGCACCGGCCACGGCGATTGCCGGGATTGCAGTGGCGGCGCGGCACGGGATTTTGATTCGCAGCTCGGCGTTTCTGGAGGAGCTGGCGGACCTGACGTCATTGGTGGTCGACAAGACCGGCACGCTGACGTTTGGCACCCTGCGTTTGCAGTCCATCGAAACCGCTTTGCCAGACCAACAGGCGTTGTTGAACCTGGCGGCAAGCCTTGGTTCGGCCAGCAGCCACCCGGTCAGCCGCGCACTGGCGGGCTTGGCGACGCAAGAACAACTGCTCGAGCTGACCGACATTCGCGAGCGCCAAGGCCTTGGCGTGGTGGCGCAGACCGAACAGGGCGAGGCAGCGCTGGGGCGCCCGGAGTTGTTCGAGCAGTTAGGCATCGTCAGCAGCGCTGTGCCTGAACACGACGGCCCGATTGCCGGGCTGGCGTTGAATGGGCAATTCCTTGCGTGGCTGTTGCTGGCTGACAGCGTCAAGCCGGAAGCGCGGCAGGCACTGCAAGAGCTGCGGGACTTGGGCCTGGGCCGGCAAGTGCTGCTCACCGGCGACCGCCAAAGTGTGGCCGACAGCCTGGCGCTGGACGTGGGCATCAGCGACGTCCAGGCGCAGGCCTTGCCGGAAGACAAGCTCAACCGCGTGCTGGGGGAAATCGGCAGCGGCTTCCGGCCGATGGTGGTGGGTGATGGCATCAACGACTCGCTGGCGCTCAAGGCGGGCGTGGTTGGCGTGGCGATGGGCGCGGGCGGTGCCGACATCGCGTTGGCCTCGGCGGACGTGGTGTTGATCGGCAGCGATTTGCGCCGCTTGGGCACGTGTGTGCGCTTGAGTCGCCAGTGCCGCCACACGTTGCAGGTCAATGTGATCATTGGTCTGGGCTGGACGTTGGCGATCGTCGTGTTTGCAGCGTTTGGCTGGTTGGGGGCGGCAGGTGCAATGATTGCGGCGGTACTGCATAACCTCAGCACCTTGTTGGTACTGGGTAATGCCGGGCGTTTGCTGCGCTTTCAGGAACCTCTTTTCAAGCTGGAGGAATAATTTTCATAAATAACCGCGCACGGCTGTAACGCCAATCGGGGGCCTCACTCTAGTGGTGTGTCGAGACTGAACAATCCGTTCATACCGGCTCCACTACTGATCATGAGGAATACAAAAATGACGATTAAATCCGCTGCTGCTGGTGCTGCTCTCGCAATGGCCGCCGCGACTATGTTTGCCGGTGTTGCCACCCAGGCTCAAGCAGCTGATACCGCTGTGCACTGTTATGGCATCACCGCGTGCAAAGGCCAGAACGACTGCAAAACCAAAGACCATGCGTGCAAAGGTCTGGGTGCTTGCAAAGGCCAGGGCTTCAAAATCCAGGCCAGTGCGGATGCCTGCACCAAGGCGGGCGGTACCGTCGGCGAGTAACCGGCAACCGAGTGCAACCGCAGCGGATGCCCCGCCGCTGCGGACACTTTGCCCTGGAGTGTCTGATGTCCGCTTGCCTTCCAAGTCTGGGTTACGGCCTGGGTTTACGCAGTGAGTATTACCCGCAGATCCTTGAACAATCGCCGGCCGTGGATTGGTTCGAAGTGATCTCCGAAAATTATCTGGTCCAAGGCGGCAAAGCCTTGTACTACCTGGACGCGATAGCCGAGCGTTATCCCTTGGTGATGCACGGCGTGTCCCTGTCTATCGGTGGGCCGCACGCCCTCGATACCGACTACCTTAAACACATCAAACAGCTCGCTGAACGCATTAAGCCCGCGTGGATTTCCGACCACCTGTGCTGGAGCCGTGGCAGTGCGCACCAGTTGCATGACTTGTTGCCGCTGCCTTACACCCAAGAGAGCCTCTACCACGTGGCCGCCCGCGTGCTTGAAGTACAGGACGTGTTGCAGCGCCCGTTGGTGCTCGAAAATGTCTCCAGCTATGTGCGCGCCAAGGCTGACGAGTTCACCGAGTGGGAATTCCTCAATGCGCTGGTCCACCTCACCGGGTGCCAGTTGTTGCTGGACGTTAACAACGTGTATGTCAGCGCGCGTAATCATGGCTTTGACGCCTGGACGTTCATTCGCAGCCTGCCGCGCGAAAGCATTCGCCAGCTGCATTTGGCCGGGCATATGGACTACGGCGATTACGTGGTCGACACGCATGACCACCCGGTGTGCGACCCGGTGTGGGCGCTTTATCAACAAACGCTTGAGCATGTGGGGCCGGTGTCGACGCTGCTGGAGCGTGACGACCGTTTTCCGCCGTTCGAAGAGCTGCTTGGCGAACTGGGCAAAGCCCGTGAGTTGGGTGCCACTGCGTTGGCCAGGCGTTCGTTATGCGCCTGACCGATTGGCAGTTGGCCTTTGAACAGCATGTGTTATCTGAACCCTCGGTGGTGAACAGCAGCTTTGCTGCCACTTTGCTGGGCGGCCCTACGTTGGATGTGGCCGCGGGGCTGGCGATTTATCACAACGCCTATGTATCGCGGCTGCGGGAAGTGCTGCAGCATGACTTCGGCGCCATTGTGTACTGGTTGGGCGACGATGAGTTCGCGTTACTGGCAGCAGCCTATGTGCGCCGCTACCCGTCTGCCCATTACAGCCTGCGTTGGTTCGGTGAGCAGTTCCCGGCGTTTATCGTTGAGCATTTGGTCGCAGAACAGAGCGCGCCGTTGGCCGAGTTGGCGCGGTTGGAGTGGGCGTTTACCCTGGCGTTCGATGCGCCGCAGGGGCAGCCTTTGAGTTTGGATGACATGGCGCAACTGCCGCCTGAAGACTGGCCGGGCCTGCAGGTCACGCTGGCGCCCTCGGTGCAGCAGACGCGTTGCCAGTTCAACAGCGTGGCGATCTGGCGCGCGAGCAAGGACGAGTCGGACTTCCCAAACAGCCATGCGCTGGAGCAGGCGCAAATCTGCCTGGTTTGGCGCCACCAGAACGTGTGCCACTACCGCAGCCTGGAACCGTTGGAAGCCTGCGCGCTTGCGGGAATGGTGACCACCGGCTGGACTTTTTCAGAACTGTGCGCGCAGTTGCTAGTCACTTATGGAGAGGGTGCACCGCTGCAAGCGGTTACATGGCTGAAACAGTGGGTGCAGGACGGTTTGCTCGAGCGCCGAGCCGTGTAGCGTAGCGCTATCAAAAATAGATAGCTTCCTACTTTGTCTATGGTCTACCCTCATTCCAGACGTCTGAAACAAGGGGGGATTACTCATGCTCGCGCAACTTCCACCGGCCTTACAGAATCTTCAGCTACCGCTGCGTCTGCGACTCTGGGACGGCCATGAATTCAACTTGGGCCCCGAGCCCAGTGTGACCATCGTGGTGAAGGACCCCACGGTTGTTTCCCAGCTGACCCATCCAACGCTCAACGCTTTGGGCGAAGCCTTTGTCGAGGGCAAACTGGAGCTGGAAGGCTCCATCACTGAGGTCATACGGGTGTGTGACGAGCTGAGTCATGCCCTGATTGACGATGACGACGATAATCTTCCGGTGCGCTCGATCCACGACAAAGCCACTGACGCAGCGGCCATTTCCTACCATTACGACCTGTCCAATGAGTTCTACCAGCTGTGGCTGGATCAGGACATGGCGTACTCCTGTGGGTATTTCGAAACCGGCAGCGAGTCCATCGACCAGGCTCAACAAGACAAATTTCGCCACCTGTGCCGCAAACTGCGCTTGCAGCCGGGCGAGTATCTGCTCGATGTAGGCTGTGGCTGGGGCGGGCTGGCGCGTTTTGCGGCGCGCGAGTTTGGGGTCAGGGTTTTTGGCATCACCTTGAGCAAAGAGCAACTGGCACTGGCGCGCGAACGGGTGAAAGCTGAAGGCCTGGAAGGCCAGGTGGACCTGCAATTGCTCGATTATCGCGACCTGCCGCAAGACGGCCGCTTCGACAAAGTGGTCAGCGTGGGTATGTTTGAACACGTCGGCCACGCCAACTTGGCGCAGTACTGTAAAACGCTGTTCGGTGCGGTGCGTGAAGGCGGCCTGGTGATGAACCATGGCATTACCGCCAAGCATACTGACGGTCGCCCTGTAGGCCGTGGCGCCGGGGAGTTTATCGAGCGTTATGTGTTCCCCAATGGCGAACTGCCGCACTTGGCGATGATGACCGCCGAGGTCAGTGAAGTGGGGCTTGAAGTGGTCGATGTCGAAAGCCTGCGCCTGCACTACGCACGCACCCTGGACCATTGGAGCGAGCGCCTGGAAGACAACCTGGAAGCGGCCGCGAAAATGGTGCCCGAGCAGGCGTTACGTATTTGGCGCCTGTACCTGGCGGGTTGCGCCTATGCGTTTGCACGCGGCTGGATCAACCTGCACCAGATACTCGCGGTAAAACCGCACGCCGATGGCAGCCATGAACTGCCGTGGACGCGGGAAGATATTTACCGTTGAGCCTCACAGTTTATTAGAGGATCGGTGAAATAAGCCGCGCGACGCGCATGCCCAGTTGTTGAAGGCGGCGGGTTTCGCGGCTTTCTTCTTGGCTGACTTCATGGGCCAGCGCGAAGTCGTCCAGCAGCATCCGCTCGACTTGGCCTGCAAACGCCTCATCCACCGTCAGCAACATCACTTCGAAATTCAGCCGGAATGATCGGTTGTCCATGTTCGCGCTGCCGATTGCGCTGATTTCACTGTCCACCAGCACCACTTTTTGATGCAGAAAACCCGGCGTATAGCGGAACACCCGCACGCCTGCGCGCACCGCTTCAATCGCGTACAGGCTGGAGGCGGCGTAGACGATGCGGTGGTCGGGGCGTGATGGCAGCAACAGGCGCACGTCGACGCCGCGCAACACGGCCAGGCGCAGGGCTGCGAACACGGCTTCATCGGGGACAAAATACGGGCTGGTGATCCACACGCGTTCGGTGGCTGCGTGTATCGCCTCGACAAAAAACAGCGAGCAGGTTTCGTACGGGTCGGCCGGGCCGCTGGCGAGCAATTGGCAGAGCACGCCGTGTTCGGGGTAGGCGTCGGGCAGGATCAGCGGCGGCAGTTCACGCGCGGCCCAGAACCAGTCTTCGGCAAACGATTCCTGCAGGCACGCCACCACCGGGCCGGTGACCTGCACGTGGGTGTCGCGCCACGGCGCCAATGGCGGTTTTTTGCCGAGGTACTCATCGCCGACGTTATGCCCGCCGACAAACCCGGTAATGCCGTCGACCACCACGATTTTGCGGTGGTTGCGAAAGTTGACCTGGAAACGGTTGAGCCAGCCGCTGCGGGTGGCGAATGCTTTCACTTTTACCCCGGCGTCGCGCAGCGATTGCACATAACGGTGCGGCAGCGCGTGGCTGCCGATGCGGTCGTAGAGTACGTGAATGTCGACGCCTTCAGCCGCCTTCTGCTTGAGCAAGGTGTGCAGTTGGCGGCCGAGTTCGTCGTCATGAATGATGAAAAATTGAAACAACACAGCGGTTTTGGCGCTGCGAATCGCGTCAAAGATCGCACTGAACGTGGCGTCGCCATTGATCAGCAAGCGTACCTGGTTGTTGGCCAGGCACGGCATTCGGCCCAGCTTGGGCATGGCGCGCAGCGAGGCGTAGGCGCTGGAGTTGCGCGCGGCGAGGGCTTCTTCCACCCACGGGCGCCAGTTCAGTTCGGTAATCGCTGTGTGCATTTCCTGGTTGGCCTGGCGACGCGCCTGGATATACGCGTCGAAGGTGCTGCGGCCGAAGATCAGGTAGGGAATCAGCGTGAGGTAAGGCATGAACATCAGCGACAAGGCCCAGGCAATCGAGCCTTGGGCGGTTCTGACGGTCAGCACTGCGTGGAGCGCGGCCAGCGTGCCGAGAAAGTGCAGGGTGGCGATGAAGTAGGCGAGCAGGTGCGGCCCAAAAAAATCCATGAACGACGTAACTCCAGGCAATCCATTGCCTAACAGACCATGAACGGCTGTGAATGTCGCTATTTTATTTGCCGTGCAACACTGGCACCCTTGCGGCGTCTAACGCCCACAATTACCCAGGAGTTACCCGATGAATGCTCGTCTGCTTGGTTTGGCAATGGTTGTTGGACTGTCGCTGCCCGTGGCGGCTCAGGCGCAGATGCTGGCGCCGGGTTTGTGGGAATTGACCACCAGCAACATGAAAGTCGATAACCAGGACTTGCCCGACCTGTCGCTGATTCTCGGTCAGCTCAAGCAACAGATGACGCCTGAACAGCGTGCCATGCTCGAAAAACAGGGCATCACCATGGCGGGTAAAGGCGTGCAGGTATGCCTCACCCCAGCTCAGGTCGCCTCTGACTCGATCCCGCTGACCGACCCGCAATCGGGTTGCAAGCAGCAAGTCACCGACAAGACCGGCAACCAGTGGAAATTCCGTTTCAGTTGCCCGAAAGCGCAAGGCACCGGCGTTGCGACGTTCCAGAGTCAGAAGGAATTCACCACCACCGTCATCGGCACATTCAATGCCACCGGCATTCAGCAAAAGGGCAGCCTGGACAGCCACGCCCAGTGGTTGGGCAACGATTGCGGTACGGTCAAACCCCGCGCTTAACGCAGAAAATACAACGGCAAACCCTGGCAACTCTCCACCACCTCGCCGTTGTGCCACGCCAGGTGGCCGGACACCAGCGTGGTGCTGACGCTGTGGCGAAAGCTGCGCTCGGCGAAGGGTGTCCAGCCGCAGCGCGCCAGGATCGGTTGGCTACTGACGGGTTTGCCTTCTGCTTCAGGCTTGATCAGCACCAGGTCGGCCCAATAACCTTCGCGCACATAGCCGCGATCCGGGATGGCGAACAGGTCGGCCACGCGGTGGCTGGTTTTCGCCACCAGCGTGGTCAGCGGTAAGTGCCCGTCGGCTACCAATTCCAGCAACGCCGGCAGCGCGTGTTGCACCAGTGGTAACCCGGACGGCGCCTGGTCATAGCCCAACTGTTTTTGCGCCCAGGTATGCGGCGCGTGGTCACTGCCGATCACATCCAGACGATCACTCAACAAGGCCAGGCGCAGCGCGTCGCGGTCGGCGCGGGTCTTGATCGACGGGTTGCATTTGATCTGGTTACCGAGGCGATGATAGTCGCGGTCATCGAACAGCAGGTGGTGCAGGCACACCTCGGCGGTGATGCGTTTTTCGGCCAGTGGTTTGTCTTCGAACAAGTCCAGCTCGCGGGCGCTGGTCAGGTGCAGCACGTGCAGGCGCGTGCCGTGACGCTTGGCCAGTTCCACCGCAAACGATGACGAGCGATAACACGCTTCAGCGTCGCGAATCAGCGAGTGCGCGACGGCGGGGATGTGCTCGCCGAAGCGTTCGCGCAGGCGCTGCGTGTTGGCCAGGATGCTCGGCGTGTGTTCGCAGTGAGCCAGCAGAATGGTCGGCACTTCGGCAAACAGCCGTTCCAGAATCCGTGGGTCGTCCACCAGCATATTGCCGGTGGACGCGCCCATGAACACTTTGACCCCGGCCACCTCTCGCGGGTCGAGGGCGGCGATGGTGTCGAGGTTGTCGTTGCTCACGCCAAAGTGAAAGCCGTAATTGGCCACCGAGTGCAGCGCGGCGCGGCGCTTTTTATCCGCCAGGGCTTGCAGGTTCAACGTGGCGGGTTGGGTGTTGGGCATGTCCATAAAGCTGGTGATGCCACCCGCCACCGCAGCGCGAGACTCGCTGTAGAAGCTGCCTTTGTCGGGCGCGCCGGGGTCGCGAAAGTGCACTTGGTCATCAATCATCCCCGGCAGCAACCACTGGCCTTGGGCGTCGATTTCCACCGGTTCGTTGTGGCCTTCAATGCTGCGGGCAATCTTCTCGATGCGGCCGTTGGCGACCAATACATCAGCATCGAACTCCTGGCCTTCATTGACCAGACGGGCATTGCGGATCAGCAGGCGGCTCATGGTTCAGAACTCGTTTTGCAGGGCTTTGTAGCCGCGTACCAAGTCGACGTTGGTGCGCGCCACGTCTTCGGAAAACTCTGAGGCACTGACGCTCACCGGCGGGAACTGCGAGAGGTCGGTGTTCGGCCCGATGCGCGTGGTGGAGGGCACGTAGAACGCAGCGGGCAGGTCGCGGCCGTCGACCACCGAGTTGTGGCGCACCACGCACCCATCGCCCACGGCGCAGTTGAACAACACGCTGTTGAAGCCGATGAACACGCGGTCACCAACGCTGCACGGGCCGTGGACGATGGAGCGGTGAGCGATTGAGGTGAATTCGCCGATGGTCACCGCCGCGCCGGACTTGGAGTGAATCACTACGCCGTCCTGAATATTCGAGTTGGCGCCGATGGTGATGGGGTCCATGTCACCGGTGGCGTCGACTTCGTCGGCGCGGATCACGGCGTACGGGCCGACAAACACGTTCTCGCCGATGATCACCTTGCCGCAGATGATCGCGGTCTTGTCGACGTAGGCGGATTCAGCAATCACCGGCAGGTCGCCGGAAGGGTTTTTACGGATCATGCTGCGGGTTCCTTGAGAGGCGCGGTAATGATGTAAACGTGGTCGCCGTCGATGGCGTTGTAGAAGCAAGTGGGCCGGCCGGTGTGGCAAGCCGGGCCTTGCTGGTCGACGATCAGCAGCACGGCGTCGCCGTCGCAATCCAGGCGGGCCTCGACCAACTGTTGCCAGTGGCCGGAGCTTTCGCCTTTGCGCCACAGGTGCTGGCGCGAGCGCGACCAGTAGCAGACTTGCCCGGTGGCCAGGGTTTCTTTCAGGGCCTGGCGGTTCATCCAGGCCAGCATCAACACCTCGCCGCTGCCGTGTTGCTGGGCGATGGCGGCAATCAGGCCATCGCTGTTCCACGGCAGTGCGTCGAGCACGGGTTCGAGTGGAAAGCGGCTGCCGACGGCAGCCCCTTCCAAGTCGAGCATGCTCACTGTCATGGCTTGCTCAGCGCCGCGCACAGAGTATTGAGGTTGTATTCGAACAGCCCGGTAAAGGTGCTGGCCGGGCCTTCTGCGGCGAGGGCATCGGAGTACAGCGTGCCGCCGATCTGCGCGCCGCTTTCGTCAGCGATTTGCTTGAGCAGGCGCGAGTCCTTGATGTTTTCCATGAACACCGCCTTGACCTTGTCTTTGCGGATCTGGGTGATCAGCGCAGCAACTTCGGCGGCCGAGGGCTCACGTTCCGTCGACAGGCCTTGCGGCGCCAGGAACTGGATGCCGTAGGCTTGGCCCAGGTAACCGAAGGCGTCATGCGAGGTGACGATGCGACGATTGCCCGGTGGCAGTGCGCCGAACTTGGCCTTGGCTTCGGCGAGCAGGCGGTAGATTTCTTTCAGGTACGCCTGGCTGTTGCGCAGGTAGTCAGCCTTGTTGGCCGGGTCGGCAGCCACCAGCGCCTTGGTGATGTTGTTCACATAGATTTCGGCGTTGGCCAGGTTGTGCCAGGCGTGCGGGTCGGGAATGGTTTCGCCGTCTTCTTCCATGGTGTGCGAGATCACGCCCTTGCTGGCGGTGACCACGGTGGCTTTGGTTTCGGTGCTGGTGACCAAACGGTCCAGCCACGGCTCGAAGCCGAGACCGTTCTTGATGATCAGCTTGGCCTTGAGCAGCGCCTTGGCGTCGTCCGGCGTCGGCTCATAGGTATGGGCATCGGCGTCGGGGCCGACCATGTTGCTGATCTGGATGTGATCGCCACCGATCTGGTGAGTGATGTCATCGAGAATGCTGAAGCTGGTAACCACTTGAAGTTTGTCTGCGGCCTGAGCCATCGACAGTGGCAGCAGAATGCTGAACAGCACGAGTAGAGCGCGCATCGGGAAACACCTCATTGGGATGTAAGCAAAGGCGGGCGGCGCAGCAAACCGTGCACCGGACCGAAGACCACGGACAGCAAATACCCACCACCAGCCACCAGCACGATGGCCGGGCCGCTGGGGAGCGAGTAGTAGAACGACAGCAATAAACCCAACCACACCGACAGGCATCCCAGCACCGCCGATACCGCGATCAACACCGGCAGGCGCCGGCTCCAGAAGCGTGAAGCGATGGCCGGCAGCATCATCAAACCCACTACCATCAAGGCGCCGATGGCCTGGAACCCAATCACCAGGTTCAGCACCACCAGGGTCAGGAACAACCCGTGCGCGAGCGGGCCAAGGCGGCTGACGGTTTGCAGGAACAGCGGGTCGAGGGTGTCCAGCAGCAGCGGCTTATAGATCAGCGCCATGGCGATCAGGCTGAAACTCGAGACCCAGAGCATGCCGGTGAGGGTAGTTTCGTCGACGGCCAGCGCTGAGCCGAACAGCAGGTGCAAGAGGTCCAGGCGCTTGCCGGCGATACCCAGGATCAGCACGCCGGCCGCCAGCGAGATCGGGTAGATGGCGGCGAGGCTGGCGTCTTCGCGCAGGCCGGTGCGGCGGGTGATCCATGCCGACAACCCGGCCATGCTCAGGCCGGCGCCGAGGCCGCCGATAGTCAGGGCGGGCAGGCTGAGCCCGGCGAACCAGAAACCCAGCGCGGCGCCGGGCAGAATGCCGTGGGCCACGGCATCGCCGATCAGGCTCATGCGGCGCAGGATCAAAAACACCCCCAGCGGGGCGGTGCTGCACGCGAGCACCAACCCGCCGATAAGGGCGCGGCGCATAAATACGAAGTCGAAGAAGGGCATCCACAAATGCGCGGCAAAGTGCATCAGGCCACCTGCATGTGCGGTTGCGGGCGGATCAGTTCTTTGCTGGGGCCGAATACGCAGCCGCTGCTTTTGATCAGCAGCACGTGCTGTGTGTGATGGCGTACCGACGCCAAGTCATGGCAGACGACGATGATCGTGCGGCCGTCTTCATGCCACGCGTGGATGTGTTTCCAGCACAAGGCCTGGCCTTCTTCGTCGAGCGCGGCGTGGGGTTCGTCGAGCAACAGCACCGGCGCTTCGGCCAGGCTCATGCGGGCGAGCAGGGCGCGTTGCAGTTCGCCGCCGGACAACGCCATTAACGGTCGGTGTTCCAGGCCGGTCAGACACCAGTCTTCGAGTACCGCTTGCAGGCGTTGGCTGCGCTGTTCTGCGGTGAGCTTATTGCCCCAGAAACCTGCCGCGACCAGTTCTTGCAGGCTGATCGGGAACTGGCGATCGAGGTGTTGTTGCTGCGGCAGAAACGACAGGCCGCCACGGCGTGGAACCTCCACGCTGACGGTTCCGGCCAGCGGCTTTTGCAAACCGGCGATGACTTTGAGCAGGCTGCTCTTGCCTGTGCCGTTGGCGCCGATGATACCGGTGAGGCTGCCTTTTTCCAGTTTCAAATCTACCGCCGGGGTCAGCGGTTGGCCGGGGGCACCCCAGCGCAATGCGTTACAGATGATCATGCAGGGTCTCTTGTCCAGCGGCTTTCAGCCACGGCATCGTGCGCGTGCAGGCTTTCGGCGTGGATCACTTTCAGGTGGAAGGCTTTGACGGCATCCGAGCGTTTCAAGGCGAGGTTCAGGCGGCGGGCGGCGTCTTCGCAGAACATCAGGTTCTGCCCGTTGGCCAAGGCGAAGGCTTGTTCGTCCGCACGTTTCACAGCGGTTTGCACGGCGGTGCCAAGCGCCGCTTCAACAGCGTCGATCAGGTGTGTGATCGGCAACGTGGTGAGGTTGGCGTCGAGTTGAATGGATAACTGCGCGCTGCTGCGCTGGCTATGAGGGGTTGCGACGATGCCGTTGGCGCTGCCGAGCCAGGTCAATACGTCTTCATGCTGTAACGGCGTGGTGCCGAAATCGTCGCGAAATTGCTGCTGAATCAATTGCCTGGCGAGAGCAGCGGAGCAAGGGCAGGTTGAGGAGTACGTCACGTCAATTTTTAGTTCCACGTGGAACATCTGGTTTTCCAGACGCGCTTCGATGCTCACCGGGTAGCCTTTCCAACCCGCGAGCGGGCTGACCAACGCCGGCCGTTTGATCAGCAGATCGGTGTGAACACGCAAGTAGGCGTTCTTAGATAAACCTTCATGACTCTCTAGAAAGCGCTCAAGTACATTACGCAGAAGTGCAGGTGTAAGAAGCTGCTGGTCGAGCATTTCCAGCGCCAGGTACAGGCGTGACATGTGAATGCCACGGGCGTTGCCATCGTCCAGGCTGACACCCGCATCGGCAGTCGCGGTCAGGCGTTGGCCGTCGATGAGCACCGGCAAGGTGATGCCGCACATGCCCACCCAGTCGAGCGGCAAGGCTTGGCGTGAAGCCTGCGCGGCAATATCCGGCAAAGTCAGCGCATTCATGAGCGGGTCCATCTTGGAAATAAAAAGACATGTTATATTATAACTATTGAGTCGACGATGATTTTTCTGCGCCCGTCTTTCTTCAGTCATGTCGAGCAGGGACGCTCCTTTATTCGCGGTATCTGTCATGCATAGACGTCAGCTCCTTAACCTGCTGCTGGTCAGCCCTCTGTTCACCTTGCCTTTGGGCGCTTACGCGACGCAGGTTCGCAATGCCCGCTTGTGGCGCTCCGACGACAAATTGCGGCTGGTGTTCGACCTCAGCGGCCCGGTGCAGTACAAGACTTTTTCGCTGACCTCACCGGATCGCTTGATCATCGACCTCAGCGGCGCCGGGCTCAGTGGTGACTTCTCGCAGTTGGCGTTGAAGAACAGTGGGATTACCTCGATTCGGTCGGGGCATTTCGGCAAGGCCGATACGCGCATCGTGCTGGACCTGGCCACGCCGATGCAGCTCAACAGCTTCTTGTTGCCGCCGCAGGATGGCCAGGGTCATCGCCTGGTACTCGACCTGACCGGCGCCACCCAGGCGCCGCGTCAAATCGCTGCGCAAATGGCGCCCGTGGTTGCGCCGGCGGCGGCGGTGGACAGGGCGCACCCCAAGCGCGACATCATCGTCGTGGTCGACCCCGGCCATGGCGGCAAAGACCCGGGCGCTATTGGTTCGAAGGGCCAGCGTGAGAAAGATGTGGTGTTGTCCATCGCCCAGTTGTTGGCCAAACGCTTGAAGCGCGAGAAGGGCTTTGACGTGAAACTGGTGCGCAATGACGACTTTTTTGTGCCGCTGCGCAAACGCGTAGACATCGCCCGCCAGCACAAGGCGGATATGTTTATCTCGGTGCACGCCGATGCGGCGCCACGCCTCACGGCCTCCGGGGCGTCGGTGTTTGCGCTGTCGGAAGGCGGCGCAACCTCTGCCACCGCGCGTTTTATGGCGCAGCGTGAAAACGGCGCCGACCTGCTGGGCGCCACCACTTTGCTCAATCTGAAAGACAAGGACCCGATGCTGGCCGGGGTGATTCTCGACATGTCGATGAACGCGACAATCGCCTCCAGCCTACAACTGGGCAGCTCGGTATTGGGCAGCCTGCAAAGCATCACCACGCTGCACCAGAAACGCGTGGAGCAGGCAGGTTTTGCGGTACTCAAATCACCGGACGTGCCGTCGATTCTGGTGGAGACCGGGTTTATCTCCAATACCCAGGACGCTCAGCGGCTGGTGACCGCGCGTCATCAACAAGCGGTGGCGGATGGCCTTTTCGAAGGCTTGAAAAACTACTTCCAGAAGAACCCGCCGATGAACAGCTACATGGCCTGGGTTCAGGAGCAGAAGAACGGCCAGGTCTAACAGCCGGTCACGCGGCTGCAGGTGAATTTGGCGCTGGCACCACCGGAGCTGGAAAACCGGTTAATGGTGGTCCAGCCCACCCGGCGCGTGTAGCCGACCCACGCCTCACCATCCGACGCCAACCCGGTAAAGAACGTCAGTTGCCCGTAGCGGCTGTTGGTCTGCGCCCAGTAGCGTTTGCCGAGTACCTCGAAACCGCGCAAGTACGTGGTGCTGCCGACAGTTGCCACGCTGTAGGCATTGCCCAATGGGTCGACACACGCCAGCAGGTTGGCGCTGCGCGTGCAGTTAGCCAACAGGCTTGGGGCTTGGGCGCAGGCCGGTCCTGCTACTGCCAATAGCAGCGCGCACAACAGGTATTTCATAAGGCTTCTCGGGGCCGGAAAGTCTTCCAGCATTGCGCCCTTCGTCGTGACGAGCAAGGGGGATTGGCTTATTTGTATTGTTATACTATAACATTAAAAAAACAGCCTGACCCGTGACCGCCGCCATGACCGAACAAGACCTGCTGGCCCAACCCGCCGCCGACTACATGAATGAAGCCCAGCAAGGCTTCTTCCGCAGGTTGCTGCTGGCCCAGCGCTATGCGCTGCAAGCGCGCATCGAGTCCGAATTTCTGGTGCTGCGTGAACAGGAAACCAACAGCGACCTGGCCGATGTGGGCAGCGCCGAAGAACAGCGCCAATGGCAACTGCGCTTGCTGGAGCGGGAAAAGAAGCTGTTGGACAAGATCGACGATGCGCTGGAGTTGCTGGCGCGCGGTGAGTACGGCTGGTGCCGTGAAACCGGCGAGCCGATTGGCCTGCCACGCCTGCTGCTACGGCCCACCGCGACCCTGTGTATTGAAGCCAAAGAACGTGAAGAGCTGCGCGAACGCCACCGACGGGCGATTTGACCGGCCACCCCTGATGAGGAATACCTGATGCCCAACCGTCTCCCCGTTACCGTGTTGTCCGGCTTTCTCGGCGCCGGCAAAAGCACGCTGCTCAACTACGTCCTGCGCAACCGCGAGAACCTGCGCGTGGCGGTGATCGTCAACGACATGAGCGAAATCAACATCGACGGCAGCGAAGTGCAGCGCGACGTCACGCTCAACCGCGCCGAAGAAAAACTGGTGGAGATGAGCAACGGCTGCATCTGCTGCACCTTGCGTGAAGACTTGCTGGAAGAGGTCGGAAAACTCGCCAGGGAAGGTCGGTTCGATTACCTGTTGATCGAATCCACCGGCATATCCGAACCGTTGCCAGTCGCCGAAACCTTTACCTTTCGCGATGAAAACGAGCAAAGCCTGGCGGACGTCGCGCGCCTCGACACCATGGTTACCGTGGTCGACGGCATGAATTTCTTGCTCGACTACCAGGCCGCCGAAAGCCTGGCCTCACGCGGTGAAACCCTGGGCGAAGAAGATGAGCGCTCGATCACCGACTTGCTGATCGAGCAGATCGAATTTGCCGACGTGATCCTGATCAGCAAGATCGACCTGATCAGCAGCCATGAGCGCGAAGAACTGATGGCGATCCTCAAGCGCCTTAATGCCCGTGCGCAAATCATCCCGATGGTCATGGGTGAAGTGCCGTTGAACAAGATCCTAAATACTGGCCTTTTCGACTTCGAACGCGCGGCCGAGGCGCCGGGCTGGTTGCAGGAGCTGCGTGGCGAGCATGTGCCGGAAACCGAAGAATACGGCATCGCCTCCACGGCTTACCGCGCGCGCCGCCCGTTTCATCCACAACGCTTCTACGACTTTATCGACCGCCCGTGGGTTAACGGCAAATTGCTGCGCTCCAAGGGTTTTTTCTGGCTGGCCAGCAAGCACCAGGACGCGGGCAGTTGGTCGCAGGCCGGTGGCCTGATGCGCCACGGCTTTGCCGGGCGCTGGTGGCGTTTTGTGCCAAAAAGCCAATGGCCCCAAGACGAAGAAAGCGTGGCGGCGATCATGGGCAACTGGCAACTGAGCACCGGCGATTGCCGCCAGGAACTGGTGTTTATTGGGCAAAACATCGATTTTGAGAAGATGCGGGCCGAGCTGGAAGCCTGCTTGCTTAACGATGAAGAAATGGCCTTGGGCGTCGAGGGTTGGCGCTTGCTGGCTGACCCTTTCGGCCCGTGGCATGACGAGGTGGCCGCCTGATGCTCGCACCGGTCATCCCCCTGCGCCCAGTGATACGCCAGGCCCGCGGTGAAACCCCGCTGGCGCTGTCGGGTATCCTCGAAGACGGCGTGAACCTGGCGCTGTGGCAGCGCCAATTGCCGCTGCACATCGCCGAATTCGGCGCCTTACTCATAGCGCTGAATGAGCCGGTCGCCGAATCCTTGGTGATTGAGCTGGCTAACGAGAACGCGGTGCCTGACTTGCAAGGTTTTGCAGCCAGTTGCCGCGACCTTGAAGGCTACGAAGGCTTTATCGCCGATGTGGCATGGCTGATCAGCGCGTTTGCGTGTTTACTCGGCGCACAGCGTATTGGCGTGCGTCTGCGCCTGCTGGACAAGGCCATGTGCCCGCGTTTTCACGTCGACCATGTGCCGGTGCGGCTGATCACCACCTATGCCGGTATCGGTAGCCAGTGGCTGCGCGAAGGCGTGATGGACCGCCGCCAGCTTGGCCAGCCGGACGCTGAACCCAGCGAGCGCATCGAGCAAATTCACTGCGGCGAAGTGGCCTTGCTCAAAGGCACCCAGTGGCATGGCAACGAAGGCCACGGCCTGATCCATCGCTCGCCAGCGCTTAAGGTCGACGAGCGACGGTTGATCCTGACGCTGGATTGGCTCGCATAACCTTGTAGGATCAAGCCATCTACACGGTCTGAATGATGCCCCTCATGCTGCAGAATATTCCCACTCATGTGATTGCCGGGCCTTTGGGTGCCGGCAAGACCAGCCTGATCAAACACCTGCTCGCACAACGCCCGGCCAACGAGCGCTGGGCGGTACTGATCAATGAGTTCGGGCAGATCGGCCTGGACGCGGCCTTGCTCACCCAGGACGACGACGGTATTGCCTTGGGCGAAGTGGCCGGTGGCTGCTTGTGCTGTGTGAATGGTGCACCGTTCCAGGTCGGTTTGGGCCGCCTGCTGCGTAAGGCCAAGCCAGACAGGCTGTTTATCGAGCCCTCGGGCCTGGGCCACCCGGCGCAGTTGCTCAAGCAATTGCGCGAGGCGCCGTGGCAAAACGTGCTGGCGGTGCAACCGTGCGTGCTGGTGTTGGATGCGCAGGCGCTGGCGGCGGGCAAACCGCTGCCGGAGGCACAACGCGAGACGCTGGCCAGCGCCGGGTTGCTGGTTTTGAACAAGGATGAAGCGCTGGATACCGCGCAGCGCCACGCGGTCGAACGGCAATTACCCAATTGCCCGCGTTACTGGACCCGCCAGGCGCATTTACCATTGGCGCGGTTACCGGGTTTGAATGCCAAAGCTGGCGCGGCTGTGGATAACTTCACACTACCCGACTCGATAGCCCAAATGCCCGCCCTTTGGCGTGATCCCACACTGCCCATCTGCCTCAGCCAGGCTCAAGAGGGCGGTTGGAGCGTGGGTTGGCGCTGGCACCCGAGCCAGCAATTCGACACTCAACGCTTGCATGATTGGCTGACAAGCCTTGCGTGGCGCCGCGCCAAACTGGTTATCCACAGCCGCGACGGCTGGGTTTCTGCCAACGCTGTGGATAACAGTTCACTCGTCTGGCAACCCAGCGAGTGGCGCCGCGACTCACGCATCGAACTGATTTTCAGCCAGCCGCACGACGCAGGTGCACTGCAGAGCGCGCTCGCAGCGTGCCGTCAGTGACGCGTTTTGCTGGCGTGGTCCTGGCGCCACTGGCTTAGCTCGATCACTTCGGCACTGGGCAGCGGCGTTTTGATTTCGAACGGGTAGGGCGCCAGTTCGATCTGCGCGCTGTGGGCGCCAAATTGGGTGATGGTGCCCGGGTGCCGGGTTTCCCCGGTCACGGTGAACTCAAAGTTATAGATGCGCGCCAGGCGCCGCCGACCATTGGCATCCTTCACCACGCCGATACGCTTCAACGCCACCGCGCCGTCGAGCAATTCGATGTCGAGCTTGGCGCAATGCTGCTTGACCCGCTCCAGCGCCCGTTCGCGCAGGCCGTGGTTGTGCCACACCCAGGCGGCGGCGGTCGCCAGCAGCATCAACACAAAGATGTTTCCCAGGGTCAGCATGCGATGAACTCCAACAAAGTGAGAGCAGCTTAACTGTGTCGCCGGTCTGTCGTACAGGCTGCGTTTAGTCGCATACTGCGCGGCCAGAATTTCAACGGCTTTACGGAAATATCCAGCATGAAACGCACACCTCACCTGCTTGCGATCCAGTCTCATGTGGTTTTTGGCCACGCCGGAAACAGTGCCGCCGTGTTCCCCATGCAACGGGTTGGGGTGAACGTCTGGCCACTGAACACGGTGCAGTTCTCCAATCACACACAGTATGGTCAGTGGGCGGGAGAAGTGTTGGCGCCGCAGCAAATTCCGGCGTTGGTAGAAGGGATTGCCGCGATTGGCGAGCTGGGCAACTGCGATGCGGTGCTGTCCGGTTACCTCGGCAGTGCGGCCCAAGGCCGTGCGATCCTCAGCGGCGTGGCGCGAATCAAAGCGATCAACCCCAAAGCCCTGTACCTGTGCGACCCAGTGATGGGCCATGCGGAAAAAGGCTGCAGCGTGCCGCAGGAAGTCAGCGACTTTCTGCTGGACGAAGCGGCGGCGATGGCGGATTTTCTTTGCCCCAACCAGCTGGAGCTGGACAGCTTTGCCGGGCGCAAGCCGCAATCGCTGTTCGATTGCCTGGCCATGGCCAAAGCCTTGCTGGCGCGCGGGCCGAAAGCCGTGCTGGTCAAGCACCTGGATTATCCGGGCAAGTTGCCGGACGGTTTCGAGATGCTGCTGGTGACGGCCGATGGCAGTTGGCACTTGCGTCGGCCGCTGCTGGCGTTTCCGCGTCAGCCGGTGGGCGTGGGCGACCTTACGTCGGGTTTGTTCCTGGCGCGGGTGTTGCTGGGCGATAGCCTGTTGGCGGCGTTCGAGTTCGCGGCCGCCGCGGTGCATGAAGTGCTGCTGGAAACCCAAGCCTGCGCCAGTTACGAACTGGAACTGGTGCGCGCGCAGGATCGTATCGCCCATCCGCGCGTAAGGTTCGAAGCCACGCCGATCGATTTGTAGCTACGCAGATCTTGTGGGAGCGGGCTTGCTCGCGATGCAGGCACCTCGGTCCATCAGGCTGACCGAGTTGATGCTATCGCGAGCAAGCCCGATCCCACACGCCTTTTCAGCCTGGACTTTACGGCGCCTCGTCTTTGATTTCCTGGTAGCGCTTCTCCAACTCTTGGCGAATCTGCCGACGCTGCTGGGCTTGCACGAACCGGCGCTTGTCTTCGCTGTTCTGTGGCTGCAGCGGCGGTACGGCGGCGGGTTTGCGCTGATCGTCTACGGCCACCATGGTGAAAAAGCAGCTGTTGGTGTGGCGAACCGAGCGCTCGCGGATGTTTTCGGTCACCACCTTGATGCCCACTTCCATCGAGGTGTTGCCGGTGTAGTTGACCGAGGCGAGGAAGGTCACCAACTCACCGACATGGATCGGCTCGCGAAAAATCACTTGGTCTACCGACAATGTGACTACATAACGACCGGCATAACGGCTTGCGCAGGCGTAGGCGACTTCGTCGAGGTATTTGAGCAGCGTGCCGCCGTGAACATTGCCTGAGAAGTTGGCCATGTCAGGGGTCATCAATACCGTCATCGACAGCTGGGCGTTTCCGGGTTCCATAGCACACTCACGGGTTGTAGGCATCGTTTGGGGAGGGCACCTCTGCGGGTGCTGGAATCTTTACAGCGCTATCCCTAACGGGACGCCGGTGGGCGGCTTGCCGTCACGCGTGCACCGATCTGTTTCCATATATTGCACCGGCTTTCTGCCGGAAGTCGCGGTGTTAACCTTCAAAAGCCCAACTCAGGGCGTTTCTTACGATCAAGGCAGACTTTTCCTTCCGCTTCTTGCGCCCTTTCGGCACTGCGGCGGAAGTGGGAAAAGCGCCGGTACCCTCAAGGAGTCTGTCGCCATGCACGCCATCAGCTTTATCCAGGACTTGGCCGTGATCATGCTGGTGGCAGGGGTTGTCACCATCCTGTTTCACCGCCTCAAACAGCCGGTGGTGCTGGGGTATATCGTCGCCGGGTTCATCATCGGCCCTCACACGCCGCCGTTTGGCCTGATTCACGACGAAGACACGATCAAGACCCTCGCCGAGCTGGGGGTGATCTTCCTGATGTTCTGCCTCGGCCTGGAGTTCAGCCTGCGCAAGCTGTTCAAGGTCGGCGCCACCGCGTTCATCGCGGCGTTCCTGGAAATTATCCTGATGATCTGGATCGGCTACGAAATCGGCCGCTGGTTCGACTGGAACACCATGGACTCGCTGTTCCTCGGCGCGATTTTGGCGATCTCCTCGACCACCATCATCGTAAAAGCGCTGAATGACCTGAAGATGAAAAACCAGCGTTTCGCCCAGTTGATTTTCGGCGTGCTGATTGTTGAAGACATCCTCGGTATCGGCATCATCGCCTTGTTGTCGAGCATTGCGGTCAGCGGTACGGTCAGCTCTGGCGAGGTGTTCTCCACCGTCGGCAAACTTTCACTGTTCATGATCGTCGCGCTGGTCATCGGTATTTTGCTGGTGCCGCGCCTGCTGGCGTACGTGGCCAAGTTCGAAAGCAACGAGATGCTGCTGATCACCGTATTGGGCCTGTGTTTCGGCTTTTGCCTGTTGGTGGTGAAGCTGGAATACAGCATGGTGCTGGGGGCGTTCCTGATCGGCGCGATCATGGCCGAATCTCGCCAGTTGGTGAAGATCGAGCGCCTGATCGAGCCCGTTCGCGACATGTTCAGTGCGATATTTTTTGTCGCCATCGGCCTGATGATCGATCCGCAAATCCTGCTGCAATACGCTTGGCCGATCGCGGTGATCACCGTCGCCGTGGTGCTGGGCAAGATGCTGTCCTGCGGCCTTGGCGCGTTTATCGCCGGCAATGATGGCCGTACCTCGCTGCGCGTGGGCATGGGGCTGTCACAGATTGGCGAGTTTTCCTTCATCATCGCCGCGCTGGGCGTGACCCTGCAGGTGACCAGCGACTTCCTGTACCCGGTGGCAGTGGCGGTCTCGGTGATCACCACATTGCTGACGCCCTACCTGATCCGCGCGGCTGACCCGTTGTCGTTAAAGATTGCGGCAGTGATGCCCAAGCGCATGAGTCGCGTGTTTGGCATGTACGGCGAATGGCTACGCAACATTCAGCCGCAAGGCGAGGGCGTGATGCTGGCGTCGCTGATTCGCAAGATCATCCTGCAAGTCGGGGTAAACCTGGCGTTAGTGGTGGCGATTTTCTTCACCGGCAGCTTTTTCGCGGCGCGCATCGGCGGGTATTTGCAGGGTTGGATCAGTGATCCAAGCTGGCAAAAAGCGTTGATCTGGGGCGCTGCGTTGCTGTTGTCGTTGCCGTTTCTGATTGCGGCGTACCGCAAGCTCAAGGCGCTGTCGATGTTGCTGGCGGAGATGAGCGTGAAGCCGGAGATGGCCGGGCGGCATACCCAGCGGGTGCGACGGGTCATCGCGGACTGATCCCCATCCTTTCGCTGTTGGTGATTTTCCTGCTATTGGCAGCCTTGTCGGCGAGTATTTTGCCGACCAACAAGTTGCTGGTGCTGATCGCGGTGGTCACGGCGGCGGTGGCGGCCGTGCTCTGGCGGTGGTTCATCCGCGTCCACACGCGGATGCAGGTCGCCTTGCTGGAGACGCTCGATAACCACAAAGACACGCCGGAGCATTAAGGCCGCTGGGCTTGTTGTCAGCACAAGCCCAGTCACCCAAACAGATGGGCCTGGGCTATCAGCTTTCCAGCCAGACGTCCCGCGCCCAGTGCCATACCGACTCCCAGGTTTCTTCGGTGACGAGTTCTTCTTCGCCGGACCACAACACCACAGTGCCGTCCTCCTCGACGCAGTAGTAGTCATCGCCGTCCTGGCAGATCGGGATCATGCTGCGGTCAACACCGGCATCCCAGGCGTTGGCGGCAACGTCCGGCAGGTAGGTGTGGGACTGCGGGTCGGTGACGGTCACCGGCTCCAGGCTGCCGTACACCACGTCGCTGACGGTGAGCAGGAATTCGCGGAAGACAAAGGGGATGTCGATGAACAGTTGTTCTTCGATTTCCACCAGTTGGTCTTCGTCAGGCAGTTCCAGAGGAACCGGGACCGGTTCGTTGGCTTCACGCAATTGTTCGATAATTTCTTCCACGGCCGGGATCCTCTTGCTAAATGGCGCGGTGATAGGGGCGCTTTATACAGTAGCTTGCTATAAGTGCAACCGTGAAATAGAAAACCCCGGGCTATGCCCAGGGTTTTATTAGCAGGTGCTCAAACGCGCAGCTATCAGCCGTTTTGGCGGATACCGGCAACCAGCCACGGCTGGTTGTCGCCTTGGGCGCGTTCCATGTTCCAGCTTTCGCTGAACACTTCGCCCTGGTCGAAGCGCGAAGTCTTCGACACACCGCTGAACGTCAGGGTGGCGATGGTCTTGTCGGCGCGATCGTCCACACCTTCCAACTGCACGCGCAGGTCGTCGATGTAGGTCGACTGGAAACCGTCGCCCAGGTCGGCACGTTCGCGTTTGAGGAACTCCAGCAGTTGTGGGGTCACGAACTCGGAGATCTTATCCATCTCGTTGGCGTCCCAGTGTTGCTGCAGGGCCTGGAAGTGGCTGCGGGCCGCTTCGATGAAACGCTCTTCGTTGAACCAGGCCGGTGCGTTGATGACCGGGCGCGCCGCAGGTGCTGCCGAACCACCGAAGATCGAACCTGTGGCTGGCTTTTGCTCGAACACTTCACGCTGCATCGGCGCGCCGGCTGGAGCCATGTGCTCCTGCTGCTTGCGTCGACGGGCGGCGATAAAGCGGAAGATCACAAAGCCGATGACGGCCAGAATCAGGATGTCGAAGATCTGCATGCCCTGGAAGCCGCCGCCCATAAACATGGAAGCGAGCAGGCCACCGGCGGCGATACCGGCCAACGGGCCTAACCAGCGCGAAGCACCGCCAGCCTTGGCAGCGGCGCCAGCAGCACCGGCTGCGCCTGCAGTCGCCGCTGCACCGCCCGCGCCACCGGCGGATGGCGCCATTTGGCTGGTCTGATGGGTCGGTGCCGAGCCCATGCTTTTACCGCCGCCGAAGCGTTTGGCGTTGGCGTCGATGCTCATCGTCAGGCCGATGCACAACGCCATGGCGATGCTAAGAAAACGTTTCATAAAGGGAATTCCCATTTGTGGATTGCACGCGCGCCATGTTGCACAGGTGCAGAGACACTGGCTAGCGGCAGAGTGTTTCGGATTTTTGCGTAGGACCTATTCCGAATGATCTGTAGGACTAATTACAGATATTGGCCCGTACTGCTGAAATACAAGGCCGCGGCCGCGGATCATTCCCACGCGCCGCGCAGGAACGATCCGTTGGAAGGGGTCAGACTGCTTCGAGTTTCGCGTAGCCCATCATCAGCCACTTGCTGCCTTCGGCGAAATTCACCTGCACCCGCGCTTGGGCACCGGCGCCTTCGAAGTTGAGGATCACGCCCTCGCCGAAGATCGAATGTTTGACCAATTGGCCAAGGCTGAAGGGTGTTTCCGGAATTTCGGAACCGGCAAACATGCTGCTGGAGTTTTGCTGCTGGCCGCCGCCGAACGGGCGGCTCACGCTATTCGACAGGCGCACTTCCTGAATCAGCCCCTTCGGCACTTCACGTACGAAGCGCGAGACTTTGTTGTAGGTCTCAGTGCCGTACAGGCGTCGGGTTTCGGCGTAGGTCATCACCAGGTTCTGCATGGCCCGGGTGATGCCCACGTAGGCCAGGCGCCTTTCTTCTTCAAGGCGGCCGGGTTCTTCCAGGCTCATCTTGTGCGGGAACAGGCCTTCTTCCATGCCCACCAGGAACACGTACGGAAACTCCAGGCCCTTGGCACTGTGCAAGGTCATCAGTTGGATGCTGTCTTCATGCTCATCGGCTTGCGTATCACCGGCTTCCAGCGATGCATGGCCAAGGAAGGCGGCGAGCGGGGTCAGCTCTTCATCGTCCTCGGTGTTTTCGAACGCGCGGGCGGCGCTAACCAGTTCCTCAAGGTTTTCTACCCGGGCCTGGCCTTTCTCGCCTTTTTCCGCTTCGTGATAGGCAATCAGCCCCGACTGCTCGATCACGGTTTGGGTCATCAGGTGCAGGGGCATTTCCATGCACTTGGCGGCCAAATTCTCGATCAGCTCGACAAACACACCCAGTGCACCGGCGGCGCGGCCGGTCAGGCCTTTATTGGCGATCAGCAAGCGCATCGCTTCCCACATCGACACATCGGCGTGGCGGGCGTGGTCGCGAATAGCCTCAACGGTTTTTTCGCCGATGCCACGCGTCGGTATATTGATCACACGTTCCAGCGCCGCATCGTTGCCACGGCCTTCCAGCAAGCGTAGGTAAGCCATGGCGTTTTTGATTTCGGCACGCTCGAAGAAGCGCTGGCCGCCATAGATGCGGTACGGGATGCGTTCGCGCAGCAAGGCTTCTTCCAAGACCCGCGATTGGGCGTTGGAACGGTACAAAATCGCGATATCGCTACGCGCGAGGCCGGTTTTCAGCGCGCTTTCGATGGTTTCCACTACGTAGCGCGCTTCATCGTGTTCGTTGAAAGCGGCGTACAGGTTGATCGCTTCGCCTTCGCCGCCGTCGGTCCACAGCTCTTTGCCGAGGCGCCCGGTGTTGTTGGCGATCAAGGCGTTGGCGGCCTTGAGGATACCGGCGGTGGAGCGATAGTTTTGCTCCAGGCGGATGGTCACCGCGTCCGGGAAGTCTTCGGAATACTGGTAGATGTTCTCGATTTTCGCGCCACGCCAGCCGTAGATCGACTGGTCGTCATCGCCCACCACCATCAGGCTGTCGCCACCTTTGGCGAGCAAGCGCAGCCATGCGTACTGCACGGCGTTGGTGTCCTGGAACTCGTCCACCAGCACATGCCGGAAGCGCTTTTGGTAGTGGGCCAACAAGCCTGGGTTGTCGCGCCACAGGTCGAGGGCGCGCAGCAACAGCTCGGAGAAGTCGATAACGCCGGCGCGCGCGCAGGCAGCTTCGTACGCTTCATAAATGCTGCGCATGGTGGCCAGGAACAAATCGCCGCTGGCCTGAATGTGCTGCGGGCGCAGGCCTTCGTCTTTCTGACCGTTGATAAACCACTGCGCCTGGCGGACGGGCCAGCGCTGTTCGTCGAGGCCCAGTTCGCGCATCACGCGCTTGACCAGGCGTTGCTGGTCGTCGCTGTCGAGAATCTGGAAGGTTTGGCTCAAGCCCGCTTCCTGCCAATGCGCCCGCAACAGGCGGTGCGCCAGGCCGTGGAAAGTGCCGACCCACATGCCGGCCGGGCTGATGCCCATCAACTGCTCGATGCGGTGGCGCATCTCGGCAGCAGCCTTGTTGGTGAAGGTCACCGACAGGATGGAATGTGGGGACGCGTTTTCGACCTGGATCAACCAGGCGATACGGTGCACCAACACTCGGGTTTTACCGGAGCCAGCACCGGCCAGGACCAACTGACGGCCAACGGGGGCCGCGACGGCCTGGCGTTGGGCATCGTTGAGAGAGTTCAGCAAAAGGGAGAGGTCATCGCGCATCAGCGCATTCTATGGCCCTCGGCGGAGTGGGGCAAATCCCAATGCTGGGTGGTCGATGCAAAACAGCAGCAGCGCACCGGGCCGGTGAAACATTATAGTGCGGGTGATGACCGGTCGGTCATGCCCCACAGCCCGCGCAGGGGCTTGCTCAAGGCCTCTGGCCCGGAGGTTTGCGTTGGTTTGTCAGGCAGTTTTTATGACGTGGAGCAGTTTGGCCCACGCGCTTGCTTGTGTATGCTCCGTCGACGTTTCGGGCTCACCATTATAAGAACACTGCCTATGACCCTCAGTCCTGACCTGTTCGGCCCCACGCTGGCACCGGCGCAGGTTATCCGTAAACACTTCGCAACCGAAATGGCGGTCGAACGCACGCGCCTGCTGTATCAGGGTTCATTGCTGCCGACCTTGTTAATGTTGGTGAACGGCCTGGTCTGCGCCTGGATGCTCTGGAGCCCCCGACAGATCCTGTTGGACAGCATCTGGTTGGTCTGGCTGCTCGCTTTGGTCGCCATGCGCGTGATTCAGGTGGCGGCGTTTGATTCGGCGATGCCCAGCCGACAGGCTCAACCGATCTGGCGGCGGATGTTCATGCTCGGCTCGGCGGTCAGCGGCTTGACCCTGGCCACGGCGGCCATTGCGCTTGTACCGGTGGACAGTTTTACGCAACAGGCTTGGGTGTTCGGGCTGATCGGCGCGGCAACGCTCTCGGCCAGCGTGGCCTACGCCGTGAGCCTGCCCGCATTCCTGTCATTTGCCCTGCCGTGCCTGGTGCCGGCCATCGTTTACCTGTTTTGGAATGGCGCCCCGCAGCAGCAAGGCTGGGGCGTGCTCGGCTTGATTTTGCTGGGGTCCCTGAGCTTGGTGGCGTGGCAGGTCAACCGGCTGATCCAGCGCGGCTTGTTGCGACGTTTTCAGAACCAGGCATTGATCGAGCATTTACAGCAGGCGCACCAGCGCAGCGAGCAGTTGAATCAGGAGCTGGTGCGTGAGGTCGAGCAGCGTCGCCAAGTCGAACAGGAACTGCGCGAGGCGCAAATCGGCCTGCAAGACCGCGTGGCGCAACGCAGCCAAGAGCTGGACGCCGCCAGCCTCGCCTTGAGCGAAAGCGAGGCGCGCCTGGCCATGGCCTTGCAGGCCAGCGAGTTGGGGCTGTGGGACTGGAACCTGCAAACCGACGCGGTGCACCACACCCAAATTAAAGAACTGTTTGGCCTGGAACCCGAATACGTCACGGGGATGCTCAGCGACCTTAAGCCGCGCTTGCACCCCGACGACGTGCCGCTGCTCAAGCGCGCGCTGGTGGCGCATTTAAAAGGCCACAGCGAGGACTATCTGGTGGAGTACCGCGTGCGCCACGGCGACGGCCATTGGGTATGGGTCGAAGACCGTGGCCGCGCTGTGGAACGTGAAACCGGCGGCCGCGTGACGCGCATGCTCGGTACGCGCCGTGACATCAGCGCCGGCAAGGCCTTGGAGGAACAGCAGCGCCTGGCCTCGACGGTGTTCGAGGCCGCCAGCGAAGGCATCGTGATTCTCGACCCGAACTACGCGCTGATCGCCGTCAACCAAGCCTTCAGCCGCGTTACCGGTTTTAACATCGACGACATGCTCGGGCGCAATGTCGTGGAATTGCCCAGCAGCCGTGATGCTCGCCGCCATTTCCCGGTGATTCGCCAAGCGTTGCTCAGCCACGGCACCTGGCAGGGCGAACTGGTAGAAACGCGCAAAAACGGCGAGTTGTACCCGCAATGGCTGCAGCTGAATGTAGTGCGCGATGTGCGCGGAAATGTCAGCCATATCGTGGGCTTCTTCGCCGATCTGTCGGCGCGGCGCGAATCTGAAGAACGCATGCGCTACCTCACCCACTATGACGAACTGACCGGCCTGGCCAACCGCTCGTTGTTTCGCGAACGCCTGCGCGAAGCCCATCAACGCGTGCGCCAGGGCGGCCGCAGCCTGGCGCTGCTGCATATCAACCTCGACCGCTTCAAGCTGCTTAACGACAGCTTGGGCCATGAAGTCGCCGACCAACTGTTGCAGAAAATGGCGCGCCGTTTGATCAACGCCTTGCCCGAAGCCGACACCATCGCGCGGCTGTCCGGCGACGAGTTTGCCGTGCTGTTCGACGCCTACGGCAACTTGTCGAGCCTGGCGCGCGTGGCCACACGGCTGCTGGCCAAGCTGCGGGTGCCGGTGACGGTGGAAGGGCATGAATTAGTGGTCAGCGCCTCCATGGGCGTCAGCCTGTTGCCGGATAACGCGCGGGAAATTTCTGCGCTGGTCAGCCAGTCGAACATGGCCATGCAACACGCCAAGCACCTGGGCGGGAATAACTTCCAGTTCTACACCGACAGCCTGCAAGCCAGCACGCTGGAGCGTTTGCAGCTGGAAAACCACCTGCGCAAAGCTATCGAAGAGCGCCAGCTAACCGTGTTCTACCAGCCGAAACTGTGCCTGGCCACCGGCAAGCTGAACGCCGCCGAGGCATTGGTCCGCTGGGAGCATCCACAGTGGGGCGTGGTGCCACCGGGGGACTTTATCGGCCTGGCCGAAGAAACCGGCCTGATCGTCCCGCTGGGCGAACTTGTGCTGCGCCAGGCCTGCTGGCAGGCGTGCGAGTGGCAGCGCCAGGGGCTGGCGCCGATTCGGGTGTCGGTGAACCTGTCGGTGCATCAGTTGCGCCAGGGCAAGCTGGTCAGCCTGGTGCGCCAAGTGCTCGAAGAAACCGGCCTGGCCCCGCAATACCTGGAGCTTGAGCTGACTGAAAGCCAACTGCTCGACAGCGTTGAGCACATCATCGCGACCTTCCAGCAATTGCGCGATTTGGGCGTGAAACTGGCGATTGACGATTTTGGTACCGGCTATTCGTCGCTCAGCTACCTCAAGCGCATCCCGGTGGACTACGTGAAGATCGACCAGACCTTTATTCGCGGCCTGGGCCAGGGTCGCGAGGACGCGGCCATCACCCGCGCGATCATCGCCATGGCCCATGGGCTGGCGCTCAAAGTGGTGGCTGAGGGCGTGGAAGATCAGCAGCAGTTGGATTTTCTGCGGGGCGAGCACTGCGATGAAGTGCAGGGCTACCTGATCAGTCGGCCGGTGGAGGCCGATGCGCTGGCAGAGTTGTTACGCACAAATGCAGATTTTCCTTAGATACGCCGGGGCAGCGCAGGTGGCTACAAAGCCTTCGCCCTTTGAATCAGAGGGCAGCAGGGCGATTTAGTGATGCATCGGGCGGGCAAAAGGCTAATTCTTGTAGTATAACTACAAGCTTGCTACATCCCTGGCGCCTGCCAATAACAAGAGTCCTGCCCTTTGAACCTGTTGCAACATATCGCCCAGTCACGCCACCTGTTACGTAAATCGGAACTCAAGGTTGCCGACCACGTGCTGCTTGACCCTGCGGCCGTGATGCACAGTTCCATGGCGGACCTGGCCCACAGCGTGGGCATCAGTGAGCCGACCATCGTGCGCTTCTGCCGCGCCATCGGTTGCTCCGGGTTCCAGGATTTGAAACTCAAGCTGGCGCAAAGCCTGGCCGCGGGTGCGAGCTTCGGGCAGTTTGCGATCCATGAAGATGATTCCGTCGCTGATTACAGCCTGAAAATCTTCGACACCACCTTGCACACCCTCATGGAAGTGCGCGAAAAACTCGACCCGGTCGAGCTGCAAAAGGCCGTGACGGCCATGTCCCAAGCCCAGCGCGTCGAGTTTTACGGCTTCGGTGCTTCCGGTGCCGTCGCCGCCGATGCCCAGCACAAATTCTTCCGCCTGCTGCTCACGGCAGCGGCCTACAGTGACCCGCACATGCAGGCGATGTCGGCCGTTACCTTGAAGCCGACCGACGTGGCCATCTGTATTTCCCAGTCGGGCCGCTCCAAAGACCTGCTGATCACCGCCAACCTGGTGCGTGAAAGTGGCGCGACGTTGATTACCCTGTGCCCGAGCCAGACGCCATTGGCGGAATTGTCCACGGTCAACCTGGCAATCGATGTGCACGAAGACACCGAAATCTACACGCCGCTGACCTCGCGTATCGCGCATCTGGTGGTAATTGACGTGCTGGCGATGGGCGTGGCCATGGCGCGCGGGCCGAGCCTGGTCAACCACCTCAAGAGCGTGAAACGCAGCTTGCGCAGCCTGCGCTTGTCGCCCAAGTCGGTCAAAGCCCTCGACGACTGATTCAGGATCAATGGTGGGAGGGGGCTTGCTCCCGATAGCAGTGTGCCAGTCACTAAATGATTTGACTGAAGCACCGCCCTCGGGAGCAAGCCCCTCCCACAGTTGAATTTTCTGCCTATCCAGAAGATTCATCGTCCTGTAACCCGCGCGCCGCCAAACCGTCATCCAGCGCGCCCATTCTGTACTCCCCGTACTCGCATTGGGAGACTCAAAATGGCCCGTCAATACGAAGACAGCAGCACCGTCAAAACCCGTCGTCAGCAGGAAGACCAGCGCCGCATGGCGTTCCGTCGCGCAATCGAAGACCGCTGCGACCAGCGCCAATTGCTCCAGAGCATTACCGACTACCCGGAACTCCACTGGCAGGCACCCGTGGCTGCCCAGCGAAGCGCTCAGCCAGCGCGCTGATCTGCACCCGCTCGCTGCGGATAAAGCCCAGGAAGGCATGGGCCACCGGTGACAGGCGTTTGGCCTTGGCCTGCACCAGGCACCAGCTGCGATACAGCGGCAGTTCTTCCACCGGCAACTCCTTGAGCCCGCCGGTGGCCAGCTCCAGGTTGACGGCGTGGCGCGTCAGCAAGGCCACGCCCAACCCCGCATTCACACATTCACGCTGTGCCTCGGCCGAGGCCACTTCAACCGTCTGGGTGAAGTGCACGCGTTTCTCCTTGAAGTACTCCTCACAGGCCAGCCGCGTGCCGGACCCCGGTTCGCGTATCAGCAGCGTGTAAGGTTCCAGGTCCTGCAAACGCAGCGGCCCTTGCAGGCTCAGCGGATGGTCGAGTGGCGCCACGGCGACAATCGGGTTGTTAAGAAACGGCAGGAATTCGAGGCCCATGTCTTGGGGCACCATGGACATGATCACCAAGTCATCGCGGTTGTCCGAAAGCCTGCGAATCACTTGCGCGCGATTAACCACCGTGAGGTGCAATTGCACCTCGGGGTGCTGGCGCTTGAACGCGGCGAACAGGTGCGGCACGAAGTATTTGGCGCTGGATTCCACCGCCAGTTTCAGCTGGCCCTGCAACGAGCCTTGCATGTCCGACAGCTGCATATCGAGGTTTTCCAGGCGCCCGAAAATATCGCGGCTGGCGCGTTGCAGCGCTTCGGCGGCCTCGGTCATGTAGAGCTTTTTGCCGACGTAATCGAACAGCGGCTGGCCGATCAGCTCTTCCAACTGACGAATTTGTAGGCTAACGGCGGGTTGGGTGAGGGACATTTCCTCGGCTGCGCGGCTGTACGAGCGTAAATCACACACTTCATGGAATATCTGCAATTGACGTAATGTCAGTCGCATCAATGACTTACGCATATTTTTAAGCTCTCGCCTCAGGCTGTCCGGCCAACTATAAGTCTTTACTTATGCATGACCCAATTATTATTGATTTTTGTTAATTCTCAAGTGCGCATAGTGTGTGTCTTGCGACTGTCATGAAACATTTGGTCACGCGCCGACCCGGCTGCAACGGGTCGAAGAACGCAGCAATCGGCTCAAGGGAAATTCCAAGTGATAAAAAAGATCCTGATCGCCAACCGGGGTGAAATTGCCGTACGAATCGTGCGTGCCTGCGCCGAGATGGGCATTCGCTCGGTCGCGGTTTACTCGGACGCCGACCGCCACGCGTTGCACGTTAAACGTGCCGATGAAGCCCACAGCATTGGCGCCGAGCCCCTGGCCGGTTACCTGAACCCGCGCAAGCTGGTGAACCTCGCGGTAGAGACGGGTTGTGATGCGCTGCACCCCGGCTACGGTTTTCTCTCGGAAAACGCCGAACTGGCGGATATTTGCGCCGAACGCGGGATCAAGTTCATCGGCCCGTCAGCCGAAGTGATTCGCCGCATGGGCGACAAAACCGAAGCGCGCCGCAGCATGATCAAGGCCGGCGTGCCGGTAACGCCGGGCACCGAAGGCAACGTCGCCGACATCGCCGAAGCCCTCACCGAAGGCGAGCGCATTGGTTACCCGGTGATGCTCAAGGCCACTTCCGGTGGTGGCGGTCGCGGTATCCGCCGTTGCAACAGCCGCGAAGAACTTGAACAAGCCTTCCCGCGGGTTATCTCCGAAGCCACCAAGGCGTTCGGTTCGGCGGAAGTGTTCCTCGAAAAATGCATCGTTAACCCCAAGCACATCGAGGCGCAGATCCTCGGTGACAGCTTTGGCAACGTGGTGCACTTGTTCGAGCGCGATTGCTCGATTCAACGGCGTAACCAAAAGCTCATCGAAATCGCCCCCAGCCCGCAACTGACCCCGGAACAACGCGCCTATATCGGCGACCTGTCGGTGCGCGCGGCCAAGGCCGTGGGCTACGAGAATGCCGGCACCGTGGAGTTCCTGCTCGCCGAGGGCGAGGTGTACTTCATGGAGATGAACACGCGGGTGCAGGTGGAACACACCATCACCGAAGAAATCACCGGTATCGATATTGTCCGCGAGCAGATCCGCATCGCCTCGGGCCTGCCGCTGTCGGTGAAACAGGAAGACATCCAGCACCGTGGTTTCGCGTTGCAGTTCCGTATCAACGCGGAAGACCCGAAGAACAACTTCCTGCCGAGCTTCGGCAAGATCACCCGTTACTACGCGCCCGGCGGCCCCGGCGTGCGCACCGACACGGCGATCTACACCGGCTACACCATCCCGCCGTACTACGACTCGATGTGCCTGAAACTGGTGGTGTGGGCGTTGACCTGGGAAGAAGCCATGGACCGTGGTCTGCGTGCCTTGGACGACATGCGTTTGCAAGGCGTGAAGACCACCGCCGCCTATTACCAGGAAATCCTGCGCAACCCGGAATTCCGCAGCGGCCAGTTCAATACCAGCTTTGTGGAAAGCCACCCTGAGCTGACCAACTACTCGATCAAGCGCAAACCCGAAGAGCTGGCCCTGGCCATCGCCGCCGCCATCGCCGCCCACGCGGGCCTATAAATATGCAGCTGCAAGTTGCAAGCGGCAAGCAACAAGTTAAAGCGGATCAGCTTTTACTTGCAGCTTGTAGCTTGAAACTTGCCGCTATGAGGAGATCCGAATATGACTAAGAAGATCTACGTAACTGACACGATCCTGCGCGACGCTCACCAATCGTTGCTGGCCACGCGCATGCGCACCGACGACATGCTGCCGATCTGCGACAAGCTCGACAAGGTTGGCTACTGGTCGCTGGAAGTCTGGGGCGGCGCGACCTTCGACGCCTGCGTGCGCTTCCTCAAGGAAGACCCGTGGGAGCGCCTGCGCCAACTGCGCGCCGCGCTGCCTAACACGCGCCTGCAAATGCTGCTGCGCGGCCAGAACCTGCTGGGCTACCGCCACTACAGCGACGACGTGGTCAAAGCCTTCGTCGCCAAGGCCGCCGTAAATGGTATCGACGTGTTCCGCATCTTCGATGCGATGAACGATGTGCGTAACCTGCGCGTGGCCATCGAAGCGGTCAAAGCGGCGGGCAAACATGCTCAGGGCACGATCGCTTATACGACCAGCCCGGTGCACACCGTCGAGGCGTTCGTGGCCCAGGCCAAGCAGTTGGAAGCCATGGGTTGCGACTCGGTCGCCATCAAGGACATGGCTGGTCTGTTGACGCCGTACGCGACCGGCGAACTGGTCAAGGCACTCAAGGCCGAGCAGAGCCTGCCGATTTTTATTCACTCGCACGACACCGCCGGCTTGGCTGCGATGTGCCAACTCAAGGCCATCGAAAACGGCGCCGACCACATCGACACGGCCATCTCCAGCTTCGCCTGGGGCACCAGCCACCCTGGCACCGAATCGATGGTCGCGGCGCTCAAAGGCAGCGAGTTCGACACCGGCCTCGACCTGCAACTGTTGCAAGAGATCGGCCTGTACTTCTACGCCGTGCGCAAGAAGTACCATCAGTTCGAAAGCGAATTCACCGCCGTCGATACCCGTGTGCAAGTTAACCAAGTGCCGGGCGGGATGATTTCCAACCTGGCCAACCAGCTCAAAGAGCAGGGCGCACTGAACCGCATGAGCGAAGTGTTGGCGGAAATTCCGCGGGTGCGTGAAGACCTCGGCTTCCCGCCGCTGGTCACGCCGACGTCGCAAATCGTCGGCACTCAGGCGTTTTTCAACGTGCTGGCCGGCGAGCGCTACAAGACCATCACCAACGAAGTGAAGCTTTACCTGCAAGGCGGCTACGGCAAGGCACCGGGCACCGTGAACGAGAAGCTGCGGCGCCAGGCCATCGGCAGCGAAGAGGTGATCGACGTACGCCCGGCCGACTTGCTCAAGCCGGAAATGACCAAGCTGCGCGGCGAAATCGGCGCGTTGGCCAAGTCCGAAGAAGACGTGCTGACCTACGCGATGTTCCCGGACATCGGCCGCAAGTTCCTGGAAGAACGCGATGCAGGCACCCTGACGCCTGAAGTGCTGTTGCCGATCCCTGAGGCGGGCGGCGTGGCGAGTGCCGGTGGCGAAGGTGTGCCCACCGAATTCGTCATCGACGTGCACGGTGAAAGCTACCGCGTCGACATCACCGGTGTGGGCGTGAAGGCTGAAGGCAAGCGTCACTTTTACCTGTCCATCGATGGCATGCCGGAAGAAGTGGTGTTCGAACCGCTTAACCAGTTTGTCAGCAGCGGTGGCAGCAAACGCAAGCACGCCACCGAGCCTGGGCATGTCAGCACGGCGATGCCGGGCAATATCGTCGATGTGCTGGTCAAGCCAGGCGACGTGGTCAAGGCCGGCCAGGCGGTGCTGATCACCGAAGCGATGAAGATGGAAACCGAAGTGCAGGCAGCCATTGCCGGCAAGGTTGCCGTGGTGCATGTGGCCAAGGGCGATCGGGTGAACCCTGGCGAAATCCTGATTGAAATCGAAGGCTGATTCAGCCTTCGAAACTACCGCTTAATCCTCGGGGGGGCAGGTGCCCCCCTTTTTTTGCCTGCAATTCAGGCGACAGCGGCGGCTTATACACCTTGGGCAGTGCGAACCTTTCCCTCAGCCGTTCAGTTAAAAGCTCATCCGCCACTGCCCCATCAGGCCCTGGCTTTGGTTCTGGCTGCCGGCTTGTGCACTGTAGGTCAGGCCGACCGTGTGTTGCGCCGACACTGCGAGGTCCAGGCCGGCTTGAACGTCCAGGCTGTTGCGGTCCAGCGAGGTGCCCTGTGTGGTGAAGCCGTCGATGAGGCCCGGCGCATAGCGAAACGATTGACGCACCTGGCTGCCAACTTCGCCGTAAAGGTGTTTCCAGCTCGTGCTCACGTGAGGTGTGAGGCTCATCTGGTCGTCGAACCGATACACCGTGGCCAGCCGCAGGCCAAGGGTGCTGTTCAGGTTTT
Source organism: Pseudomonas kitaguniensis (assembly GCF_009296165.1). Taxonomy (GTDB): domain Bacteria; phylum Pseudomonadota; class Gammaproteobacteria; order Pseudomonadales; family Pseudomonadaceae; genus Aquipseudomonas; species Aquipseudomonas kitaguniensis. The sequence goes on along the minus strand of NZ_VUAZ01000085.1, from coordinate 3,894 downwards.
GTTGGGTTTGTGAGCCGACATTCAGCGCGGCCAGGCCGCCGGTTTCCTTGAAACTGTCGCGGTGATAGCGCTGATAGCCGAGGCCGGCGAAGGGCTCTACGTGCACGTCCTCGTTGCCCAGTTGATAGCCCAGTTCAGAAAACAGGGTTTGGCTTTGGGCGGCGTAACTGCTCTTGAGCTGCTGGTTGTGGTCGAGCAGGTTGATGCTGCGTTTGTTCTGCCCGGCATGGCGGCTATAAATCGCGCCCAGGCGCACGGCCAGCGGGCCGTCTTGACGCACGGCATAGCCGCCCAAGTGCCAGCTTTCCAACGCGGCGGCGAAGCGTTGAGCATCCAGCTGGCTGGTGGATTTTGCGCCCATCACGCCCAGACGCCAGTCGTGATCCAGCGACCAGTCGCACCCAGCAGCAGGCCTTGGGTGCCATATTTCAGACCGGTGCTGCCGCGTTGTTTGTCCAGGCTACCTTTGTTGCCCAGGCCTTGCACCCAGAAGCGGCCAGCGTCGTCGGTGGGCAATGTGCGCAGGGTCGAGAGCAGTTGAGTGCCGAGTTGCTGGGTTGTGGTTTGGGTCACGGCAGCCAGGTTGGCATGTTGGCTGCCAGCTAATTGTTCGAGGGCGGCGCCGATACCGCCGGGTTGCGCTTCCAGCGTTTCAGCGAATGTTTCGAGGGCTTTGTCCTCTTCCGAATCCAGCTCGCCGGACTCAAGCAGGCGAATCACTGCCGGTTCCAGAACCTTGGCGACTTGCAAGCCGTTATGGGTAGTGGCCCGTTGAGTGAGGTAGCCCTCAATACTCGAGGCAGGCTCCGGCGCGGTGTGATTCCAATAGTCGTCGAGCAGGTTCAGTTCAAACTGAAAGGGCGAGCCTCCTTGCGCCTGTGCCAGTTGAACGTTGGCAGCGCCAACGATGAGGGTAATGGTGAGCGCGAGTTTTTTGGCCGTAAAGGGCATGTAATCCCAACCTCTGATAATTGAGGCCGGGAATTTAGCGAAGTGGCGGGGCGTTAACTGTCAGGCTAACGACCCCTGATCTGCAGGAGTTGTCTCTAGTGCCGAGCGAATTAAAACTCACCCGCGCCGTGCATAGCCTTTGCCGTAATGGCGCTCCATGCGGGCCTGGATCAGCTCCAGGCCCAGCGACATTACCCAGTAAATGATCGCCGCCGTGGTCAGCATCTCGATATAGCGATAGCTCGAACGCCCATACGATTGCGCCAGGAACATCACCTCCCACACGCCCATCACCGAGATCAGCGACGAGTCTTTGAGCATCGAGATGAACTGGTTAGTGGCGGGCGGGATGATGGTGCGCATGGCTTGGGGCAGGGTGACGTGCCAGAAAATCGCGCCGTCGCGCATGCCGAGTGCCAGCGCCGCTTCGCGTTGGCCGTGAGGCACACCGAGGATACCGGCGCGGAAGATCTCGCTCAGGTAAGCGCCGTAGTTCAGCGACAGCGCAATGATCCCGGCGACGATAGCGCCCGGTACCAGGCCCAGTTGCGGCAGGCCGAGGTAAATCAGCAGGATCTGGATCAGCAGCGGCGTGCCACGAAAGAATGACGCGTAAAAACTGGCAATGCCAAAGGCCACGGCGCTTTTCGACACGCGCCCCAACGCGGTGATAAACCCGAGTACCGACGACACCACAATCGAGCACAAGCACACAAACACGGTGAGTGCCGCGCCTTGCAAAAAGCCATTGGGCGCCAAGTGCACACCCACAAGGTTCGGTAGCTTGTCGAGGATGATCGAAAACTTCAGGTCAAAGCTCAGGAAAAAGCTGGCGAACAGGCAGAACAACGCGGCCCAAGTGAGATAGAGCCGCGTGCGAAAGCCGAACAGTCGCTTCACACGGGAATCGCTGACGGCAGGCTTTGGAGGGGTTGGGAACGCTGTCATTGGCTGATGTCGGCGCCGATCCATTTTTGCGAGAGCAGGCTTAGGGTGCCGTCCTGTTTGAGCTGGGCAAACACTTCACGCACTTTGGCGTCCCACTGCGGGTCGCCTTTTTCGATGGCCACCGAGTTGGGTTCGGAGTACAGCGGCTCGCCGGCAAGCTTGAAGCGCTGGTCTTGAGTCAGGCGCGGTTGCGCGGTCACCAGGTTGGTCAAAATCGCGTCCAGGCGCACGCCGCGCCGAGCCCGAGGTCCTGGAAGGCGACGTTATCGGTGTCATACGGGGCGATTTGCACGTCTTCGAACGGGTACTCCAGGTGCGTGTCTTCGGCGCCTTCGATCACCAGGTTTTTGTTCAGGTAGCTTTCATAGCTGGATGCGCTGGTGAGCCCGACTTTTTTGCCGCTCAGGTCCTTGGCGCTGTGGATGCGGTCATCCTTGGCATTGACCACGATCACCGCAGGCGAGGCGTAGTACTCCACCGGGAAATCAAACACCTCGGCGCGCGCTTTGCTCGGCGTCATCGAGCAGATGCAAATGTCGTAGCGCCCGCTCCAGCGGCCGGCGGCGATCACGTCCCACGACGGTGTTTCCAGGCGCAGTTTCACCCCCAGTTTTTGTGCGACCGCCTTGGCCACGTCGACGTCAAAGCCGTCGAGCTGGTTCTGCTCGTTAAGGAACGAGAACGGCGGGTAGCTTTCCATCAGCACGCCAACCAACTCTTTCTTTTGCTCAACCCGGTCGAGTGTTGCGCCGCCGAAGGCTTGGGTGGAAGCAGCCAGTAACGTCAGGCCCAAGGCCAGCAGCGGTTTAAGTTTCACAGGTGACACCTTTATAAAAAACAGTTGATATGAGCGGAATTGAACGTATTAAATAGTTATAAGAACGACTCTCATAGTGAGTTATTTTCATAAGCTTATGAGTAAACAGCATATGGCCGCAGCAACCACAGTAATTCTCGATGGCGGCATGGGCCGTGAACTGCAACGTCGTGGCGCGCCATTCCGCCAGCCGGAGTGGTCAGCATTGGCCTTGAGTGAAGCGCCACAGGCGGTAGAAGCGGTGCACGCGGCGTATATTCAGAGCGGCGCCACGGTGATCACCAGCAACAGCTATGCCGTCGTGCCGTTTCATATTGGCGAAGCGCGGTTTGCCGCCGAGGGCCAGGCGTTGGCCGCACTGGCCGGTGAATTGGCGCGGCGTGCGGTGCAGGCTTCAGGCAAAGCGGTGCGCATAGCCGGTTCGTTGCCGCCGCTGTTTGGCTCTTACCGGCCCGACTTGTTTGTGGCTGGGCGGGTGACTGAACTGCTGACGCCATTGGTACAAGGCCTGGCCCCGCATGTGGACCTTTGGCTGGCGGAAACGCAGAGTTCAATCGTCGAGGCGCGAGCCATCCATGCGGGCTTGCCACAAGACGGCAAACCGTTCTGGCTGTCATTTACCTTGAAGGATGAAGACACCGACGAGGTGCCGCGCCTGCGCTCCGGCGAGCCGGTGGCCGATGCGGCCGAAGCGGCTGCGCAGATGGGCGTGCAAGTGTTGTTGTTCAACTGCAGCCAACCCGAAGTGATTGGCAGCGCCATCGATGCGGCCCGCCAAACCTTCGAACGCCTGGGCGTTACGATTCACATCGGCGCCTACGCGAATGCGTTCCCGCCGCAACCTGAAGAGGCCACTGCCAACGACGGCCTCGACCCTTTGCGCGACGACCTCGACCCGCCAGGCTACCTGCACTGGGCCGCTGATTGGCAGGCACGCGGTGCCAGCCATCTGGGCGGTTGCTGCGGAATCGGGCCGGAGCACATTGCAGTGCTGGCGCAAAAGCTGGGGGGTTGAGCCAATCCTGAGAGCGCCTGCCATCGTGGTTTAACGGGCGCTTCTCAGATCAAGATCACAAAGATCAAAAGCATGTTTTGGATACACAGCAGATTTGCTTTCTGTGGGAGCGGGCTTGCTCGCGATACGGTGTGTAGTTGAAAAAAACTTATCTGACACACCG
>NZ_VUAZ01000084.1 GCF_009296165.1 Pseudomonas kitaguniensis | reverse complement strand
ATTCAGGTTGGGTTGCAGTCAATTTCAGTTGGAGTGCAGATGATTCGGGTTGGACTGCAGTCAATTCCAGTTGGAGTGCAGGATTCAGGTTGGGCTGCAGTCAACCCCAGTTGGAATGCAGCTAATTCAGGTTGGGTTGCAGTCAATCCCAGTTGGAACGCAGCTAATTCAGGTTGGACTGCAGTCAATCCCAGTTGGAGTGCAGGTAATTCAGGTTGGGTTGCAGTCAGTTACAGTTGGAATGCAGCCAATTCAGGTTGGAATGCAGTCAACTGTGGGAGGGGGCTTGCTCCCGATAGGGTCCGCACAGCCTGCATCAATCTGTCTTGGGCAACTCAATCACAAACCGTGTCCACCCAACCCTGGACTCACAAAAAATCCTCCCGCCGTGCGCCCGCACAATTGACTGGGTAATCGCCAGCCCCAGCCCCGCATGCTCGCTGCTGCCTTCATGGCGCGCCGGGTCTGCCCGGTAAAAGCGATCAAACAACCGAGGTAACAACGCCGCAGGAATACCATCCCCGGTGTTTTCCACTGAAAGTCTCACCCCGTCCGCTATGCGCACCCGCACCTCGCCACCGGCCTTGGTAAACCGCAGCGCGTTATCCAGCAAGTTCGACAACGCCCGACGCAACATGCCGCGATCGCCCATGGTGCGCGCAGTGCCCTCGCGCACCAGGCTGACCTGCGCGTCTTCCGCCAGCATCGCAAAAAAATCGAGCAACGCGTCCACTTCATCCTCAAGCGCCAACGGCTCGCGCTTGGGCATCAGCAAGCCATGGTCGGCTTTGGCCAGGTACAACATGTCATTCACCAACTGCGCCATCCACTGCAATTCTTCCAGGTTGCTGTGCAGCGCCTCACGGTAGTCCTCCAGCGCGCGCGGCTGGTGAGGATCACCTGCGTGTGGGTCAGCAGGTTCGACAACGGCGTGCGCAGCTCGTGGGCGATGTCGGCGGAGAACGCCGAGAGGCGCTGAAACGAGTCGTCCAGGCGGCCGAGCATGGCGTTGAAGGCGAGCGCCAGCTCTGTCAGTTCCACCGGCATGTGCTGCTCAGGCAAACGTTGGGTGAGGGAATGCGCCGACACACCGGCGGCGACCTCGCCCATGCGCCGCAACGGGCGCAAGCCACTGCGTGCGGCCCAGGCGCCGAGCAGCGCGGTGGCGAGTGCCGACAGGCCGACGGTCAGCCAAATCAAGTGCTGCATGCGTTGCAGGAAGTGCTGGTGATGAGTGATGTCGAGCATCAGGCTCAGTTGCGGCGAGCTGGGTTGGCCCGCCAGCAACGGCACGTTGTACACGCGGTAATCCGTGCCGGCGTTCTGCAGGCTGTGCAGGCCTGGCGTTGCGGGCAGGTCGACGCCAGGCGCGCCGTCATACCAGCGCTGGCCGGCGGCGCTGATGCGCAGCGTCAGGTCGGGTTGCCGACTAAGCTCGCTGCGCAACTGCGCTTCGCGCTGGGCGAACAATTGCGGGGTGTCGACGCCCTGCAACGTGCTGCGCAAGGCGAGTAATTTGCCGTCGAGCAACTGTTGGTCCAGCTCGACAAAATGCGCCTCGCTGGCCTGGTTAAACAACACCCCGGCAATCAGCGACACCACCGCAGTACAGGCGGCAAACAACAGTGCCAGACGGCTGGCGAGGGACAAGCGCTTGATCAATTGAAACGCTCCTCCAGCACATAACCCATGCCGCGCACGGTGTGGATCAGCTTATTGGGGAAGGGGTCGTCGACTTTCAGGCGCAGGCGGCGGATAGCCACTTCGATGATGTTGGTGTCGCTGTCAAAATTCATGTCCCACACTTGTGAGGCAATCAGTGACTTGGGCAGCACCTCGCCCTGGCGGCGCAGCAACAATTCGAGCAGCGCGAACTCCTTGGCGGTGAGGTCGATGCGCTGGCCATCGCGCTCGACGCGGCGGCGAATCAGGTCCAGGCGCAAGTCGGCCAGTTGCAGCGCGGTTTCCTGCGGTGTGCTACTGCCACGGCGCAACAGGCTGCGTACCCGCGCCAGCAGTTCGGAAAAGGCGAACGGCTTGACCAGGTAATCGTCGGCGCCCAGCTCCAGGCCATGCACGCGGTCTTCCACCGCATCGCGGGCGGTGAGGAACAGTACCGGGGTATCCAGGCCGGCACCGCGCACGGCTTGCAAAATTTGCCAGCCGTCGCGGCCCGGTAACATCACGTCGAGAATCAGCAGGTCGTAGTCACCGCTCAATGCCAAATGCTGACCGCTGATGCCCTCGGCGACCAGTTCGGTGGTAAAGCCCGCCTCGGCCAAGCCTTGACGCAGGTAATGGCCGGTTTTCGGTTGGTCTTCGACAATCAGCAGTTTCATGGGCAACTCTTGGCAACGGGTGACGATGGGCTTTATACCGTGGGCGCCAAGGCAGGGGCGCAACCTGACAAAGTTGTAATCTAGCAGTCAGCTGGCTGGCAGCGGCGCCATCTTAGAGTGCTACCCAAGCGGTTCACACATTTTTGGAGATACCCATGACCTTGCGTACACCCCTGTTGCTGGCGGGCTGCCTGTTGGCATTGAGTGTGGATGCGCTGGCTGACACGGCGCACACCTACGCATTTGGCCAGCCGGCGGCCGCCGACAAGGCCACGCGCACCGTGGAAGTGCAGTTGCAGGACATTGCTTTTTCGCCTAAGTTGTTGGACGTAAAAGCCGGTGAGACCGTGCGGTTTGTGCTGGTCAATAAAGGCCGGTTGCTGCATGAATTCAACCTGGGCGACGCGGCGATGCACGCCGAACACCAAAAAGAAATGCTCAAGATGCAGGCCAGCGGCATGCTCACCGCCACCGGCATCGGCAAAATGGACCATAGCGCCATGGGCCATGGCGAGATGGGCGGCATGCAGCACGACGACCCCAACAGCGTGCTGGTAGAGCCCGGCAAAACCGCTGAGCTGACTTGGACGTTCACCCGCGCCACCGGCTTGGAGTTTGCCTGCAACCTGCCCGGGCATTATCAAGCGGGCATGGTCGGCACGCTTAACGTCGATTGAGCCGGTGTGGCTTAGGCGCGGGGGCAAAGGCTGGTAGACTGGCGGGGTTTATTTAGCCAGGTTTCCGCCATGCATCCCGCAGCCGAACATTCGCCGCTGGGCAAGTCCAGTGAATACATCTCTACTTACACCCCTTCGTTGCTGTTCCCGATCCCTCGCGCTGCCAAGTGGGCCGAACTCGGCCTGAGCGCCGATAACCTGCCCTACAAGGGCGTGGATTTCTGGAACTGCTTCGAGTTGTCCTGGCTGCTGCCGCCCGGTAAGCCGGTGGTGGCCATCGGTGAGTTCAGTATCCCGGCCGACTCGCCGAACATCATCGAGTCCAAGTCGTTCAAGCTGTACCTTAATTCGCTCAACCAAACCGCGTTTGCCGACACACAAAGCCTGCAGGCGACATTGCGCACCGACCTCAGCGCCGCCGCCGGCAAGCCGGTGACCGTGCGCATCCGCAGCCTGGCGGACGTTGCAGCCGAAGGCGTGCAGGCCTTGCCGGGTGTGTGCATTGACGATCTGGACATCAGCGTCAGCAACTACGAACACCCACGCCCGGAACTGCTGCGCTGCGATGATTCGCGCATTGTCGAGGAGAGCGTGCACAGCCACTTGCTCAAATCCAACTGCCCGGTCACCAGCCAGCCCGATTGGGGCAGCGTGGCGGTGGAGTACCGTGGTTCGGCGCTGGATCACGCCAGCCTGCTGGAATACCTGGTGAGCTTTCGCCAGCACTCGGACTTCCACGAGCAGTGCGTAGAGCGGATTTTTCTCGACCTGCAGCGCTTGCTCAAGCCGGAAAAACTGACGGTGTATGCGCGCTATGTGCGGCGCGGTGGGTTGGATATTAACCCGTACCGCAGCACTGAAGAGGTGGCGTTCCAGAACCTGCGCCTGGCCCGTCAGTAAATCGAAAGGTGGGAGGGGGCTTGCCCCTTCCCACCTTTTGGTTTCGGGCCTGGATTAAATCCCGATGTTGCCCAAGGTGATCACGATATTGCGCAGCGTCCCGGCAATGCCCGGATGGTCGAGTTCGAAGCCTTCTACAGCACGATTCACATCGTCAGCAATGCTCGGTGCCTGAGTGGCTGGTTCCAATTCCAGTTGCAGTTCAAACCTGGCAAGCAAGGCTTCCAGCGCTTCACGTTTTTCCAGCGGCAGCGGCGGCTCCTGATTCAATTGCTCGCGCAGGATGTTGACCTGTTCTTGCAGTTTTTCGCGGGCAGGCATGGCGTTCTTCCTTTTATCGATAGGCACTGGCATAGACCGCGGCACGCCGGGAAAGGTCTACGGGCTGACCTGTAGATTAATCCACCGGGGCCGACTGTGCATGATCTTGATCAGGGCTTCTCGCCTTTAAGCTGGCGCAGGCGGATGTCTGCCAGGCAGCTGCCGAGCTCGCCGAGGTGGTCGATCACCGAGTGCACACCCAGCCCATACAGCGCCACTGTGGCTTTGCCGCGCTTAAGTTCGCGTTGCTGCTCGGTCAGCGCCTGCCATTGCTCGGGCGCCAGGCCGCACAGGGAGCCACAGGACGCCAGGCCAATGGTCCACAACCCGGCATTGAGGCCCGATTGCAGCAAACGCGGCTCACCACTCACCAGCACGCAGCCTTCCAGGCGTTCGATGTTTAACTCCATCAAGGCTTGCCAGCAGGCATGCGGGGCAGGCCAGCGCATGGCGGCGGGCGCAGTCGCCTTCAGCCAGTCAGGCAACGCGGCCGCCAATGGGCGGGTGACTGCGGCGGGCAGCTCGTCCAGCCAGGCGCAGGGCACGCCTTGCTCTTTGAGGTCATGCAGGATTTTTAATGCGCCATACGTGGCTTGGGAGTCGGGGGAGGGCGAATCACTTCGTGCCAGGGAACCAAAATCTACCAGGCAGCCACTAAGCCCGAAGAGCACGGCAGTCAAAGAGGGTGCGCTGGCGAGAGCAATTTCGGCCTGAGGCATCTAAAGGTTCCTGAAATAGCTGTGACGCTATCGGGCCAGGATGACAAGCACATGACACTCAGGTGTAGCTGTAGGAATTTTATCCATTTACCCGATGACGTTTCCTAGTAGATGCCTAACTCGACACTTCCGTCATATACTCACGTTCTTAATTCAGGGCATAGCGCCCATGACAGACTATTCAAGGAGCAAAAGCTATGCGCTGGAGCCAATATTTCGCTCAGCTATCTGTGTGTGCCACTGTCCTGTTGGCGCCGTTTGCGGCCCAGGCTGCGTCGGAAGACGACCCATGGGAAAGCATCAACCGTCCGATTTTCACCTTCAACGACACCGTTGATACCTATGCCCTCAAGCCTTTGGCGCAGGGCTATCAGTTTGTTACCCCGCAGTTCATGCAGGATGGCATCCACAACTTCTTCCGCAACATCGGCGACGTCGGCAACTTTGCCAACAACGTGTTGCAGCTCAAGCCACACGCGGCCGGTGTCGACACTGCTCGTTTGCTGATGAACACCACCTTCGGCGTGCTGGGCTTTATCGATGTAGGCACCAAAATGGGCCTGCAACGCAGCGATGAAGACTTCGGTCAGACCCTGGGTTACTGGGGCGTCGGCAGCGGTCCTTACGTGATGCTGCCACTGCTTGGCCCAAGCACCTTGCGTGATGCGCCGTCCAAGTACGTCGACAGCTACACCCAACCGTATCGCTATATGAACGATATCGGCTGGCGCAACAGCACCTTCGGCCTGAACATCGTTGACACCCGCGCCAGCTTGCTCGACAGCGAGAAGCTGATCACCGGCGACAAATACACCTTCATCCGTAACGCCTACTTGCAGAACCGTGAGTTCAAGGTCAAAGACGGCAAGGTTGTAGACGACTTTTAAGCTGTGACGTTTTGAAATGAAAAAGGCGACCCGTGTGGTCGCCTTTTTCGTACGCGGTTTTCAGCGCATTTTGAGGATTTTGAGGCCGAGGTGCTGGTCCTCGCCAGTCGTTTTGGCCCAAACGACCTCGGTGTCCGCCTCCAGGCCCTTGAGGGCGGCGTGCTCCGAATCGATGCGCACGGTCAGTGTGTCACCCACCGCAAACTGGCGAGGTGCCTGTACTTGCATGCCGGTGCTGGAAAGGTCCACACAGACCCCGGCAATTTCTTGGCCGGCGTGGATCAGGGAAACATCGGCATCCACTCGCATGCGGATGAAATCGCGTTTTTCGGCGTAGTCGCGCTCGTGTTCGCTCACAGCTGCCATCCTTACTTTGTGTTGTGGTGATGGCTGTTCTTATAACTCCCGGTGATTTGCGGTGTAAAGACGTCCGGCGACCATCGGCATGAGCTTGAAACCCCTGACGGATGGGAGTACCGTCTGCGCCTTAGAAGGGCACCTCTGCTTTACCGTTGTGCGTGGGCCAAAAGCCCGTGCTTTGTAGGACAGAGAGGCTAGAAAGCGAATCCAGTACGTGAGCCCGGCCATTGCCGAGCCGCCTACGCCAACCTAATTCTGGCGCCGTTTGCCCACATGCAAAAAACCAGTGCCACGCTGCTGATAATCGATGACGACGAAGTAGTGCGCGCGAGCCTCGCGGCCTATTTGGAAGACAGTGGCTTCAGCGTCCTGCAGGCCAGTAATGGCCAACAGGGTCTCCAGGTATTCGAGCGCGACAAGCCCGACCTTGTGATCTGCGACCTGCGCATGCCCCAAATGGGCGGCCTTGAGCTGATCCGCCAGGTGACTGAGCTTGCCCCACAGACGCCAGTGATTGTTGTGTCCGGTGCCGGCGTGATGAACGATGCCGTCGAGGCCCTGCGCTTGGGCGCTGCCGATTACCTGATCAAGCCCCTGGAAGACCTGGCTGTGCTTGAGCACTCGGTGCGCCGTGCGCTCGACCGCGCCCGCCTGCTGCTGGAGAACCAGCGCTACCGCGAAAAGCTCGAAACCGCCAACCGCGAGCTCGAAGCCAGCCTCAACCTGCTTCAGGAAGACCAGAACGCCGGTCGCCAGGTGCAGATGAACATGCTGCCGGTGAGCCCGTGGAGCATTGACGCGTTCAAGTTTGCCCACCAGATCATCCCGTCGTTGTACCTGTCGGGGGATTTTGTCGATTATTTCCGTGTGGATGAGCGCCGCGTGGCGTTCTACCTGGCTGACGTGTCCGGCCACGGCGCTTCTTCTGCCTTTGTTACCGTGTTGTTGAAATTCATGACCACACGGTTGTTGTTCGAGTCCAAGCGCAACGGAACCTTGCCGGAATTCACCCCTTCCCAGGTACTGGGCCACATCAATCGAGGCCTGATCAGCTGTAAGCTGGGCAAGCACGTGACGATGGTCGGCGGCGTGATCGACGAAGAAACCGGTCTGTTGACCTACAGCATTGGCGGTCACCTGCCGATGCCGGTTTTATACACTCCAGACAGTGTGCGTTACCTGGAAGGGCGTGGTCTGCCGGTGGGCTTGTTTAATGAAGCCACCTACGAAGACCACATCCTGGAACTGCCGCCGACCTTCAGCCTTACGCTGATGTCCGATGGCATCCTGGACCTCCTCCCAGAGCCTACACTCAAGGAGAAAGAAGCCGCCTTGCCCCAAAAGGTCAAGTCGGCGGGCGGCAGCCTGGATGGCCTGCGGCAGGTTTTTGGATTGGCCACGCTAGGGGAGATGCCGGATGATATCGCCCTATTGGTGTTGAGCAGGAATCTTTGATGAGTACCGGAAGAATCCAATTCGCCGAGCAAGACGGGACTTTCGTCCTGAAGTTTGTCGGTGAAGTGCGCCTGACGTTGTGTTCGGCGCTGGATGCGACGATTGAGCGGATTTTCACAGCCTTGAATTTCTCGGCGATCGTGATCGATCTGACCGAAACCCGCAGCATCGATAGCACCACCCTTGGCTTGCTGGCCAAGTTGTCCATTCTGTCGCGGCAGAAGGTCGGCCTGTTGCCGACCGTCGTCACCACCCACGAAGACATAACCCGTCTGTTGCAGTCGATGGGCTTTGATCAAGTGTTCAACATCGTTGAAAGCCCGATCCCGTGCCCGGAATGCCTGACCGACCTGCCATCCCAGGATCAGTCCGAGGAAGTGGTACGGATCAAGGTGCTGGAAGCGCACAAAATCCTGATGGGCCTGAACGAGTCCAACCGCGAAGCCTTCCATGACCTCGTCAACGCGCTGGAACGCCACTAAGCCCCAGACTTGAAACCCCGTCCAATGTGGGAGCTGTGACTGGTTTGAGATCAACGAAACACAAAAAAGGGCGGCACCCTCACAGGTGCCGCCCTTTTTGTCGCCGCCTGCCTTACAGTTTGGCAGTCAACAGCGCTTCCAGCTTCTCTTGATCCCGAGCAAACTGACGGATCCCTTCCGCCAGCTTCTCGGTGGCCATCGCATCCTCGTTGGACTCCCAACGGAACTGCGCTTCAGTCAAATGCACGCGCGCTTCACCGGCGTGGCCTGGCGACAGCTTGCGTTCAAGCTTGCCTTCATCGGCCGCCAGCTTCTCCAGCAAGTCCGGGCTGATGGTCAGGCGATCACAGCCGGCCAACTCTTCGATCTGGCTGAGGTTACGGAAGCTCGCACCCATCACCACGGTCTTGTAGCCGTTGGCCTTGTAGTAGTTGTAGATGCGTGTCACCGACTGCACGCCCGGGTCATCCGAACCTGTATAGTCGCTGCCGTTGGCCTTCTTGTACCAGTCGTAGATACGGCCCACGAACGGCGAAATCAGGAACACCCCGGCTTCGGCGCACGCCACAGCCTGGGCAAACGAGAACAGCAGCGTTAGGTTGGTCTGGATGCCTTCTTTTTCCAGCGTCTCTGCCGCGCGGATGCCTTCCCACGTGGAAGCGATCTTGATCAGCACGCGGTCACGGCTGACGCCAGCTTTGTCATACAGGTCGATCAGACGGTGCGCACGCTTGAGTACGGCGTCAGTGTCGAACGACAAGCGGGCATCCACCTCGGTGGAAATACGCCCCGGTACCACCTTGAGAATTTCTTGACCCACCGCCACCGCGAAACGGTCGCTGGCCAGGCCCACGTCACCGTTGCAGTCTTTAACGCACTCATCCAGCAGCTTGGCATAGCCCGCAATCGAAGCGGCCTTGAGCAGCAGGGAAGGGTTGGTGGTCGCGTCTTGTGGCTTGAGCTTGGCGAGCGTAGAAAAATCGCCGGTATCGGCTACGACAGTGGTGAATTGCTTGAGTTGTTCCAGCTTGGAAGTCATGAGCGTGCTCTGTCCTTTGGGTCTGATGACATTACCCGAGCGCCGGCAGGCGCTCAAGGGCGCAAATGCGTTCGATCGTTTGCGAGGGCAACAACCTGAAAACAGCCGTTTGAATGACCGGCCATACTAATAATAGGAGGCCAGAATGCGCATCAGGTTCAACCCAAGTGCCGCATGACCTCCCCGATTAAACTGTGGGAGCGGGCTTGCTCGCGAAAGCGGTCTCTCAGTCCCCCAACAAATCAACTGACACCCACCCAGCTCACCAGCCTCACAATCACCGCCCCTCCAGCAACTCCGCCGCCTGATCAAGCAACGCCAGCGGGTGGTTGGCCTTGTGAATATCCACCGACAACAACTGCCTGAACTTGCGCGCACCCGGAAACCCAGTCCCCAGCCCCAATACATGCCGCGTAATGTGATGCATCGTCCCGCCACTGGCCAAATGCTCCGCAATATAAGGCCGCAACTGCGCCAACGCCTGCGCCCGACTGATCACCGGCGCCGTGCTGCCAAACAACTGCTGATCCACCTCCGCCAGCACATACGGGTTGTGATAAGCCTCGCGCCCCAACATCACCCCGTCAAACGTCTGCAAATGCTCCTGGCACTGCGCAAGCGTCTTGATGCCGCCGTTGAGAATAATCTCCAACTCTGGAAAGTCGCGCTTCAACTGCGCCGCCACGTCATAGCGCAACGGTGGAATATCGCGATTCTCCTTCGGCGATAAACCTTCCAGAATCGCAATGCGCGCATGCACCGTAAAACTGGTGCACCCCGCGTCCTTTACCTGCCCGACGAAATCACACAGCTCAGCATAACTGTCGCGCCCATTGATGCCGATACGGTGCTTCACCGTCACCGGAATCGACACCGCGTCACGCATCGCCTTTACGCAATCGGCCACCAACGCCGGATGCGCCATCAAAATCGCGCCGATCATATTGTTCTGCACACGATCACTCGGGCAGCCGACGTTCAAGTTCACTTCGTCGTAACCAGCAGCCTCCGCCATGCGCGCGCACGCGGCCAAATCAGCCGGCACGCTGCCGCCTAGCTGCAGCGCGAGCGGGTGCTCGGCTTCGCTGTGGCGCAGGAAGCGCTCGTGGTCGCCATGCAGGATCGCGCCAGTGGTGACCATCTCGGTGTAGAGCAGGGCGTGCTTGGAGAGCAGGCGCAGGAAGAACCGGCAGTGGCGGTCGGTCCAATCCATCATCGGGGCGACGGAGAAGCGGCGGGAGAGCGGTGCGGGTCTGGCGTTGTTTGCGGGCATTGGGAATATGCAATCGGTGAGGCTGGTGGTGAGGCAGTTTATCAGCATTGCTCTTGTGAGGTTTCAGCGAGTATTGGGCCTGATCAGCCCGGTGAGCACCGGAATGACGCAGCTCTGCGGGTGACTTTGGTGCCAGAGGTGAGCTCGGCTTGAAGGTGTTAAGGTTTTTTTACCTTCGTTTGCATTCATCAAGTTCGCTCTGGCTTTGCAGTGTTGAAGTGATACCTAATCGATATTTGCAATACTGGATGACCAGATGTCGCTCTTCTGAACTCAGCTCACTCAATTTTTTATCGTCTGATTCATATGCGAAAATATTTACAAACTCGATTTGAAAGGTCGGGCTTTTCTTTATAAAGAATACTTTTTTCGGATACGCGTCTTCCATCTTTTCGTAATAGCCGACGTATAGCGTGGCGACGAGTGCCGCCAGAATAATGATCAGTAGCGATTTCATAACGAAGGTGGCCGCAAAGTTTGGTTTTCATACGAAGGTTTTTCACCCGTTTCATACCGATATTGCCAGGGCAAATTTTTCCCTCACCGGCTTGCATTGGAAACTCGCGGTGACCGCCCAACAAGGTTGTCACCCTGAATACGCTGCTCAGTGTTTGGATCAAGCTCGTTGGGGATTGGCCGAGTTCGAGCTTGTGCGGCCCACTCTAACGAGTCAGCCTCCAAGGCTAACTGGCTGGCGTACATCGCGGCACACGACAGCGAATAATCACAGGGCGTGCCGCCGTCTCTATTAAAGCAAAACACAATATTATTAATGAAAACCTCCTTTATTCGACGATTGTTGCGGCTTGCTAATAAATTACACTGGAGTAGCCAGCCTGGTCGGACCATTGGGGTTTGACATGGCCAATCCCTTATCGCGGTGACGCAGACGCGCTAGAGCGGCTGGGTGGTATACGTTAGTGTTTAAATCCCTGATTCAGAATATCTATCTCGCCAGCTGATCGTAGGCATGTGCAGGGCTACAGTTACAGGAAGTGATGAAATTTCATCAGTTCCTTCCAGATGTACCCATAGCTATAGCGAAGCCATATAACTTTTAATCGGTCGAAGCTACGTCGTAGCCAACTGTCTTCTCGCGCCTTGAGTTCTTTGCCTATTTCTTCCAGCAGCCATTGATCTTGAAAACCAGACCAAACAGGGGGGACTGGCGTTTCAAGATTGCTGAAACACACTGGCGCGACTTCTGAGTACAATATCTGTTCTACGAGCTTTGGGTCATAGCCGCGTATTCTTTGCGCGATAGAAGCGTAGTCGACAGTGCTATCCACAAAGGCTTCTGCCAGTGCGATCTGGATGCTTGCTCGTTCCTCAGGTGTCAAAATATGTCCCAATGTGCCAGCTCCTCTAACTCTGCGTCGAATGTATCAGCCGCGACCCCGCCAGCAATACCGCCGGCAATGCTGCCAATGAGAACAACGGCTATGGCACAAGCAGGCGCGCCAGGACCACAAATAGCGGATACGCCCAACCCTGCCAGAAGTCCTCCCGCCGCACCTCCTCCCAGAATC
Source organism: Pseudomonas kitaguniensis (assembly GCF_009296165.1). Classification (GTDB taxonomy): domain Bacteria; phylum Pseudomonadota; class Gammaproteobacteria; order Pseudomonadales; family Pseudomonadaceae; genus Aquipseudomonas; species Aquipseudomonas kitaguniensis. Next base: position 16,032 of record NZ_VUAZ01000084.1, on the reverse strand, counting down.
GTGGCTTGACGAGCTGTTTCCTTGGCCTTGTCGTCTGCGTTCAGTATTTGGTAAGTGGCCAGCACCGCCGTCATGATGATGCCTACCTTGCCCATCACGGACATAATTTTGGTGCCAGAAGTGAATTTGGCGTTGGCACTGCCGGACCGCTCCAAAGCACGGTACAAGACTTCTTTCTGTTGCGTTTTTGACAATTGTTCGTAGTTCTTGTTGAACTGTGCTTGAGATTTTTCGTTCAGGATCTCCACATGTGTTCGGCCGATCTTTTTCTTTTTTTGCGCAATGGCCAGGCCCTGTGCGGACGTAAACTTGCGGTGTTCAAACATGATTTTGTTGCGCATCTCATTGCTGAACTTTGTCGCGTCCTCAACGCTGATATTACCGGCTCTCACCTCAGCGAATATTTGCTGTGACATTCGTCGAATATTGCTTTCGTAACTTGCTCGGACGCGCTCGTCCTTGATAGCGTCGATGGAAAAACGACTGGCAGCTCCTTCCATGCCTGCGACCGCCATCTCAAGGGGAGAGCGTTCGAGCGTATGTTCGCTTTTAACAACATAACTACCGGTTACCAGATTGGGTTCCGTCACGAGAATATCCTTATCCCAAAATATCGTTCAGTAGCCCATCGATGCCTGAAGCGGTGCAGGCGCTTTCGTGGTGGGCAAATGCCAAGGTATGACACGCCTTTCCAGTAGGATTGGAAAATTTGACCGAGTTGTTTGCGTCAAAGACCCCAGACATGGAAGACCCATCGTCAAAGTAAGCCGTGCATGCAAATCCTGCGTAGCTTTCTTCGGCGGGAATTTTAAAGCCGATCCAGTTCCCGTAGATGACCATGGGTGTAGGCGCAATAAAGGGAGCAGGGTTATGGACGCTTCCGATGATAACCGTACCCGAACCTCCAATCACAACGTCGCCATGTGTGCCGACAGTACCGACCAGTGCGGCGTTTTGGCCGTTGATAAACACCGTGTCGGAAAATTCGGAATCTAAGGCGCTACCGCAGGTACACGTGTCGCCTTTGCGAGCAGCTGCGAGCCCGTCGAAGTACACATCAGGAGAGCCGGTTGCGATCGCTTTGGCGCCGTGCCCAGGAATGGGACAGCTTGTTGGATCGGTGATACGTGCGGCTGGCTTTGCCATGCTGACTCCCTGTCAACGAATTTACTGAGGCGACTGTACCAGACTTGCTTTGAGCGGTGGCTCGCGTCTATGCAATCTGGTTGCGATCTATGTTTCTGCAGTTGTCTTTCGAAAGCGGGTGATGGTTTAGTTAGTCTAGTCTTCGAGATTTTTGTTTGCTTTTTCAAGCCATTCAGAGTGCAGGACGACTCCAGCGCCCATCGCGAATCGCTGCCAATGATCATCCGTGGCGAATTTACCTTCGTTGGCATATGTAACAGCCAACGCAATCTGCCCGATCAGCTTTTTTTCGTGTTCGATGCATTTGTTTAGAACATCCATTGCCAGATAGGTCGCTGTCTGGCCCTTTGTCTTGGTCAGATCTGCGAGAGAGCAGGACAGCCTTCCAGCAAATTTAGTGGTATTCCAGTCATGGCGGCCTTATGGGGATGGTTGTGGGACGTTACCCCGCCGAGCGCTGGACTGAATCAGCAAGCGGTGGCGAGGAGGAACTGAGTGCTGCTTGTTACCGGATATCGTGGCTAACCCCCCATCTGCAAATTTTTTTAGTAAATATTATTTGCAATGACCTAAATTTTAGCTTAGATTTACTTTTCGTGAATAAATATTTACTAAAAAGCTGGGTGTTAAATTGTACAGTGAAGCTCTAGTTCAGTTGTCTTTGGAAGCGCTGGGAGGTACCCAGAAAGAACTTGCTCTTCGGCTTGGCGTTTCCGCGACACAAATTAGTAAGTGGAAAAAGGGAGAACACCTATCTCTTGAAATGGAAGGGAAGTTGAGGGCTGTTTCTGGGATTGGTGATCAGAATCCGGAATTTGTTGTCTGGAGTGGTTCCCGTGAAAATGCTAACAAGTGGGAGCAGCTTATCCATTCTTTAGCTGAAATGGCACACATTAGCGACGAGACGGGGTACAACGCAGATCCTTTAATGGACGACAGTGGTCTCTTATGCTGGAATACTTTTGATGTCCTCCGCGAAATGGGCGTCAAGATTCCTGATGAGTTTCCAGCTGAGCTAGATATCCGGCGAGAGGGTGAGGATGAAGTTGATGATTTTTGGGAAGTGGTGCATATCAATCAATACTCATCTGCGATATATAATATTTTCAAGTCGTTTGCGGATGTCTACGGATTCTATGTTGCATATGTAGCTGATTTGATTAATGACGATATGGATCTGTTTGATTCTCCAGCTGAGAATATTGAGCCATGCCTCATATCGCTTGCAGCTTCCAAGATTGAGGTGAATTTAGAGTTTGCTCCAAATTTTAGAAATTTTAAGTATAAAGTTGAAAAAGATTATGAGGGATGGCTTGGCTTGGTGAAGACGAAAGCGTTCCGAGATGGCGCGCCATTAGGAGCTGAACTCCTCGATCTTGTTCACGGAAGTCATGACGGGCTCGGGCACGTCGCTGAGGCTGAAAGCCTTGGGCTAAATGCTTCACGTATACATCCTGATATTTATATGAATGAGCTTTTGGTGGGCATGCGAAGAATCCACCAAGTACTACCAGTCATCATGAAGAAACTCGGCATCGAAGATGAGTTTCAATTGGAAGAAAGCAATCTTCATATCCAATAGAAATATCGGAGTCGATAGTCGCCGGAAAAATCAGGTTAGGCCAACTTTGACAGGATATTTCCCACATCTTTCTCGGCTTGCCCGTCAGACCACCCATCGCTAACCTCCTCCAGCCGCTGTAAACCCAGCGGTCGGAGGTGGAAGTCCGTATTGCTAAGGCGTTTTAACTCCCCAAAATATTTGGAGCTTCGCCCATGCCCAGCAAAACACATAAACCTCACGTAGATAACAACACCGCACCGGTCGACGCCGAGCTTAACGCCACCGCTCAGCGTGCTATTCACCATTATCTGCCTCCATCTGACGACGCCAAGCTCACTGAACCACCAATCAGCAACCTATTCTCCGTCAGCCCCAACATCGACACCGAAACACTCCTTGCCAACGCCTCCGAAAACCTGGAATCCGCCAACCAAATGGCCGCCACCCTGGCCTTCAACCTCGAAGACCCCCAACGCGCCATCGTCCTCGGCATCCAACAGCTAATCGATCTCAGCGCTCTACTGGTCGACCGAGCCCATGAGCAAGTCGCGCCAGCAGCCAACGCAGCCAAGGCCTGACAACCCAGCCCGCCGCCTTACCTCAAGGCGGCAACCTGAACCCCCGCTGTCACACCGCACAGTTTCATGATGCCCTGGGCTTTTGAGGCCTACGATCTCTCTCAAGAGAGGACTTCCGCGCCTCCAGCCCACAGGGAGCTGAAATATGATTTCGAACCTCGTCAAAGTCGTGATGATCGCCGGCGCATTGCTGTTGAGCGCTTGCTCGTCGGGTGTTAGCAGCGATCCTTGTTTCACTCAGGGATGCCAGGCGTTTGGGGACCACAGCCCCAACAAATCCGCCAAGATGAGTTTTGGCGGCAGTGGGTTGGGCAGTAGTTATGGTGAGTATGGTTCTGGGTTGTTGCATGATGACTGATTGAGTTGTGTGTTGACTGACCCACCGCTATCGGGAGCAAGCCCCCTCCCACAGTTGATTTGTGGTGGGGGCAGGTTTGGCTGTTAGTGGCCGTTTTTCATGCGGCGTGCGATGAGGTAGAGACCCAGGCCTGCGAGCGCCGTCGCCGCGCCGATGTAGCCGGTGCTGGTCCAGCCGAGCCCCGCGGTAATCGCCATGCCACCCAGCCACGGCCCGAGTGCGTTGGCGAGGTTAAACGCTGCGTGGTTGGACGCCGCCGCCAGGCTCGGGGCTTCGTGGGCGATGTCCATCAGGCGGATTTGCAGCGGTGCGGCCATGGAGATCATGGTGCCGACGAGGGCGATGCCGAGCAGTACGCCCCACAGCGAGCTGGCGGCGAAGGTGAAGAAGATCAACACGGCCATCGACCAGACAAGAATCCAGCCAACCGCGCGAAATTGCAGGCGATCGAACAGTTTGCCGCCGGCGATGTTGCCGATGATGCCGCCTACGCCAAACGCGGCGAGACCGAAGGGGATCCATTGTGGCGAGACTTTAGTCACTTCGAGCATGGTCGGTGCGAGGTAGCTGAACACGCAGAACATGCCGGCAAAGCCAATCGCGCCGATGGAGAGTGCCATCCATACCTGCGGTTTGGCGAAGGCGCGCAGCTCTTTGCGCGGGTCGCTGCGTTGTTCGTCGTGGCGGTGCGGCACGAATTGCCAGACCAGGCCGATGGTGCACAGGGCGATCACGCTGACCAGCGCGAATGCTGAACGCCAGCCAAGGTGTTGGCCGAGGAAGGTGGCGATGGGGTTGCCGAGCAGCATGGCGAGTGTGAGGCCCATCATCACGCGGGCGACGGCGCCGGCACGTTTGTCGTTTGGCACCATGCTGGAGGCGACGACGGCGGCGATGCCGAAGTAGGCGCCGTGGGGCAGGCCGCTGATGAAGCGGAAGGCCATCAGCGAGCTGAAGCTCGGGGTGAACGCGGTGGCGAGGTTGCCGAGCGCGTACAGGCCCATCAACAGCAACAGCATGTGTTTGCGCAGCAGCTTGGCGCCGAGGATGGCCAGCAGCGGGGCGCCGACCATCACGCCCAGTGCGTAGGCGCTGATGGCGTGGCCGACTTGCGGTTCGCTGAGGTTGAGGTTGTGGGCGATGTCGGGCATCAGGCCCATGATGGCGAATTCGCCGGTGCCGATTGCGAAAGCGCCCACGGCCATGGCAGCTTCCATATTGGCGGCGCTGCGCGCTGGCAGCACATGTCCGGGTGTTTGCTGGATAGTCATGGATAACTCTGTGTTGATGTAGGGCAGAAATAAGAACCGCCGATGCTACTGAAGCGGCGGCGAAGGTGTCTAGAACAGCCTGTTGCGCAAGAGTTCAGTTTCATCAAGTGCTGGGTGACATTACGTCGCGTCTACCGATACTGCGGTTGCGCCAAGCAGACCAGGGTTCGACCCGGCGCTGTAAGCGACGCCGGTAGTCAGACCGTGAAGTGCCTTATTTGCTCGTGCAGGTGCAGGGCCAGCGCATTGCCCGTATCGCATAGCAGGTACAAATGCTGTGCTGGCAGCGCTGGCAGTTCGGTTAGTTGCTTCAGCCCTTCGCCCATGCGGCTTTGCTCCATCAGGCCCACCGCCACGCCACTGCGGATACACGCCTCGACGGCGGATGAGTTGGGGCTTTCGAGCAGCAAGCGGTGGTAAACCCCGTGGTCCTTCAATGCCTGCAACGCCGCCGCGCGATACGGGCAACCGGCGATGGGCACGGTGACCGGCAGCGGCGCATTCGGCGGGTAGTCGAAGTGTTCGGCCGCCACCCACAGCGGCTGCACAGCGCCCAAACGTTCGCCGTGTGCCAGCGGTTGCGCGCTGACCGTTATCGTCAGGTCAAGCTGGTTCGCCGTGAACAGATTCAACAGCTCGCCGCTGGTGCGCGCTTCGACTTCCAGCTCCAGCAACGGGTTGTCGGCAATCAGTCGGGGCAGGTAAGCCTGCATAAACGCGGGCGCGTAGGTGTCGGGTATGCCCAGGCGAATCTTGCCTTGCATGCGCTGCGGCATCAGCGAGATCAACAAGCGGTCGTGGCTCTTGAGGAACTCCAGTGTTTCGCCGAGCAGCTTCTTGCCGTACTGCGTCAGTTCCACGCCTTGGTTGCTGCGGCTGAACAGGCGTTGGCCGACCTGATCTTCAAGCTTTTGAATCTGCGTAGTAACGGTGGATGCGCTGCGGTGCACGTGCTCAGCCGCTTCGTTGAAGCGACGAAAGCGTGCCACGGCGTGAAAGGTGCGTAACAAGTCGATATTCAATTGCTGGGTCATGATTCCACTTTTCAGGATCACTGATGCAGGTTATTTCAATATACACAAGCATGCGCGGCCCTTAGCTTCTCAGTCAACACACACTGGCTGGAGGATTCATGAGGCGATCAACCCTGGGGCTGTTGCTGCTGCAAGCGGCATTTGTGCTGTCGTGGAGCTCCGGCTACATCGGCGCCAAGCTGGGCACGCAAGGCGGCGACGCGTTTAACCTGCTGTTCTGGCGGTTCCTGTTGGTCTCGTTGTGCCTGGGGTTATTTTTGAATGTGCGGCTGCTGAACATTTCTTGGGCGCAGGTTCGCCATTACGCCGTCATCGGTTTCCTGTCGCAGTTTCTGTACCTGAGTTGCCTGTACGTGGCGATTCAAAATGGTTTGCCGCCGGGCATTGCCGCGATCATTGCGGCCTTGCAGCCGCTGATGACGGCGGCGTTGTCGACCGGCAGTTCGGCGGAGCGCAGTGGCGGCTGGCAATGGGCAGGGTTGGTGGTCAGTTTTATCGGCGTGTCGATCGTTATCGCCGGCCAATACGGTAGCGGTGGCGCAGGCGTCAGTTTGATCATGTACTTGTTGCCAGTGGCCGCGGCGCTGGGGCTGACAATGGCGACCTTGTACGAGCGCCGCTCGGTACACGTTCAGGACGCTGGTCTGGTACTGCCGCTGTTCATCCAATCGATGTGGACGTTGCTCGGCTTCACCGCGGCGGTGTTGTACACCGGCACGCTGAGCATTCCGCATGATTCAGACGTGCTGATCTCAATCGTCTGGCTGACAGTGTTTTCCACCTTTGTTGCCTACTTGAGCCTGTGGATGTTGCTGCGGGTGATGACCGCGACCCGCGTAGCCGCGCTGGTCTATCTGGAACCACCGGTCACACTGGTGTGGGCAGCGTTGATGTTTGGCGATGTGATTTACCCCTCAACTTACGCAGGTATCGCGGTTGTGGTGTCGGGGCTGATTCTGCTGCGCCTGAAGCGACCGACCGTCGTGTGCGCCTCTTGAGGCACGCCGCTTCAGCAACCTGACAGATACCACCTGTTACAAATAACTCAGAGCCAAGCAGGAGCGAGGCTGCAACAGGGGGCTTTTTTTACGGATTTATTCGTTGGGCGGTCACGCCCGAGGGTTTTGTATGTTGCTACGTTATGCAGCAATGGCGGCGGTAGTCGTCGCAGCGTCCGGGTGTGTACAAGAACGTGTGGTGCATGAGCGCGGGCCTGTGCAGCGTGAGTATGTAGAAGTCGTGGCGCCGCAACCGCCGCCAGTCCAGGTAATCGAAGTAGAACCGGCTGCGCGCTACGGTTATGTGTGGTCGCGCGGTTACTGGCGTTGGGAAGGCGGGCGTTACGTAGCGGTGCATGGGCATTGGGAAGCGGTGCGCGAGGGCTACCGTTACGTGCACCCGCACTGGGTGCAGCGTAATGACGGTTACCACTGGCAGGGTGGTGGCTGGGTTCGCTGAGGCGTGATCAGGTTGGCTTTTTAGTGCCTAACAACCGAACCTCGCGCAACAGCGCGGCGCCGAGCTGATCGTTGCCCAGTTCCTTGTAGCCCACGGCTTTGATGTCACCGTTTTCTTCCGCCTGGATGATGATCACCGGCGTCTCTTTGCCGGTGGCTTCATCCACATGCAAGGCGTACTGCGGTATGTCCAGCTTGATCGGCGTACCCGCCGCCTTGCCTTTTACGTTGATCAGGAACGCCGCGCAGCCTGTGTCTACATCGGTGCTGGTGGCGGGCCGGCCGCTGACGAAGCAGGTGCTCGGCAGGTCGGGCCAGGCGATGGTGTCGGCAACGGCCACCGCGCAGGCCATGCTCAAGGTAGCGAGAAGAAACATGCGCACGTGAGTGTGTCTCTCGATCAAGGTTGAACGCGGTTTTTACCAAAGCCTGAGCGTCGTCGCAATGCCGTGCTCAGGCCAGTTGCTTCATACCGGCTGCCTTGACGGCGTTGAGGTCAAAGGTGGCGGTGTATTTACAGCCTGCCGCGTGCGCGCACCGTTCTATCAGGCAATCGGCAAAATCAGCTTTGTTCGCGGTGAACCGTCGCAGCGCCTGCCAGATGATCTCGGCATGCTCGATGGTCAGTTCGCGCGTGCGCAACAGGGTTTCCAGCACGGCCACCACCTCGCCCTTGGCGCACTGGTAGCAGCTTTGTAGAACCCACACCAGTTCAACCACAGACACCAGGCTGACAAAGCCCGGCGACAGTTGGGTGAGCGATTCGATCAACTCGGACGCTTTGGGCGATTGAACCGGATCGTCCTGAGTGACGTAGCGCACCAGCACATTGGTATCCAGGCCGATCATCGCGCATTTGCTGCTTGGGCCGCGATGGCGCGGTTCATGTCTTCAATCGATACGGCCCTGGCGGGTTTTCGGATCAGGCCCTTGAGGTCATGCACGGTATTACTGGCTGCGATGATCGAAAAGGTGCCGTCCTCCATTTCGACGAACTCAACGCGGTCGCCGGTTTCCAGGCCCAAGGCAGTTCTGACCTGAACGGGAATGGTGATTTGCCCTTTTGAGGTCAGTGTGGCGGTTGCCATATTAAAAATCTCCTTCGTGATACTCCTTACCTTAGGGTAAGGCGTTATCGAGGGCAAGGTCCGTTGGTCCATAGGTCGCTCTTCTGGTGTGGGTGAGTAGGAACAGGTAAAACCTTAGCCTGACTTAGCCCACCTACACGGCCGAAAACGCCCGCAATGAGATACAGCATATGACTGATCGCCAGCTCATCATCCCGCCCTCCATGCACACCATCGTCGAACGCGCCGGCTATGTGCCCGCGGTCAAAGTCGGCAAAACCCTTTACTGCGCAGGGCAAGTCGGGCGTACGCCGGAATTGGCGGTGATCGAAAACCCCGAAGCGCAGTTCATCGCCGCTTGGGCGAACCTGCGTCAGGTATTGGAGGAGGGTGGTTGCAGCTTTGAGGATGTGGTGGACATGACCACGTACCACGTGAACATGCACGAGCACATGGCGGTTTTTCGGGAGGTGAAAAACCGCCTGTTCCCGCGTGGGCACTGCGCCTGGACGACCATTGGCGTGTCAGAACTGGCGCATCCCGGTTTGCTGGTGGAAATCAAATGTGTGGCAGTTCAGCGTTAGCTCAGTGAGCCCTGTTTACTGAACCACGCGATAACACGGTACATACGCCGCGCCGCCCGGCAACTTCATGCGGTGTTGGGCGACAAACGCCTGTAGCAGCTCGTCCAGCGGTTTCATGATGGTCGGGTCGCCCTGGATTTCGTACGGGCCGTGCTCTTCGATCAGGCGGATGCCCTTGTCCTTGACGTTACCGGCCACGATGCCCGAAAACGCGCGGCGCAGGTTGGCGGCGAGTTCGTGGGGCGGCAGCGCGTGGCTCAGTTGCAGGCTGGCCATGTTGGCGTGGGTTGGATCGAACGGGCGCTGGAAGCCTTCGTCGATCTTCAGCAGCCAGTTGAAGTGGAACGCATCGTTGCGCTCGCGGCGGAACTGCTTCACCGCCTTGAGGCCTGCGGTCATTTGGCGGGCCACTTCGGCCGGGTCGTCGATGATGATCTGGTAGTGTGCCTGCGCCGCTTCGCCGAGGGTGGCGCCGACGAATGCGTGCAGTTGTTGCAGGTATGGCGCCGCGTGTTTCGGCCCGGTGAGCACAACCGGGAACGGCACGTCGCGGTTGTCCGGGTGCATCAGGATGCCCAGCAGGTACAGGAACTCTTCCGCCGTGCCCGCGCCACCCGGGAAGATGATGATGCCGTGGCCGACGCGCACAAAAGCTTCCAGGCGTTTTTCGATGTCCGGCAAAATCACCAGCTCGTTAACGATAGGGTTCGGTGCTTCGGCGGCGATGATGCCCGGCTCGGTCAGGCCGAGGTAGCGCCCGCCGGTGATGCGTTGTTTGGCGTGGGAAATGGTCGCGCCTTTCATTGGACCTTTCATCACGCCAGGGCCGCAACCGGTGCACACGTCAAGGCTGCGCAGGCCCAGTTCGTGGCCGACTTTTTTAGTGTATTTGTATTCTTCGGTATTGATCGAGTGCCCGCCCCAGCACACCACGATTTTTGGCTCGACGCCCGGGCGCAACGTACGGGCATTGCGCAACAGGTGGAACACGTAGTCGGTGATGCCTTGCGAGTCGCTCAGGTCGATGCGCTGGCTGCCCAGTTCGTTCTCGGTGTAGACGATGTCGCGCAGGGCGCTGAAGAGCATTTCACGCGTGCTGGCGATCATTTCGCCATCGACGAACGCGTCGGCCGGCGCATTCAACAGTTCCAGGCGCACGCCGCGGTCCTGTTGATGGATACGCACTTCAAAGTCTTTGTAGGCGTCGAGGATGGTCTTGGCGTTGTCGATATGCGCGCCGGTGTTAAGGATGGCCAGGGCGCACTGGCGGAACAAGGTGTAGATGCTGCCGCTGCCGGCTTCACTCAGTTGCTGCACTTCACGTTGGGACAGGGTTTCGAGGCTGCCCTTGGGGCTGACGGAGGCATTGATGACTTGACGTTGAGGCATTCTGATTCCTTGAAAGCACAGCCATCGCAGCCGCCACGGGCGGCGATGGCTTGAGAATGGTGAGCGCCGAACCCGGTCGCACGAGACGGTTATTTTGGCAGGCGTGTGGCCATGCGCAAACACCGTCAAGCACCATCATGCCGCAGAAGTTACTGAATCAGCTTCCAGTTTTTGTAGAAAACCCGACGCAGGGTAAAGACCAGCCCGGCAAAACCCGCGATCACGGCGTTGAGCACCCTCGGCAGCGGGGTCGGCCGCACAATATCAATGAACAGGCAGTAACGCTTTGCATCGTTTTTGTTGAATGACGCGTGCATCAGCGTGTCATCGAAAATAAACAGCGGGTCGTCGTGCCAGTAGTGCTTGTGCTTGCCCACCTGAATGTAAACGCCCTCGTGGTGAGGCGCTGGCGCCATGTTGTAGAGCACGCGAAACATCATGCGCAGCGGGCCGAAGTGGAAAGATGTTGAGCGGTTTTCGTTGAATACCGACACACCGATGGTCTTCACAAACGGCAGTTTCTTACGCAGTTGCGGGATGTCCAGGGCCGTTTCGATCGGGCGGCCGTACCACTGGAAAAACAGCATGCCGCGCTTTTTCTCGGCCATGCGTTCATCCAGGTAGCTGATGATTTGATCTTTGTTGGCCATCGCGTCGTCGATCACCTGTTGCAGGTCTTCGCGCCAGGCGGGCGGCAGGTCGTGCAGGGTATAGACGTGGCGGTTGCGGCTGCTCAGCAGGTCGAACAAGGTGTTGAACGGCGCCAATATCCACGTATTACGCCCGTTGCCGATGAAGTACTTCTTGAGGGTGTCGCGGTCGTACAGGCCGTTGCGCAAGAAGTCATAAACACCGCAGATCAGCACCAGCAGCACAAATACCAAACTCGTTCGGGGGAAGCAGTAGATGAACAGCAGAACCCCCAGCACCCAGGCGGCTGAGACGAGTTTTTTTTGAACAGCACTTTTGCTCATGAAGCGTGGCTCCGGGGTTGAAACAAATTGAAACAATGTTGCCATGATAATGGGTTATGGCGGCGGCAGGCGTTTTAAATAGTACGAGTTTGTGACACGCGGACACAGTTTTCACCGCGCTGGGCAGCCTGTCCCGCGTTTTTTTGATTGGATTTTGTAAACGCAAGATTTGCGACTATCGTGACGCTTCGGTTTTTCAGGCGTCATAGACCGGTACGATTAAGTTGAATGGCCACCATTGGCCTTCGGCACCTTGGAAGAGGCAGAAATTTTATGATCATCAAACCGCGGGTTCGTGGCTTCATCTGTGTGACCGCTCACCCTGTTGGCTGTGAAGCGAACGTCAAGCAACAGATCGACTACGTAACCCAGCACGGCGCCATCGAAGGCGGCCCAAAGAAGGTGCTGGTCCTCGGCGCTTCCACCGGTTACGGCCTGGCTGCGCGCATCAGTGCTGCGTTTGGCAGCAACGCCGATACCTTGGGCGTGTTTTTTGAGAAAGAAGGCGAAGAAGGCAAGTTGAGCTCCGCCGGCTGGTACAACAGCGCCGCGTTCGAGAAGTTTGCGGTCGAAAAGGGCCTGTACGCCAAGAGCATCAACGGCGACGCGTTCTCTGCCGAGATCAAGCGCCTGACCATCGAAACCATCAAGAAAGACCTGGGTGAAATCGACTTGGTGGTCTACAGCCTGGCCGCGCCACGCCGTACCGACCCGCAAGGCGTGGTGCACACCTCCACGCTCAAGCCAATCGGCAAGGCCGTGACCCTGCGCGGTATCAACACCGACAAAGGCGTAGTGGTCGACACCACCCTTGAGCCTGCCACCCAGGAAGAAATCGACGGCACCGTGAAGGTCATGGGCGGCGAAGACTGGCAGCTGTGGATCGACGCCCTGCGTGACGCCGATGTGCTGGCCGAAGGCGCCAAGACCACCGCGTTCACCTACCTGGGTGAAAAGCTGACCCAGGATATTTACTGGAACGGCTCCATCGGCGAAGCCAAAAAAGACCTCGACAAAAAAGTCCTGACCCTGCGCGACAACCTCGCCGCACTCAAGGGCGACGCCCGTGTGTCGGTGCTCAAGGCTGTGGTGACGCAGGCCAGTTCGGCCATCCCGATCATGCCTCTGTACCTGTCGCTGTTGTTCAAAGTGATGAAAGAGCAGGGCACCCACGAAGGTTGCATCGAGCAGGTTTACGGCCTGTTCAAAGACAGCCTGTACGGCAGCGAGCCGAAGCTTGATGGTGAAGGCCGCCTGCGCGCCGACCTGGCCGAGCTGGAGCCGAAAGTCCAGGACGCTGTAGCGGCGCTGTGGAACCAGGTCACCGACGACAACGTCAACGAGATCAGCGACTTTGCCGGTTACAAGGCTGAGTTCCTGCGCTTGTTCGGCTTTGAAATCGATGGCGTGGACTACGAAGCTGATGTGAACCCGACCGTGAAGATCAATGGCCTGATCCAGGCCTGATCACGCTCCCAAAATGCACTCGCTGGTTTGCCTGGCAGCGAGCTTGTGTGGGAGCCGGGCTTGCTCGCGATAGCAGCACTGTGGTGTGACTGACCCACCGCAGTGGCTGTATCGCAGGCGAACCAGCGCCCACACAGGCCAGCTTCTGCATTTGACTGCGCTTTTATCCGAACCCTCCTACACGCCATCGCGCTCCCGCCCGCCCTCACAATCTGCCAGACTCCTTGCGCTATCAAGCCACGCTAACGGAGGATCTGATGACGATTCGTGCAGTAGTTTTTGATTTCGGCGGCGTCCTGTTCGAGTGGAACCCGCACCACCTGTACCGCCAGCTAATTGCCGATGACCATGCGCGGCAGCACTTTCTCGACACTATTTGCACCCAAGCCTGGAACACCGAGCAGGACGCGGGCCGCAGCCTGGCTGAAGGCACTCGCCACCTGATCGAGCAATACCCGCAACATGAACGCCTGATCCAGGCGTATTACGACCGTTGGCACGAGATGCTGCGTGGCGCGTTGCCGGAAGGCGTGGCGATCCTTGAAGCCTTGCATCAGGCCAATATGCCGCTGTTCGGGCTGACTAACTGGTCGGCTGAAACCTTCCCCTATGCGCGAGCCAACTATCCGTTCCTGCAGTATCTGCGCGATATTGTGGTGTCGGGCGAGTTGAAGCTGATCAAGCCGGATGCGGCGATCTACCACGCCAGCCTCAGCCAGGTGCGCGCCCATCTGCCGGATATTCAGCCCGGTGAAGTGGTGTTTATCGATGATGTCGCCGGCAATATCGACGCGGTCGTCGCCCTCGGTTGGCAGGGCATTCACCACGTGTCGGCCGAGCGCACCGCGGCGCGCCTGCGGGAGTTGGGCGTGGCCTTCTAGCGCGCCCACTTTTCCATGGCGAAATCGACGAAGGCGCGCAGCTTGGGCAGGCGGTAACGGTCCTGGCGGTAGAGCAGGTGCATGGGGCGGCTGGACAGTTGATAGTGGGTCAGCAAGGCGACCAGCTTGCCGCTCGCAAGGTCCGGTTGCACCAACGCGTCGGCGAGCATGATGATGCCCATGCCGTTTACGGCCGCCTGGCGCAAGCCTTGCGAGCTGTTGATGGTCAATGTGCCAGACACCGGAATTTCCACCTCGCCTGTCTCGCCGGTCATGCGCCAGAGTTTGTCGGTATCGCGCCAGTTGTCGGTCGCCGGGTAGGCGAACGCCAGGCAGTCGTGCTGTCGCAGATCATCCGGCGTCTGTGGCGTGCCACGTCGCGCCAGGTATTCAGGTGACGCGCAGAGGGTGAGGGTGTAGGCCTGCATTGGCCTGGCGATCAGGCTGGAGGTTTCCAGTTCGCCAAGACGGATCGCCACGTCGAAGCCGCTGTCGACCAAGTCCATCCGCTCATTGCTCAGCACCACGTAGAGGTTGATCAGCGGGTAGCGCCGGGAAAATTCGCTCAAGGCCGGTGCCAGGCGTTCGGTGCCGAACACCGGTGGCGCGGTGATGCGCAGGCTGCCTTTGGGGATTTCGCTGTGGGCCTGCTCTGCCAGCAGCTCGGAGTCGGCGACCAGCCCCAGCACTTCCAGGCAGCGCTGGTAATACTGCCCGCCAAATTCTGTGAGGCTCTGTTTGCGCGTGGTGCGTTTGAGCAGGCTGACCCCCAGGCGTTGCTCCAGGGCACGCAAGTGGTTGCCGACCATGGTCGTTGACATCCCGCACTCCTGCGCGGCGCCCGTCATGCTGCCGGTCTCCACCACTTTCACGTACACCGACATTGCCTGGAACAGATCCATTATCAAGCCTTGGTTTAAAGTCATTGCAGAAATTCTGAGTTTATCCACCTCGAGTGGCTAACGATACTGCAGTCATCCCAACGATGCACTGGAGCTTGCCACCATGACCGCCGCCTGCCTGATGACCACGTATCAACCCTTGGCCCTGAGTTTTGTTCGTGGCTTGGGCACGCGCCTGTGGGACCAGCAAGGCCGTGAATACCTCGACGCGGTCGCCGGTGTGGCGGTAACCAATGTCGGGCATTCGCACCCCAAACTGGTGGCGGCGATCAGTCAACAGGCGGGCTTGTTGTTGCACACCTCCAACCTCTACAGCATCGACTGGCAACAGCGGTTGGCTGAGCGCTTGACGCAGTTGTCCGGCCTGGACGGTGCATTTTTCAACAACTCGGGTGCCGAAGCCAACGAGACGGCGCTGAAGTTGGCGCGGCTGCATGGCTGGAAAAAAGGCATTGAAGCGCCGTTGGTGGTGGTGATGGAAAACGCCTTTCACGGGCGCACCCTCGGCACCATGGCGGCCAGCGACGGCCCTTCGGTGCGGTTGGGTTTCCAGCGTTTGCCGGGGGATTACCTCAAGGTGGCGTTTGGCGACATGGAGGCGCTGGAAGCCGTCACTCAAGCGTTTGGCGCGCGCATTGCGGCGGTGCTGCTCGAGCCAATCCAGGGTGAAAGTGGCGTGTTACCGGCGCCACCCGGCTACCTGAAAGCCCTGCGCGATCACTGCACGCGCCACGGCTGGCTGATGATGCTCGATGAGATACAAACCGGCATTGGTCGTACCGGCACCTGGTTTGCCTTTCAGCACGAAGGCATCGTGCCCGACGTGATGACCCTGGCCAAAGGCCTCGGCAATGGCGTGCCCATCGGCGCCTGCCTGGCGCGTGCCACGGTCGCGCAGTTGTTTACGCCGGGCAGCCACGGCAGCACGTTTGGCGGCAACCCATTGGCCTGCCGCGTGGGTTGCACGGTGCTGGACATCATCGAAGAACAGGGCTTGCTGCAGAATGCCGCGCGGCAGGGCTCGCACCTGCTGGCGCGTTTACGTGTTGAGCTGAGCGAACACCCGCAAGTATTGGCGATTCGCGGCCAGGGTTTGATGATCGGTATTGAACTGGCCAGCCCTTACCGCGACCTGGCCCTGCGAGCGGCGCAAGAACACGGCGTACTGATCAACGTGACGCGGGGCAAGATCATCCGCCTGCTGCCGCCGCTGACGCTGGATGCAAAAGAGGTCGAAATGATCGTGCGCGCCATCACCCGTCTACTGGACTGAAAAACGATCAAAATGTGGGAGGGGGCTTGCTCCCGATGGCGGTGTGGCAGCCACTGCATTGGCTGACCGACATATTGTCATCGGGAG
>NZ_VUAZ01000083.1 GCF_009296165.1 Pseudomonas kitaguniensis | reverse complement strand
TTGGCGTGTGTGCCGAGGTAAAACGTCTATCCGCTGACTCGGCGATTTAGCCCGACACTCGCGCGCCCAACGCAGCCTTCCCAGGGCTCATAGGGTGCCGTCAGCCGAGGTGCAAACCCGACAGGATGTCATCAAACCCACTCGACACCCAATCTTCCAGCCCAACTCGGTCAACTGTGGGAGCGGGCTTGCTCGCGATAGCGCTGTGTCAGTTGAAAAATACTTATCAGACACACCGATCACGCGAGCAGCGCTCCCACAGTTTGATCTTTACCCGGTGCTGAAAGCGCTGCGCAATCGCTCGATAACCTGTTCAACCGGCTCTCCATGGATAACCGGTGGGGTGGCACTCTCGCCAAACTCGCGCCACACAAACAACGTCAGTTCAGCCCCATCGGTCAGCGTTTGCCCGGGTGCCTGCGAGCCAAAGCCTTGCAGCACTCGGTAACGCGCATCCCGCCAAAACGCTTCCTCGACCCAGCCATACACCGGGATGAAATGAAAGTGCAGCGCGAACCCCGGCATATGCCCGTAGCGGCTGACATACAGCCATTTAGGTGCAAGCTGCGCCTCAATCACTTGTTGGGTGTTGGCGAGCAAGCCACCCAGCTCAGCCAGGGCGGCGGCCGGCATATCGGCGAGGGCGTTCGTCGCAGCCTTGGCGCCCAGCATCAGGTAGCCCGGCAGCTTGGACGTCAGGTGATGGTTAAGCCGCCAGTGCTCGGTCTCGTAAAGGATGAAAGCAGGGTCAATCTGCATAAGTGGGGATTGAGCCGCTCAGTGCATCTTGCTGTGGTCCATGCCATCCAGCGCACGGGCCGTGGCGGTGACGTCAACCGACTGCTTCTCGCCCCTGGCGTTTTCCACGGTGAGGCTCAGCGGCACTTTTTCGCCTTCCTTGATCTGGCCGGTCAGGCCCATCAGCATCACGTGGTAACCGTTCGGGTCGAGCTTGACCGCTTTGCCGGCGGGCAGGGCCACCGAGTTCACCGGGCCCATGCGCATCACGTCGTCTTTCATGCTCATTTCATGGATTTGCGCGTCCTTGGCTACCGGCGTCGTCACGCTGACCAGTTTGCTGTCGCTGTCGGCGGTCAGGGTCATGAACGCGCCGCTGGAGGGCTGGCCCTGCACCGTGGCGCGTACCCACGCGTCGCTCACCAGCACTTGGGCACTGGCGTGCGCGGCGAGGCCCAGCAGGGTGAGGCCGAGGGTGAAGCGCTTGAGGCAGTGAACGGCAGTCATTAGCAGACCTCCATGACGGTGAGCAGGTCTTCTGCGCACTCTTTAGCGGTAAGGGATGCCGACAGGCCGAGGCGCAGGTTGCCACGGGTGTCGAAAACGAAACTGGTCGAGGTGTGGGACAAGGTGTAGGTGTCACCGGCGGGGATTTTTTCATAAAAGATCCCGAACTCTTTGGCCGCCACGGCGACTTCTTCCGGGGTGCCGTACAGCGCTTCAAAGCTTGGGTCGAAGGCTTTGACGTAGCGGTCGAGCAGCTCCGGGGTATCGCGCTCGGGGTCGAGGGTGATGAACACCACCTGCATGATCTCGCCATCGCGGCCCATCAGCTTCTTGGCTTGGGCGGCGCGCGCCAGCGTGGTGGGGCACACCGCTGGGCACTGGGTGAACCCGAAGAACACCACTGGCATGAGGCCACGGAACGAGCTCAGGGTGACGGGTTCGCCGTCGGTGTTTTTGAGCTTGAAGGTGCGGCCCATGATCTTGTCACTGAGGTCCTTGCCGTACTTGAAGTTCAGCTTGGGGCTGTAGTCACAGCCGCCCAGCAGGCTGCCAAGGCCCAGCAGGCCCATACCGGTCAGCACTTTGCGGCGGGTGAATAAGGTACTCATCAACTGTGCATCCTGTTAAACGCCTGCATTGCTCTGGTCTACACATCAGGCGTCGAAAACCAGACGTTAAAACGTGGAAACGAGGCGGGCGCACAGTCTACCAACCCTGGCCAGCCCGCGTAATCTGCGACGTTCTGCCGCAGGCAGGGGTGGGGTTTCACCCTCCTGACGCTTCAGTGTAGAGTCGCCGCCATGAAATTGAGCCACCCCAACCGTTCGCTGATCGCCTGGGCCCTGTACCTCTGCGTACTGATGAACCTGTTCGCCTGCGGTTTGGGCCATGGGCAAATGGTGGGCCAGCAGCTCAACGGGATCGGTGGGGCGTTCTGTTCGGTGGACGGTAGCCAAGCGCCAGTTTCCGACAAAGGGTTAGGAAACCCGTCTTCCAGCAACATCTCGAACTACTTTGCCTGCCCGGTGTGCTCCGCGGTGACCGTGGCCATTGTGTTCCTCATCGGCTTGGTCTGGTTACTGAGCCTCGGGCAAACCCCGCGCCCGGCGCACGAGCGGCGCAACAAGGCGCCTCCGCGTTATTCGTGGCCCTCGGCCAACCCTCGCGCTTCCCCCGCATTCTGACGTGTGCCTTGGGCTTCCTGTGATCAGGAGGCGTTCTATCGTCACGACTGTGAGTGCATTGCATGACCCTTCTATTGCCTGCAGGTGCCAAGCACCTGGTCAAGGTGCCCCGTCGCCTGCGCGCGGAACCGGCGCGGCCTGAATACCCGAGTAACTCGCGCTGCTTTGTGCACCTGGATGCACGTTTGTTGCCCTATTGGCACGGCGTGTTCGACATCTGCCCGGCGCTGCTCAAGCTCGACCCGCCCGAGGGTTTGAACCTGTTCCGCAGCTTTATGACCTGGGCCTATCGCAACCAGCCTGCGCCGGATTGGACGTATCACCTGAATGTTTGCCGATGGTTGCTGGCCTCGCCGTACCGCACGCGGATCGACGCTGAGCCTGTCGAAGCGTTCATGGCGGCTGCAGCGGCGAGTTGGGTAAATGCCGATGACAGCCAGGCCCAAGGCATTGTCCTCGCGTGGGGAAACACCCGGCTTTTCGATTGGAAACAGTCGAAGGGCGCCGCGCTGGCCGGCCTCGAACAGCAGGCATTGCCAGCCCCGGCCAGTCAGTTCGCCTGGTGCCCACTGACCGAGCAGGCTGGCTTCAGCGGCTGGTTACCGGTGCCGTAAAATGCGCGCGCACGTTATGGCGCGGGCGTCGCCTTCTTCGGCTTTTTATCGCTGGGCTTGTGGGTTGATGTGCCTGCAGACGGCGCCTTCTGATCCTTCGGTGGCGTGGTGGTCTTTTTGTCACTGTCCGCCGGGCTGCTGGGGTAGGTGCCGGGTGGCAATGCGGAGCCCGCCGCATTGGCACCGCTTACGGCAGTCGCCGAAGGGTTTGGACTATCGCCGAAAGCGGCGAAGGCAGGGCCGCTCAACACAGCTGAAAAACCTACAATCAGTAAAATCCTTTGGGAGCTTCTGGTCTTCATGACGCATTCCCCTGTGCATGGATATTTCATCCGGCCGCACCCAAGCCTGAGTTAGCCTCAGGCTTGGGCTGTGCTGCAATCAAGCCGCCATAGGCTTGCTGGATTGTGCTTTTTTGTGGGCTGCTTTCATCGCTTCCATTTCGGCGCCCAGCTCTTCGAGCAACGCTTTGCCCAAGAGCTTCTTGGCCTGAGGAAACATTTCTTTTTCCTCTTCTTCGATATGGTGTTCCAACAGCTCTTTGACCACTTTTACCCGGCCGGAAAACTCGGTGGTTGAAGGCTCGGTTTGCTTCAGGTCGGGCAGCACCAGAGCGTCAACGGTGCGGTGCTCTTCCTTGGCTTCGTGGTACATGATGTCTTGCTCTTTGCCGCCGGCTTTACGAAAGGCAGGGTAAAGGATCTCTTCCTCAAGCTTGGTGTGCAGGCTGATTTCTGCTTCGAGTTTGGCCAGCAGTTCAGTGCGCTTTTTCACGCCACGTTCGGTGGACTCACTGAGTTGAGTCAACAACGCTTTTACGCGTACATGGTCGGCTTCGAGAAGGTCAATTGCGTTCATGGTGGAGCCTCACGGGTAATAGTCGGCGCGTCGAAGTGCGCGCCTCTTATGCCTGACCTTGCATCAGGTGTACCAAGTCGTGAAGGTGGTTCAAGTCTATTAAAATCAACCCGTTAGCGTGGTGGCTGAACCTGGCATGTCGTGCAGGTTGCACGGGCGGTGTGTACAAGGCGTGCATTACGCCGCCTGAGCGGGTGCGTGAAAATTATTTTAATGAACCCTCAGCCGTAATCATTGACCTAACGCATAGGACCTCAGGAGGTGAATCATGCAAATAGAATATGTCTGGATCGGTTTGGCGGTGATTCTGCTGCTCTTGGAGCTGTGGGCAATCAATGTCGTATTACGCAGCACCGGTGGCTGGGAGACTAAAGGCCTGTGGCTGATTATTCTGATTTTTGTACCGTTGTTCGGGCTGATTGCCTGGGCCATGTTCGGGCCAAAACGCGAGATGCCCGACCAACGCAGAAGCTGAAACAGACACAAAAAAACAGGCGCCCGAGGGCGCCTGTTTTGGTTTAACCGAGTCGCCTCAGCCAGCGACGGCCTCGGCAATCGCCTGGTTGAACGCCGGAATATCATCCGGTGTGCGCGAAGTGATCAGCGTCCAGCCATTTGCCTTGCACGCCTTGACCTCGGCATCTACCCAGTCCGCCGCGCCAGCGTTTACCAAGTCGGTGCGCACGCTTTTATAGGAGGTCAGGGTTTTGCCCTTGATCACGCCGGCATTGATCAACGCCCATGGCCCGTGGCAGATCGCCGCGACGGTTTTGCCGGCCTTGACGAACTCATTGATCAGCTTCAGTGCGGCCGCGTCCAGGCGCAGGGTGTCGGCATTCACGGTGCCGCCGGGAATGACCAGCGCATCAAAGTCTGCGCCGGACAAGTCGGCCAGCTTGGCGTCGGATTCGACGGTGCGGTCCTTCTCGGTGTCGCCGACAAATGTCTGCGTGGTGCCGCCGTCACTGGAGCCGTGGGTCACGGTCGCGCCATAGCCGCGCAGCGCTTCGAGCGGTTTGACCAACTCGTCGCGCTCAATCCCGGTGTTGGACGTGATGATTAAAATTTTCTTGCCGTTAAGGTCTGCACTCATGATCGAGTCTCTCCTGCTGGGTTGATTAAATAAGCGACATGGGAGAATGGAGCGAGTCCGGGCAGCAAAGGTTTAAATTAATTTGCGCTTATTTCTCCGGCGGCTTTCTGCAGCGGCAACCCGCGGCAATTTCCTTGAACTATCGAAAAACGGCGGGCTCTGCTGCATACGTGCCCGCCGTTTTTTGTGGGCCTCAACTGCCAGGAGACACACCGTGACTGATCACCAAACCGCCGACAAAACCCCAGCCCCCATCAGCTCGGAAGACGCTCAAAAGGGCACCGAAAAAGCCGCCAAGGGCCAGACCCTGGAACAGGCCAATCCCAACACTAAAGGCGTCGACAAAGTGCTAACGCCCACCTCGATCAAAGACCTTGAACGCCAGACCGACGCGATCAATCAGCAGGCCGCTGAAGCCGAGCGCAAGTTGGGCCACTGAGCATGGCCAAGTCGATCGTCTGAGTTGGGCATTGAGCTCAAACCCGAAGATGACAGCAGCTTGTTCAAGTGGTTTATCGCCAGCTTCTTGATGGGCAAGCGCATTCAGGCGCCGATCGCCGCGCAGGCGTACAAGGTGATCGTCGAAGAACAAGGCCGCGATACCGCGCGCAAGTTGCAGCACTGCACCTCGCGCGAGCTGGTCAGCATGCTTGGGCGCGCGCATTACGTGCGCTATGACGAAAGCACCGCGCAGCGCTTGCTCGACCTCAGCGCCAAGCTCAACGCCGAGTACGCCGGCAAGATCACCCACATTCGCAGCGCCAGTGCCGACCGTCAGGCATTCGAAAAACGCTTGGGTGAGTTCGACGGCGTCGGGCCTAAAACCATCGAGATCTTTATGCGCGATGCGGCCTCGGTGCTGTTTTGACCGCAGCGCTGTATGTGGGCTGTGCGGGGTGGAGTTTGCCGCGTGAGAACTGGCCGGCATTTGCGCCTGAAGGTACACATTTGCAGCGCTACGCTTCGCGCTTCAATGCGGTGGAAATCAACAGTTCGTTTTACCGGCCGCACCTGGCCAAAACCTACCAACGCTGGGGGCTGTGCGTGCCACCGGCGTTTGCTTTTTCGGTCAAGCTGCCCAAGCGCATCACGCATGAGCTGCGCTTGCAGGGGTGCGAAGCGGCGCTGGAGGAGTTTCTTCAACAGTGCCTGCCATTGGGCGAAAAGCTTGGCTGCCTGTTGGTTCAGCTACCGCCGTCGCTGCGCTACGAAGCCGCTGTCGCCCTGCAGTTTTTTAGCGCATTACGCCAACGTTTTTCCGGTGCCGTGGTGCTTGAACCACGTCACGCCAGTTGGCTTGAAGCCGATGGCGTGTTGCAGCACTTACAGATAGGTCGTGTGGCCGCCGATCCGCCAGCCATCGACGGCGGCGATGCGCCGGCAGGCTGGCAGGGCGTGCGTTATTGGCGCCTGCACGGTACGCCGCGTATCTATCACAGTGCTTATGGCGCGGAACGCGTGCAAGCCTATGCGCGGTTGTTAAGCCAGTCGGTTGACGCAAGTATTCCCACCTGGTGCATTTTTGACAACACCGCCAGCGGCCATGCCGTGGCGGATGCCTTGTACTTACTCGGCCTCGACCCGCAGCACCTGCAAACCTAGCTGCTCATACGCCTCGGCACCCGGCACATGCCACTCGGTGATCAGCGTGTGAATGCGGCTGCACGGCGCCACCACAAAGGGTTCCACCGCGCCGAGTTTGTCCGCCGTGGTCACCGCCACGACTTGCGAGGCGCTGTCGAGCAAGGCTTGCTTGACCGCCACTTCATCGAAGTGCAACGAGCTGATGCCGACGTGCGGATGCAGCGCACACACGCCCATAAACAACAGGTCGGCCTTGATGCTCTGGATCAGGCGCACGGCTTCGTGCCCACTGGTGGACAAGGTGGCGGGGTTGAGTTGGCCACCGGCGAGAATCACCTTCACCTCAGAATGGTCCGCCAGCGCGATGGCGATCATCGGCGATGGCGTCACCACCGTCAGGCGGATCGAACGCGGCAATGACTGGGCAATTTGCAGCGTGGTCGAGCCGGAGTCGAACAGCACGATTTGGCCATCTTCTACCTGCGCCGCCGCCAGCTTTGCCAAGTGACGCTTCACCTCATTGGTTTCGCCGACGCGGGTGAAAAAGTCTTTGCCGGTGTCTTTGGGCCGGGGCAGGGCGCCGCCGTGCACGCGTTGCAACAGGCCGGCGGCGGCGAGTTCAGCCAAGTCGCGGCGAATGGTGTCTTGGGACACGGCAAAGTGCTCCACCAGTTCTGGCGCGGTGACTTTGCCATCGCGTTCCAGCAGCAACAGGATTTTTTGTTTGCGTAACGAGGGCAGGTCGATGGCGTGATGAGTGCTGTGCATGTTTGTGCGTCTTTTTGCAGGTTTTTGCGAGGTTAGTCGCCCGTTCATATAAACGCAATGGCTGGTTGCGCCGTCGATGCGCGGTTACTCTCTAAGGTCAGTTCAGGGAAAGGTGACCCAGATGCCGTTGATCACAACCATCGAAGACTTGCGCAAACTGGCGCAACAGCGTGTTCCAAGGATGTTTTACGATTACGCCGATTCCGGCTCCTGGACTGAAAGCACTTACCGCGCGAATGAAAGCGACTTTGCGCGCATCAAGTTTCGCCAGCGCGTGGCGCGCAATATCGATCAGCGTTCAATTCGCACAAGCATGATTGGCCAGGACATGGCCATGCCGGTAGCGCTGGCGCCCACCGGGCTTGCAGGCATGCAGCATGCCGATGGCGAAATACTCACCGCGCGCGCCGCCGCCGCGTTCGGCCTGCGCTACACCTTGTCGACCATGAGCATCTGTTCGCTGGAGGACATTGCGGAGCACGTCGGCCAGCCGTTCTGGTTTCAGCTGTATGTGATGCGTGACCGCGCGTTTATCGAGCAGTTGATCGAGCGCGCCAAAGCCGCCGGGGTCGACGCGCTGGTGCTGACCCTTGACTTGCAGGTCCTCGGGCAACGCCACAAAGACTTGATCAACGGCTTGTCGGCGCCGCCCAAACTGACCCTGCCGAATATCCTCAACATGATGACCAAGCCGCGTTGGGTGATGGGCATGCTCGGCACCAAGCGCCATGGTTTCGGCAACATCGTCGGGCATGTAAAGGGCGTGGCTGACATGCGTTCGCTGTCATCGTGGACCGCCCAGCAGTTCGACCCGCGCCTGAGCTGGGATGATGTGGAATGGATCAAGAAATGCTGGGGCGGCAAGCTGATTATCAAGGGCATCCTCGACGTGGAAGATGCGCGTCTGGCGGCCAATTCCGGCGCTGATGCGCTGGTGGTCAGCAACCACGGTGGCCGCCAGCTGGACGGCGCACCGTCGAGCATCAGCCAATTGCCGGCGATTGTGCAGGCGGTGGGCAATCAGATTGAAGTGTGGCTCGACGGCGGCATTCGCTCCGGCCAGGACGTACTCAAAGCGGTGGCGCTGGGCGCAACAGGCACGATGATCGGCCGCCCGCACTTGTACGGTTTGGGGGCAATGGGCGAAGCGGGGGTGACCAAGGCCCTTGACATTATCGCCCGCGAGTTGGACGTGTCGATGGCGCTGTGTGGCTATAACGATATACGCAACGTGAATCGCGAGATTTTGCTGCCGGGCACCTTTCCCGAAGGCGTTTACTGAACAAAAAAATCGTAAAAAATTAAAAAGAGTTGTCCACGAAAACCGTGGGTATCTCTGTGGATAACTTTGCCGGACCCCAGCGGGTATGGCGATTTAACCTACGGTTAATATTTGATCAACTTTCGGCGAGGGCCAGTATGGGCAGGGTTTGCGCTTGACAGCCAAGCGCGAACCCAGTGCCGAAAAGCAATTTTATGAGTCGCCGTCGCGGTGTGTGGAGTGTGTCATCACCTGTGCTGGCGTCTTCTCGCGCATCAGGCTGTCCAGCGCCTGAGCATAACCAGGGCCGGCCATGCGCATGCTGTTGTTGTGCGTAGCGCCTGGCACCAGCAGCAAGCGCTTGGGTTGCTGAGCCGCGTCAAACAATTGCTGGCTGAAACGCGGCGGCACGTACTGGTCGTCAAGGCCATGCACGACCAGCAGTGGCATGTGCACGTCGGCGATCTTGTCGATCGAGTCGAATTTTTGCGACAGCAACCAGCGCACCGGCAGTGAGGTATTCGCCACGGCAGCGGCCGCATCCCCCAGCGAAGTAAAGGTGGACTCGATTACCAGCCCACGCACCGGCACCGGCGTTTGTTGGCTCAACTGCGCCGCCAGGTCGATGGCGACCGCGCCACCCAGCGAATGCCCGTAGATCAGGCGTTTGTCCGGGTCGGGTTGCAACACCTGGAAGCGTTCCCAGGCAATGCGGGCGTCTTCATACACCGTGGTTTCCGAAGGCAACTCGCCATGGCTTTGGCCGAAGCCGCGATAGTCGATGGCCAGCACCGAATAGCCCAGCGCGTGCAATTGCTCAATCCGAAACAACTGCCCCGTGAGGTTCCAGCGCACACCGTGCAGGTAGAGGATCGCGGGCGCGTCCTCCTTCTCTGCCGGGTACCACCAGCCGTGCAGGTTTTGCCCGGCTTTGAAACTGGCGGGTTTCAAGTCGAATTCCTGCACACCCGTGGGCAAGCCGGTGTACCAGCCGGCAGTGCCCGGCTCGATGCGAAACACCAGCTCGCGCTCTTTGTGTTGCAGCACGGAGCAGCCGACCGGCATGCCGATAATCAGGATCGCCATGCACAGCAGGGGAAACCAGCGCAGGCCGAGGCGGGAGATAAAACGAGAGGGCATGAAGGTTCCAGTACCAAGATCAAGCACGGGTTTTAACAGATGGCTTAAGGGCGCAGGAATTAATTCGACGGCCGTTCATGCGGATTGCTTGCAAAGTGTTACCAGCTTGACGCTGGCTTCGACGCGAGGACATGCTCCACCTCCCACGTGTAAGGACTCACCATGGACAACAGCCGCGTTCGCATCACCGCCGAAGAAACCCTCTCGGACAGTTGGTATGTTTTAAAAAAATACAGCTTCGACCTGCGCCGTCGCGATGGCAGTTGGCAAGCCCAAACCCGTGAGGTGTATGACCGGGGTAATGGTGCGACGATCCTGTTGTACAACCGTGAGCAGCGCACGGTGCTGCTGATTCGACAGTTTCGTATGCCCACGTTTGTCAACGACTACCCTGGTTACTTGATCGAAGCCGCCGCCGGGCTGCTGGATAACGCCAGCCCTGAAGAGCGTATTCGCCTGGAAGCCGAAGAAGAGACCGGCTACCGCGTTGGGCATGTGGAAAAGATCTATGCGGCGTTCATGAGCCCGGGCTCGGTGACTGAGCGTATTCACTTTTTTATCGGTGAGTATCAAGCGTCTGATCGGGTTGGCTCTGGAGGTGGCTTGGTTGAGGAGGGCGAGGATATAGAGGTGCTGGAGTTGGGTTTTGAGCAGGCACTGGCGATGGTGGCGAGCGGTGAGATTGTTGATGGTAAAACCATTATGTTGTTGCAGCATCTGGAGTTGCGGATGTTGAAGGAGGGCTGGTAGGGGTTC
>NZ_VUAZ01000082.1 GCF_009296165.1 Pseudomonas kitaguniensis | reverse complement strand
GGCTGGGGGGTTGGGGCGGCGCGATGTTGTTGTCGTTTGGCATTGAGTGCCTGTTTCGCTTGATCGACTGGGTAGTGTTGGGCGGCAAGCGCCTGCGCCAGAGCCGGCCGATTGAAGAGCGTGACCTTAAAGGCCTCTAAAGACCGCCACAGCTCTACTTTAAATGTGGGAGCGGGCTTGCTCGCGACTGCGGTGTGTCAGATAAGTATTTTTCAACTGATACACCGCAATCGCGAGCAAGCTCGCTCCCACAAAAGCGCTTTTGATCTGCTTTAACCACTCAGGTCGGCTTTCAGGCCGCCGTGATCTTGATCTGAGAAACGCCCCTTTAAACGATGTTCAGCTGATTGAAACCAAGCACTTCAATCATCGCGCGTCAGCACTTCCAACAACTCAATTTCAAAACGCAAATGGCTGTTGGGCTTGATATGCGCGCCCATCGAGCGCTCGCCGTACGCCAGGTGCGCCGGCACAAACAAGCTGCGCACGCCGCCTACTTGCATGCCCATCAACCCCTGGTCCCAGCCTTTAATAACGCGCCCGGTGCCGATGACACACTGGAACGGCTTGCCGCGTTCCCAGGACGAATCGAACACCGTGCCGTCTTCCAGCGTGCCGGTGTATTGGGTGGTGATCAACGCGCCTTTGACCACGGCTTTGCCATCGCCCAGGCGGATGTCGGTGATCTGCAGTTCGTCGTTGCTCATGGTGGTCTCATTGAATGCGCAAAGGCGGGGTTTTCCCAGAATTGGCGGGGTTTGGCAAGTGCAGGAACAGTCTGATCAGCGACATTTCCGTTTAACTTGAAGGACGTTTCCGAGAGAATCCCGACCGCTTGCGACGCTCAAGTCAGCTGGCAAGTCTGCGTCGGTCACTGCCAATCCATTGACCGGGTTCAGTTGCGAAGGCAAGCCCGCTTGCCACAAAGGACAGGGACGTCCTTTATAGCCAATGCCAAAACCGACTCCAGAAGCCGCGCCCCAAATCATCCTTGCAGCGCGCATATTGCGCCGCATACAGCTGCGAACGCGCCTGTACTTTGCTCGCCACCGGCGGCAGCCAGGCTTTGGCGGCGTAGGTGCGCTGGCGATAGCCGCCCCAGCCTTCGTGGTAGTTCAAGTACTGACCATAGGCATCGTATTTGTACACGCCGTTGATGCTGTAGGTTTTGTCCATGTACCAGCCGATGAAGTCGATAGCGTCGTCGAAGTCCTGGCGACTGGCGCCGCTGCGGCCGGTGCTTTTGCGGTAATCACTCCACACTTCATCCTTGGCTTGGGCGTAACCGGCGGCGCTCGAGACGCGGCCCCAAGGGATGATCCACAGCAGGTATTTACGCGGGGCCTTGGCGTCCTGATGGAAGCCGGACTCTTGGTACATGATGGCTAACGGCAGTTGGATCGGCACGCCCCAGCGCTTTTGCGTGACTTTGGCGGCGTCGTACCAATCGTCTTTTTCGCGGAAGATGCCGCAGAGATCATTCGGCGTGCTGGGTGGCGAGGTGCCGCACGCTGCGAGCAGAGAGGTGAGTACTAACAGTCCAACGGCTTTGCCTGCGCTCAAGGGGCACCTTTGCGTGATACGCGTAAAATGCAGGCATTTTACGCGTTCAGTGCGGCAGGTGCTGAAAGGAAAAGCGGCATTCCTGCCGCTTTTACACTTTTATCAAGCCAATGGCACGCGACGGTTAGTCAGTGCGATGCGACCCACAAAGAAGCTCAATGCAGCGCCC
Source organism: Pseudomonas kitaguniensis (assembly GCF_009296165.1). GTDB lineage: Bacteria > Pseudomonadota > Gammaproteobacteria > Pseudomonadales > Pseudomonadaceae > Aquipseudomonas > Aquipseudomonas kitaguniensis. The sequence goes on along the minus strand of NZ_VUAZ01000082.1, from coordinate 25,866 downwards.
AGCAACAGCATTGCCAGGGTGCTCCATGCGGCGCGGGACAGTTGCTTGGCAGCGACTTCACCGGCTTCACGGGCTTTTTGCTCGGCCTGCTTTTTCAGCTCATCAACTTTCTGCATGGCTTGCTGGTAAGCCTGGGCATAGTTATCAACGATCTGAGTCGCCTCGGCTTTGCTCTTGCCGGTGCGGGCAGCCACGATATTCACCAGTGCTTCTTTATCTGCTGCGTTCAGCGCCGGCTCACCGGACGCTTTAACGCGTTCGAACCACTGCTTCAACTGGTCACCGGCCTGCGCAGGGTTGGTGGCGGCGTCGGTGGCCGATTGTTTGCCATCGGCGGCAGCCTGGTCAGCTTTTTGCTCGACGTTGGCCGGGTCCAGCTCAGGCTTGCCGCTTTGCTTGAGCAGCGTGTCCAGCTCGCCTTGCAGGCTGTTCCAATCCAACTGGATGCCTTGCGCGTTCAACTGTTGTTTGACGCTGTCACCAATCCCCGGCGCTGCAGCAGCGATGCCGCTGCCCGCAGCCGAGAGGCCTTTGCCAACCACATTACCGGCCGTGCCGACCACACTGGCAGCCAAGCCAGCCAGCAACCACGTGGTGAGCAAGGTGGTGACGGTCCAGGTCAGCACGCCGTGCAGGCCGCCGCGATCCGGTGCCGTACGGCCAGCGACGAAGGCACCCGCCGCAATGGCCACCAGCGTGGACACGAACAACCAGATACCTGCACCGGTGCCGAAACCGCTGAGCGGGTTGCCCGCTTCCATCGGGTCAACGGCGCTGGCGCCGATAGCGGTACCCAGAACGCTGAGCACCAGGTAGGTCACCAGCGCAATTGCACTACCGGCCAATACCGAGCTCCACGACACACGAAACAGCGAGCGATTGGTTTCATAGACAGTGGTCATACAAGAGGTCCTTCACAAGTTATAGGAGCAAGGCAAAGTGCCTTGATTGTGTGAGTGTGGCGAAAGGACATACGTTCAGTCTTGGCCCAAATGCACCCCCTGGCCTGATACATTTGCACCCCCCGTGCGCCCTCCCCACCTTCACTACGCCCCTGCACTTTCTTCGCACTATCTTGATCCCCGAATGTCGTAGCGTTATGCGCTGTTTACCAGGAGAAACCATGAATCAGGATGTCCTCGCCAAAGAAACCAACCGCCGCCAATTGCAACAGATCATCTCCGGTCTTTCCGACGGTGTGATGCTGGCGGAGCTCGACCAGACCCTGCTATGGGCCAACGAAGCCGCACTGGCGATGCATGGCGTCAGCGAGATCGAGGCGCTTGGCGCCAATACCGAGGACTATGCCCAGCGCTTCGCTTTGCGCTATCGCAACAACCACCCGCTGGCGCTGGAAAATTATCCGCTGAGCCGTGTCGCAGCCGGTGAAGAATTCAGCGACGTGGTGGTAGAAGTCACGCCCACTGACGGTGCGCAGCGCAGTTGGGTGCACCGCCTGCGCAGCCTGGTGCTGACCGACGCGCACGGTGAACCGGAGCTGTTGGTGCTGATCCTCAGCGACGCCACAGAGTGGGCCAGTGCCGAGCAACGCTTCGAAAAAACCTTCAACGCCAACCCCGCACCGGCGGTGATTTGCCGCCTCAGCGACCTGCGCTACATCAAGGTCAACCAGGGTTTTCTGGAGATGACCGGTTACAACCGCGATCAAGTCATTGGCCGTTCGGTGTATGAACTGGATGTATTGGAACAGGCCGAGCGCAAAGACCTGGCCATCGAGCGCTTGGGCGAAGGTGCAACCATCCCGCAGATGCAAGCCGAGCTACGGCTGCCCAAAGGCGGCAGCAAACTGGTGATCGTCGCCGGCCAGCCGTTGGACATGAACGAGGAAGACTGCATGCTGTTTTCCTTCACCGACCTGGAGCCGCGGCGCAAGGCGGAAATTGCCCTGCGCCAAAGTGAAGAACGCTTCGCCAAGTCCTTCCGCCTGACGCCGGTGCCGACCTTGGTGTGCAGCGCCGCCAACCGGCAAGTGGTGGACATCAACGAAGCGTTCATGAACATCACCGGCTATACCAGTGAGGAGCTCATCGGCAAGGCTATCGAAGAGATCAACTTTATCGACAGCCCGCAGGCTGGCGCGCAACTGTTCGCCACGCTGGAAAAAGCCGGCAACCTTGATGGTCACGACCTTAAGGTGCGCAAAAAAGGCAGCGAGGTGATCGACTGCGTGCTCTCCGCCGACACCGTGATTATTCAGGACGTGCCCTGCTACCTGCTGGTGCTGATGAACATTACCGAGCGCAAACGCTCGGAGCTGGAACTGGTGGCCGCTATCGAAGAAGTGATGCAGGACGCTTCGTGGTTCAGCCAAACCCTGATCGAGAAGCTGGCCAACGCCAAGAGCGTCAACAGCCCCAACCTGCCCAACGTAACCTTCACCGACCTGACGGCGCGTGAGCGTGATGTGCTGGGCTTGATCTGCGAAGGCCTGGCCGACAAAGAGATCGCGTCGCGCCTGAAGCTCGCGCCCAACACGGTGCGTAACCACGTGGCCACGGTGTACTCCAAGCTAGGGGTGCACAGCCGTAGTGCAGCCATGGTATGGGCGCGCGAACGCGGTTTGTTTGCGGGCGAATTGCGCGTCAAAAGCAAGAAATAGAGTGCAAATGCACTAGTGCGGCCAGTGCAAATTCGCCTTATTGCCTCGCGATTCGTTGCTTAACCTTGAAGGGTGGGCACAGAGCCTTGGGCTCCGTGCCGAAGCGATTTGATCTCTTGAAGGAAAGCACCATGAAAAGCGAACAAGTCAAAGGCGCAGTAGAAAAAGTCGCGGGTAAGGCCCAGGGTTTTTTCGGCGACCTGACCGGTGACGAGCAGCTGCACGCCGAAGGTGTTGCCCGCCAGGCCGCAGGCCAACTGCAGCAAACCTACGGCGACGCACTGGACACCGTAAGTGATTTCGCCAGGAGCAAGCCGCTGACCACCGTGGCGGTAGTCGCCGGTGTCAGCCTGCTCGTGGGCCTGTTATTGCGCCGTCGTTGAGGAGGCTGAGTAACATGTTCACGCTTTCCCAACTGCGCAACTGCATCGAAGAAGCTTTGTCGCCGCTGACCTGCGAGTTCACCTTGTGCCGAGATGCCTCGTTGACCTTGAAAGTGTTCGACGCCCAGAGTGGCCGGGTCGACTTGGTGGTGACGGGAATCAGCGCCAACAAGTTGCAGTCGCCCCAAGCCGTGGAAAAAATGGTAGAAGAACTGCGCTACGAGCTGCAGAGCAATACCATGGGGCAGTTGACGCTGGACGACCTGCCCCTTTCGCCCTCGGCGCAATAATACGGCGTGTTACACCATTGGCCGTGGTTTTAGCGACGCGCCAATAAAGTAAAACACCCCACCACCCACGATAAACGCCCCCAGCATGTAGAACATGTAGTGGGCCGGCAGGCTGGCCAGCACCAGCCCGCACAATACCGGCCCCAGCGCGCCACCGAGGCTGGACAGGTTTTGCGCCGCGTAATACATGCCCCGCAGGTGGTCCGGGGCAATCCGGTCGATGAACATGTACTCGGCCGGGAACACGATAATTTCCCCCACGGTAAACACCGCCATCGCCACGACCCACCACAGCAGGCTGGTCGACAGCGCGAAACCCATCAACCCGAGCATGAACATGCCCAAGCCGGTGATCAGCCAGCGGCTCAGGTGACGGTGGGAAATGCGTCGACCGATCAAGTACTGCAACGCAATCACCAGCACGGCGTTGGTCGTGAGCACCCAACTGATCACGGTATACGTGTATTCAGCCGTGGTTGTAACCACCAGGTATTGCGACAGGTACGCCACGAACTGGCCGAACACCACCGCGCTGAGCAAGCCGCCGAGGGTGAAGCACACCAGTCGGTGGTCACGTAACAGCACGCGGCCGACGGCGAGGAACGACACCGGCTTTAGTGGGGCGTCGACAGTCGCCAGCGTGCGGTCGCCCCAGCGCCAATACAGCAGTAAAAACCCCAGCCCCAACAGCGCCGACATCATGAAAGGCAAGCTGATGCTCAGCGAGGCAATCATCGCCCCCAAAAACGGCCCCACGGCATAACCGATGTTGGTCAGGGTGTACTTGATGGAAAACACTTCGCTGCGCGCCTCAAACGGCAGCAGGCTGGCAAAACCGGCTTTTACCGCGATGTCGATAACGGCGTAGGCCAGGTTGATCAGAATCAGGCAGCTATAGAACAGCCAAATATCGTGAGCGAGTACTGTGCCGACAAACCCCAGTACATACACCGCACTCATGCTCAGCATCAGCCGGTAACTGCTGATGCGATCGACCAGGAAGCCGCCGTACACGCTGAGCAACGAGCCGATGATCAGCGAACTGCCGATCACCAGGCCGACTTGAGTAATGTCGAGGCCAAAGTGGCGGGTGAAGTAAATCACCAGGTACGGAAAGGTAATCGCCCTGGCCAAGGTCAGCACCAGCGTGGCGCACAGCAGCAGGTTCACAGTACGGGGGTAGTTTCTGACGGTGGCAAGCATCCTGCTCTGATTCCTTGGAGGTAACGCGGCCGTTGCGGCCGGTTACCTTAACCCAGGAAATTCGAAAATAGCAGGCCGTGCCCGGCGCTTATTTCTTGACGGGCGTGATCTCGAGAATGGTTCCGTTGGTGGTTTTGAGCAGCACAAACTTGTCACCCACACGGGCCCATTGGCTGTCTTCTTCAGGCTGCTTCAAACCGCGTTTTTTCCAGTCAGTCACGGCTGACTCCTTGCGCATCAGCATATCCGGCGCGCGATCGCCCTCTTTGAGGTCACGCGTGTTGATGCTTGAAGGCTTCACGGTTTCTTGCGGCGTATCACCCGCCTGCACCACAAAGCTTGCGGTGGACAAGCCGGCAGTGAGCAGCAGGCAGGCAACGAGGGATTTGGATTTCATGGGTGCTCCTTCAATTAATGATGCGTACCCAAGTTCCGACCGCGGGCGCACAAAATCATTCAGCCCGCCCTTCGACGGCAGGGCTCGCTCAGCGTAAATACCCCAAACTACCTCGTGGCAAATCCCCCCTCAGGCAAAAAACAAGGCACGCCGCGCGCGCTCCAAGTGTAGAAAAGTCCTATAGTCTTCCCTGGGAACTAAATGCTTAATCCACGACCAGCCTTGAACCGTGGTTCTCCAAGAACCCAGAGGAAATTGCGCCGTGAAACAGCATGTCCAGGTACTTTCCTTACAAGCCAGCACCCCCGAAACCCTGTCAATACGCGCTAACGATGAGTCAATCCTGAGCTTCGCCCAGCGTGAAACTCATCGTCGTAAAGAGCATTTGATAGACGCGATCAAACGCTCACTGAGAGCGCTCAAGAATGACTCATTTGCGCCCCAGATCACCTTTGTGACAGCGCCTGAGCTGTATTGGAACATTCCTTGGAGCAGCGTCAGAAATGTGCAAGAGCTAAGGCAACTGGAAGCTTTTTACCGTCGAGCCATTCAACAACAGGTACGACAAATAGTTGACGCCTTTGCAGTCAAGCAATGGGGGCGCCTGGTCCTGTTACCGGGAACAATTGCACTGTTAACGCCCAGCAAGAAAAATCCGCAGCGGTATGAGTCTCTGAACTACGTGGTGGCTGGCAACAACTTCGGCAAAAGACCGTTGTGGGGGGCACCGTATATTTCACTGTGGCCAAAACGCAATACAGCCCTGATCGACTACATGGGGTTGTCAGCACAGCAGGCTTTAGAAATAAATAACGAACTGATTATCTTCGATCCAGAAACAGCCTCACCGGAGCTGTTCGACGACGACCCACCCTTAGTGTTTGTATACCAGCTTTCAGATACGTTGAGCGTCGATGTCTATGAGTTGAGTACAGCCACCGCGAAGCACCAGCGAGGGTGCCGGTTGTGGCCGTTGTTTGAAAACAGTCTGATCCCGTATGTGCCTTTTGGCGTAGATATTTGCGCCGACGTTGGCCTCGGCAGGCTGGATGAATTGCGCGAGCCCGAGGTTAAACTCGACTTTTTGATTGCGACTGGCCAGCCAATTCCAGCAGGTTTGGAGCTACCCCCATCGGTGCAGTACCTCGTCCGTAACGATGGTCGTACGGGACTATTGCCTGACGGTACCTTGCGAAGCCAATGCGAGGTATGGACAGTGGTCGAAGGAAAAACCCGCGCGGTACTGCCTGCACTGCTGATTACAGAGAGCGTCTGGCTGCATCAGTTTCAGGTGCAGTGACAGGCTCAAAATGTCGCTAGGGAACGCGTCGGATTGACTTGCCTGGCCCACAAAAAACCTGCATTGGCGCCCAGCGAAAGTAGATACCTCTGCCAAAAACCCATCATTCAACTGGCCACTGCATGCCCGTTGCCTTGGTGAAATTAATCGTGTAATTTTTCATGAAATTTCACGAAATAAATTTCATGAACCAACAACAAGAACTAAACGCTTTGGCCGTGCTGATCCACGACCTGCGCAAGCACAAAAAACTCACCCTCGCCCAGCTCGCGCAAAAAATTCAACGCTCGGTGGGGTTTCTGTCGCAGGTCGAACGCGGCCTGTCGCGCCCACCGTGGCGGACCTGACCGCCATCAGCCACGCCCTCGATGTGCCCACCACTTACTTCTACAGCCTGCCCAAACCCAAGGCGGTGCAATGGGTCACCCGCCCCAACGAACGGCGCACGGTGTATTACGCCAATGGCATCACCGACATTCTGGTGTCGCCGAGCATGAGCAGCGCTTTTTCGATGCTCGACAGCCTGCTGGCACCCGGCGCTAACAGCGGCGAACAGAGCATCAGCGACCGCGCCGAGCAGGCCGGTTTTGTGCTCGAAGGCGAGTTGACGCTGTGGGTGGAGGGTGAGCCCGACGCGGTCACCCTCGGCGCTGGCGACAGCTTTCACCTGGCCAGTTTCGCGCAGTGCCGCTACGCCAACCTGGCGACCTGCCTGCCCGCGTGCTGTGGGTTTACAACTAGGAGCATCGCCTGTGAAAAACCCTTGCGCCGCCACGTTGCTGGCCGAAGTACGCGCGTTTCGCCAGCACTACCCCAACGTGCGCTACGTCGACCTGATCGCTTTGGATATTCCCGGGCACTTCTACGGCAAGCGTTACCCGGTCGACCTGTTGGAAAAAGTCGCCGCCGGCAGCCCCTTGAAGCTGCCGCAAAACGCCGTACTGCTGGGCGTGCAAGGCGGGCTGTTCAAGATTGGTGATTATTGCTTCCATGACGGCGACCCGGACGCGAACCGCCGTTTGGTGCCCGGCACACTCAAGCCGGTGAACTGGGAGCCACAGCCACTGGGGCAGATGCTGATCACCTCGGACGGCACCGACGCGCCGATTGAATTCGAACCCCGCGAAGTCTTGGCCAAGGTGCTGCAGCGCCTGCACACCAAGGGCATTCACCCGGTGGTGGCCTTCGAACTGGAGTTCTACCTGTTCGACAAGCAACTCGATAACGGCTTGCCACAATATGCGCGTGACCGCTTGAGCGGCGACGCCGATGACCAACCCAACCTGCACATCGAACGCCTGTCGCGCTTCAGCGAAGTGCTGGACGACATGGCGCAAACTGCCAGGGACCAGGGCATCGACATCACGCTGATCACCGCCGAACTCGGCCCCGGCCAATTCGAGATCAATTTTGGCCATCAGAACGACGCCCTGCGCGCCGCCGACTGGGCCGCGCTGTTCTGCCGCAGCAGCCGAGGCGTGGCGCTCAAGCACGGTTACCGCGCCAGCTTTATGGCCAAGCCTTACCTGCAATTTCCCGGCAGCGGCATGCATGTACATGTCAGCCTGTATGACGCGGCGGGCAATAACTTGCTGGCGGCGCATCAGCAGCAAGCGCTGCGCCACGCCGTAGCCGGGTGCCTGCAATTGCTGCCGCACTGCATGCCGATCTTCTCGCCCAACCACAATGCCTTCCGCCGCTTGGGCGCTGCAGCAAACGCAGCCACGCGCGCCAGTTGGGGCTTTGAGGACCGCGACGCGTGCGTGCGCATTCCCGACTCCGACCCGCGTAACCTGCGTATTGAACACCGCCTGGCGAGTGCCGATGCCAACCCGTACCTGGTGCTGGCGGCGATTCTTGCGGGGCTTGAGCATGGGCTTGAAGCCAGGCAAGAACCCATCGCACCGTTGAATCAAGACCGCAACAGCGGCACTGACTTCGCCGTTGAAATGCTTGAGGCCGTACGCGCCATGCAGCATCAACCGGTGGTACGCGATAAGCTCGGCGCAGAATTTGTCGATGTGTATTGCGAAAACAAACGCCAGGATCATTTGGCCTTTCAACAAGAGATCAACGCGCGGGAATACCGCTGGTTTCTCTAATGCCGTGGGTTTACCGATGACCGAGCAAAGCGCGCCAGCGCTCAAAGAAATCTTCAACGCCGAACGCCTGCAACACATCGCCACCGAGATGTCGGCGGTGTACCCGGCGTTCGACGCCAAGGGCTTTCTTGCACACGCCAAGGCGGGGCTGGCCGAGTTGTCGGTGATGCAGCGCGTGGCGCGGGTCAGCGAAAGCCTGCACGCGGTGATCGCGCTGGATTATGCGCAAACGCTCACGCTGCTTTACGCCCTCGCGCCGCGCCTGAACAGCGCGTTTGTCAGCCTTTGCCTGCCGCACTATGTGGCGAGTTACGGCCAGGGCGACTTCACGCGCTCGATGGCCGCGCTCAAATACTTCACGACCTTTGGTTCGGCCGAATTCGCCATCCGCCCGTTCTTGCTGCACGACCTCAAGCGCACGTTGGCGGTGCTGCAAACCTGGTCGCTGGACGCCAACGAACACGTGCGCCGCTTGGCCAGTGAAGGTTCTCGGCCACGCCTGCCGTGGTCGTTTCGCCTCGCCGAAGTGCAGGCGAACCCCGCGCTGTGCGCGCCGATCCTCGATAATCTCAAGGCTGACAGCAGCCTCTACGTGCGCAAATCGGTGGCCAACCACCTCAACGACATCACCAAAGACCACCCGGAATGGGTGCTCAGCCTGATCGAAGGCTGGAACCTGGATAACCCACACACCGCCTGGATCGCCCGCCATGCGCTGCGCAGCCTGATCAAGCAAGGCAATACCCGCGCGCTGACGGTCATCGGCGCCGGGGCCAAAGCAGAGGTAAGGATTCACCGTTTGGCGGTCACGCCCGCGGTGATCAGCCTGGGCGAGCGCATCAGCCTTTCTTTCAGCCTGGAATCCACCGCCACCACTGCGCAAAAACTGGTGGTGGACTAAGCCATCGACTACGTAAAAAGCGCTGGCCACCGTGCGGCCAAAGTGTTCAAGCTCAAGGCGTTTACGCTGGGTGCAGGCGAGCATCAGAGCATTCGGCGCGAGCAGCATATTCGGCAATTGACCACGCGCAAGCACTATCCCGGCAAGCATTGGGTGCATGTGCTGGTCAATGGAGAGAAGCTCGCCAGCGCGGAGTTTGAGCTGCGAAACGCTTAAGCCTGCCTGACACACCGAGTTCAAATGTGGGGGCTGGCCTGCTGCGATGCAGGTGACTCGGTTTAACCGGCCGACCGGGGTGATGGCTCCCACAGGGGGAACGGTCAAGCGCCTTCAGTTGGGCTCGCCGAGCAGCAACCCTTGCTCACGTGCGCACAATTGCACCACGTAATCCCACAACACGCGCAGCCGCACGGATTTGTGCAGTTCCCGGCGCGAGCTGATCCAATAGCTGCGCTGGATGCTCTCGGCCGGCAACAACGGCACCAGTTCTGCGTCGCCCGCAGCCATGAAACACGGCAACACAGCGATGCCCAAGCCGGAACGCGCGGCTTGGTGCTGGGCGATCACACTGGTGCTGTGGAACACCACTTTGGGGTTGCGGCAGAAGCTGCTCAGAAACTTCAGCTCCTGGCTGAACAACAGGTCATCCACGTAATCGATCCATGCATGGGCGGCAAGGTCTTCACGCTTTTCGATGGGCGGGTTGCGCGCAAGGTACGCGCGGCTGGCGTAAAGCGCCAGGCGGTAGTCGGTGAGCTTGCGCGTGACCAGTTGGTCAACGCTGGGGCGTTCGAGGTGGATGCTGATTTCCGCTTCGCGGTTGAGGATGCTGACAAAACGCGGCACCGCCAACAGTTCCACTTCAAGCCCCGGATAGCGCTCGAACAGCCCGCCCATGCGGCTGGCGAGGAACATCACGCCCAGCCCTTCGGCCACACCAAGGCGAATTTTGCCCAACGGCGCGGTGGAATGGGTGAGTTCCTCTTCGGCCTGCAGTGCGACGTTTTCCATGGCTTCAGCGTGTTTGAGCAGGGCTTCGCCGGAGGGTGTCAGCTCATAGCCCTGCGCGTGCTGCACGAACAAGGCGGTGCCGAGGCTTTTTTCGATGGCCTCGATGTGCCGTGCCACGGTGGCGTGCGTGGTTTTCAGGCGTTGCGCGGCCGTCAGCAAGCGGCCGCTGCGTTGCAGTTCCAGAAAAAACCGCAGGTCATTCCAGTCGAACATGTCGCCTCCCCTTCACAAAGAATCAGCGCGCCTGCGGGAATTACCGGGCACTGTTTAAAAACGCACAGCCGCTGGGTAAAAACTAACATTTTTAAGACGAAAACTAACAACTAGGATGAGGGCAATAAGAAAAACAAGCGAGGCCTCAGATGCCCATTGCAACTGCTGAATACGATTACGTGGTGGTAGGCGCCGGTCCCGCAGGCTGCCTGCTGGCCAACCGACTGTCCGCCAACCCCGCCCACCGCGTGCTGCTGCTGGAAGCCGGTGGCCGCGACAACTACCCGTGGATCCACATCCCCGTCGGCTACTTGTTCTGTATCGGTAACCCGCGCACCGACTGGTGCTTCAAGACCGAAGCCCAGGAAGGCCTGCAAGGCCGTGCGCTGAGTTACCCGCGCGGCAAGGTGCTGGGCGGCTGCTCGTCCATCAACGGCATGATCTACATGCGCGGCCAGGCGCGTGACTACGACGGCTGGGCGGCGGCCGGCAACGCAGGTTGGGCCTGGAAAGACGTGCTGCCACTGTTCAAACACAGCGAGAACCACTTTGCCGGCGGCTCGGAATTTCACAGCGACGGCGGTGAGTGGCGGGTTGAACAACAGCGGTTGCACTGGCCGATTCTCGACGCCTTTAGAGACGCCGCGGCGCAAAGCGGCATCGCGCCGGTCAGCGATTTCAACCAGGGCGACAACGAAGGCTGCGGCTACTTCCAGGTCAACCAAAAGGCCGGCGTGCGCTGGAATGCGGCCAAGGCGTTTCTCAAGCCGATCCGCCAGCGGCCCAATCTCACCGTGCTGACCGAGGTGGAAGTCGACCGTGTAGTGCTCGAAAACGGCCGCGCCTCACACGTAGTCGGGCGGCATCAGGCGCAGCAAATGAGCTGGAAAGCGCGCAAGGAAATCGTGCTGTGCGCGGGCTCCGTAGGGTCGCCGGGTATCTTGCAGCGCTCGGGCATTGGCCCGGCCAACGTGCTCAAGCCGCTTGGCATTGACGTGGTGCATGCGTTGCCCGGCGTGGGCGGTAACCTGCAGGACCACCTGCAATTGCGGCTGATCTACACGCTCGAAAATGCGCGCACCCTCAACCAGATCGCGGGCACCGTGTGGGGCAAAATGGGCATGGGCCTGCGCTATTTGTACGACCGCAGTGGCCCGCTGTCGATGGCGCCCAGCCAGCTCGGCGCGTTTGCGCGCTCCGGCCCGGAACAGACCTCGGCCAACCTCGAATACCATGTGCAACCGCTGTCGCTGGAGCGCTTTGGTGAACCGTTGCACGCGTTCCCGGCGTTTACTGCGTCCGTCTGCGACCTGCGCCCGCACAGCCGTGGCCGCATTGATATTCGCTCGGCCAACCCGGCGGATGCGCCGTTGATTCAGCCTAACTACCTCAGCCACCCCGAGGACCTGCGAGTGGCTGCCGATGCCATTCGCCTGACTCGGCGCATCGTGGCCGCACCCGCCTTGAGCCAGTTCAAGCCGGTGGAATACCTGCCCGGCGATGCGCTGCAAACACAAGAACAACTGCAAGAAGCCGCGGCGCGCATCGGCACGACCATCTTCCATCCGGTAGGCACCTGCCGCATGGGCAGCGACCCGCACGCGGTGGTCGACGCTCAATTGCGCGTGCACGGCGTGCCCGGCCTGCGCATCGCCGACGCCTCGGTGATGCCGCTTATCACCTCCGGCAACACCTGCTCACCGACACTGATGATCGCGGAAAAAGCCGCGCAAATGATCCTCTCGCCGAACACAAGGAGCCTCACCGCACACAGAGAAACGGTTCATGCAATCTGAATAGCGGCGCCGCACATGGCGCCGACAGTGGAACAACAATAAATAATCACTGTGAGGGCTACCCAATGTCAGAACATGCTCACCCCCTGCACTCGGCGGCCACCGCCAGCGCCGGTAACGACTCAAAAAAGGTCATCTTCGCCTCGTCCCTCGGGACGGTGTTCGAGTGGTATGACTTCTTTCTCTATGGCGCGCTGGCGGCGGTGATCAGCAAGCAGTTCTTCGCCGGAGTCAACGACACCACGGCGTTTATTTTTGCCTTGATGGCCTTTGCGGCCGGGTTCGTGGTGCGGCCGTTCGGCGCGCTGGTGTTCGGTCGCCTCGGCGACATGATCGGGCGCAAGTACACCTTCCTCGTGACCATCATCCTGATGGGCGTCGCGACCTTCTGCGTCGGTTTGTTGCCGACCTACGCCAGCATCGGCATTGCCGCACCGATCATCCTGATTGTGCTGCGCATGCTGCAAGGTCTGGCGTTGGGCGGTGAGTATGGCGGCGCAGCGACCTACGTGGCAGAGCATGCGCCGGCTGGCAAACGCGGCCTGCACACCAGTTGGATTCAGTCCACCGCCACCCTCGGCCTGCTGCTGTCGCTGCTGGTGGTGCTGGCCTGCCGTTATTTCACCGGCGACCAGTTTGAAGTGTGGGGCTGGCGTATTCCGTTTCTGTTTTCCATCGTGCTGCTGGGTATTTCCACTTGGATCCGCATGAGCCTGCACGAGTCGCCGGCCTTCTTGAAAATGAAAGAGGAAGGCAAAGGCAGCACGTCGCCGATCCGCGATTCCTTCGGCAAATGGGAAAACCTCAAAGTGGTGCTGATCGCGCTGTTCAGCATCAACGGCGGGCAAGCGGTGACGTTTTATGCGGCGCAATTTTATGTGCTGTTCTTCCTCACGCAGTTCCTGAAAATGGACCCGGCCCTGGCCAACATGCTGTTGATCATCAGCGTGGTGATTGGCGCGCCGTTCTTTATCCTGTTTGGCTGGCTGTCGGACAAGGTCGGTCGCAAGCCGGTGCTGATGCTCGGTTTATTGCTGGCGACCGTGCTGTACTTCCCGATTTTCAAAGGCCTGGCGCACTACACCAACCCGGCGATGGACCACGCCAGCCGCCAGTCCCCAATCACCGTACTGGCCGACCCGGCCACCTGCACCTTTCAGTTCGACCCGGTGGGCAAGGCGCGCTTTGACAGCCCGTGCGACAAGGTCAAGACCTTCCTGGTCAAACAAGGCCTGCCGTACAGCAGCGCCGCCGCCCCGGCAGGCAGCCAAGTGCAAGTGAGCGTGGGTGACGTGCGCATCGACGGTTATGACGAAGCGGCCCTGCGCGGCGCAGTAACGCTGGCGGGCTACCCGACGGCGGCGGACGCTGCGCAGGTCAACAAGGTGATGGTGGTGGCGCTGATCGTGGCGCTGATCCTGATCGCTGCGATGTGCTACGGCCCGCTGGCGGCGTTGATGGTGGAGTTGTTCCCGACGCGCATTCGCTATACCTCGATGTCGCTGCCCTACCACATCGGTAACGGCTGGTTTGGCGGGTTCCTGCCGACCGTGTCGTTTGCCCTGGTGGTGTACACCGGCGATATTTTCTATGGCTTGTGGTACCCGGTGGTGGTGACCGGGGTGAGTTTGATTGTCGGGCTGTTTTGCCTCAAAGAAACCCGGCATGTCGACATCGATAACAACTGACCGCGGGCGCCCCCACCCTTCAACCGGCGGGGGCACACACAAATTGCTGTATATCCATCCAGATAAAGGTTGATCAAATCGGTTCTTTTGCCCATCCTGCTGCTCATTCAACGGTTTAACGAATGGGCTGACCATGCGGCTGTACCTCTGCGAAAAACCCTCCCAGGCCAAGGACATTGCGGCCGTGCTCGGCGCCAGTCGCCGTGGCGACGGTTGCTGGGTGGGCAACGGAGTTACAGTCACCTGGTGCATCGGGCACTTGCTCGAAACCGCCCCGCCCGACGCCTACGACGCCAAATATAAACGCTGGGTGCTGGCCGACCTGCCGATCGTCCCGGAAAAATGGAAGATGCTGGTCAAGCCCAAGACCGCCAGCCAGTACAAAGCGGTCAAGCGTTTGCTGGGGGAAGCGCAGGAGTTGGTGATCGCCACCGACGCCGACCGTGAAGGCGAGATGATCGCCCGCGAGCTGGTAGAACATTGCCGCTATCGCGGGCCGATCCAGCGATTGTGGCTGTCGGCGCTCGACGACGCCTCGATTCGCAAGGCGCTGGCCGCCCTCAAGCCGGGTGCCGAAACGTTCAGCCTGTATCACTCAGCCCTCGGCCGCTCGCGCGCCGACTGGTTGATCGGCATGAACATGAGTCGCTTGTTTACTCTGCTCGGGCGCCAATCCGGGTATCAAGGTGTATTGCCGGTGGGTCGGGTACAAACGCCGACCTTGCGCCTGGTGGTAGACCGCGATCGCAGCATTGCCGATTTTGTGCCGGTGGCCTACTGGGCGATTGATGTGGACCTGCGCCACGAACGCATGACCTTCACCGCCCAATGGCGCGCCGCCGACGACGCCTGTGACGACCAGGGCCGCTGCCTCAACCCGCAACTCGCGCAGCAAGCCGCCGACGCCATGCGTAATGCCGCCACCGCACGGCTGGTGAAGTTACGTACCGAGCGCATGCGCGAAGTGGCGCCCCTGCCCTTCGACCTCGGCACGTTGCAGGAAATCTGCTCGAAAAAGCTCGGCCTCGGCGCTCAGGAAACCCTGGATGTGGCGCAATCCCTTTACGAAACCCACAAGGTCATCACCTACCCGCGCAGCGATTGCGGCTACCTGCCTGTCAGCCAGCACAGCGACGCGCCGAAGATACTCGCAGCGCTGGGCCGTGCGGATGCGGCAGTGAATGAACTGATGCCGCATATCGACCCCCAACGCCGTTCGCGGGCGTGGAACGATGCCAAGGTCAGCGCGCACCACGGCATCATCCCCACCGGCGCCGGCAAGGACGTAAGCCAACTCACCGGCAAACACCGCGCGGTCTACACCCTGATTCGCGCACGTTACCTGGCGCAGTTCCTGCCCAACCACGAATACGACCGCACCCAGGCAGACTTCGATTGCGCAGGCCAGGCGTTGCGCGCGGTCGGCAAGGTCATCATCGAACCGGGTTGGAAACGCGCCCTGCCCGAAGCACTGGCACCGGCAAAGGGGCGTGAGGCACCGGCGCCGCAGGCGTTACCGATGCTGGTGCAGGGTCAGGATTACGCAGTGGCCAAGGTCAACCTCAAAGACCTGTGGACCCAGCCGCCCAAGCCCTTTACCGAAGGTGACCTGATCAAGGCGATGAAAAACGTTGCCAAGCTGGTACAGGACCCGCTGCTCAAGCAAAAGCTCAAGGACACCACCGGCATCGGCACCGAGGCCACGCGCGCCGGCATTATCCAGGGGCTGCTCGACCGTGGTTATCTGGTAAAAAACGGCAAAGCCCTGTCGGCGACACCGGCCGCGTTCAGCTTGATCGACGCGGTGCCCCGCGCGATTGCCGACCCTGGCACCACGGCTATCTGGGAACAAGCGCTGGACATGGTGCAAAACGGTGAAATGAGCCTGGAAGAGTTCGTCGCCAAACAGGCGGCTTGGATGAGCAAACAGGTGGCGCGCTGCAATGGCATGCGCATGACCATCACCGGTCCGGCAAGCCCCGCCGTGCGAGGCGCCACGCCCTGGAAAAACAAACGCAAGGCTGCGCCACGCAAAACCACGGCTGCGCCTAAACGTACGAAAAAGCCGTCAAATGCCGGGTGAACGTTGAAAACATCCGGCGAATGACGTTTTTCGACGGGTTTAACGCCGCTTGGGGCCTTGCACCGCCGTAGGCCGTCTAGGATTCTGTAACAGACCCTGACTACCTAAAAACAACACCGGAGTGGCCGCCATGAAAACCGTCGCACAATTGCTCAACGCCAAGGACCAGAAAAACCAGGCCGTGCATACCATCAAGTCGCACCAGACGGTGATGGAGGCATTGATCCAGATGGCAGCCAAAAACGTCGGGGCCTTGCCGGTCGTGGACGAGGGTAAAGTGGTCGGTGTAATCAGCGAACGTGACTACGCGCGCAAGCTGATCCTGAAGGGCCGTTCTTCCGCCACCACCGCCGTGAGCGAGATCATGAGTTCGCCGGTGATTACCGTAGACACCCACCAGAGTGTCGATAAATGCATGAACATCATGACGGATGGCCACCTGCGCCACTTGCCCGTGGTTGAAGATGGCAAGCTGATCGGCCTGCTGTCTATCGGCGACCTGGTGAAAGAAGCAATCGCCGAACAGGCTGACCTGATCAAGCAGTTGGAGCAGTACATTCGCGGCGAATAGGGGAATTCATGCTGGACACGCTGGAACATCAAGAGCAGCACCTCGACACCCTGCACCGGGCCATGGCGCAACGCCGCTTTCTGGTGTTGACCGGTGCGGGCATCAGCACCTCGTCGGGCATCCCGGATTATCGCGACAGCGAGGGGGTGCGCCGGGGCAAGGCGCCGATGATGTACCAGGAGTTCCTGGCCACCCCGCAAGCGCGGCGCCGTTATTGGGCGCGGGCGATGCTCGGTTGGCCACGCGTGCGCATTGCGCAGCCGAACAAGGCGCATGTGGCGCTGGCGACGCTGCAACAACACGAGCACATCAGCGGGTTGATCACGCAAAACGTCGATACGCTGCATGACCAGGCCGGTAGCCGTGACGTGATCGAGCTGCACGGCAGTCTGCATTGGGTGCTGTGCCTGGACTGCCTGCAACGCAGCGAACGCGATGTGATTCAGCGCATGATGGAAGATCAGAACCCTTACCTGGCGGGCGTCGATGCCGTGCAAGCGCCCGATGGCGACACGCTGCTGGACCCGGCCTTTGAAGAACGCTTCCACGTACCCCACTGCCCCCACTGCAACGGCCAGCGGTTGAAACCGGACGTGGTGTTCTTCGGCGAGAACGTCGCCCAGTCGACGGCGGCCAGAGCAATGGCTGCGGTAGGCCACGCCGAGGGTTTGCTGGTAGTCGGGTCGTCGCTGATGGCCTATTCGGCGTTTCGCCTGTGCAAAGCGATGGTCGAGCAAGGCAAGCCGGTGATTGCGATCAACCTCGGCAAGACACGCGGGGATGAATTGCTGCAGGCTAAAATCGCGGCGTCGTGCGAGCAGTTGCTGCCATTACTGGTCGAGCGACTGGGGTAGCCCTTGCTCTTCGGCTCGACCCGCGACTCCAGAAAATGACGCCCAAGTCACGTTTTTCCGCACTCTCCCGTCCCCGCAGCGATTTATGTAGTGATCAAAAAAAATCACTACATAATCGTTGACGTAACCTTTTTGTCCTTGCATTATCGAGACGTCTCCCGGATCGGGAGCGTCGGTAACACGCGTTTTGAACAAGCTCGTCTGACCGCCGAGCTGTTTCTTCCGGATGTGCACTGCCCACAAGGCAGATTGATGAAGCTGACCGACCCGCAAGGATTGGTACATGCAGCCTAAACGCTGCCCGTCTTCGCCATGAAACCATTGCGTAGCAGTTCATCAGCAACACTACATGCATCAGGTTCAAGACCCTGCCCCTATTCGGCAGACAGTCGCCGACGCCCGGTTTTCGGAACCGGAGACAACTAAGCAGTTTTAACGAATCAACTGATAGATCGCCAACTGGTCAAGGGGCTTACACATGAATCTGAATAACCAACCCACTATCGATGAACTGGCTGAGATGTTCGCAGCGCAGAAAGACACACTCGACGACCATATCCTCTGGGTTGGAAAATCGGGCGAAGTGCAAATTGATTGCCTGGCGCCCAACACCGAAGAAGCAGAGTTCGACAGGAATAACCGTGAGCTGGCAGCGCGCCTCAAGGTGTACCGTCGCGGCCAGGGTTATGTCGGCAAGAAGGCTGCAGCTGACCGCAACTTCATTGAGCAGGTGTTTCATACACTCAATACCGAATGGCAGAACCTGCGCGGCCAATCGCAGGTTAAAGTGATTGACCGCTACTACTGATAACGATTTAACGGCTGTGGGCGTTGGCCGGCCTACTCCCACAGCCGCACTTCAATTTAAAACGCTGGAAAGCTGCCCTTCCCGGCTTCATCGCGAAAAATATCAAACAACACCTGCGCCGCCGCCGATAACTCATGCCCCGGTTTGGTCAGTACACCAATCGGTCGCTCAATCACCGGCGCTCTCAAGGTGATGCAGTGTGCTCCCGCCTCTTCCATCTGCCGTGTGCACAATGCCGGTACAGCACTGACCCCCAGCCCGCTCGCAACCATCTTGCCCACTGTTGCCAATTGATGGCTCTCCAGCGCCACCGGCAACTTCATCTGCAAAGCGCCCAAATGGTCCTCCAGCATCACGCGCACCGTAGAGGGTCGCTGCAGCGTAATGAACGGTTGCTGCAACAAGGTTTGCCAGTCAATTTCGGTGTGCTGTGCCAAAGGCGAATCACCGGGCACCACGGCAACAAAGCGGTCCAGGTACAACGGGGTGAACACCAGTGACGATGCTTCGGACGGCTCGAATGCCACGCCCAGTTCCACTTGGCGGTCGCGGACCATCTCCAGCACTTGCTCGTTGATCAAATCATGCACCGTCACATTCACGTGAGGGTAACGCGCGCGGAATATCTTCAGGATCGGCGGCAGCAGATTACCCGCGAACGATGGCATCGCCGCCACTGTCACGCGGCCACGCTGCAGGGTGAAGCGCTGGCGCAGCTCATCTTCGGCATTGTCCCAATCGGCTATCAATCGGCGCGCCAAGGGCAACAACGACTCGCCTTCCGGCGTCAGTGCAACGTTGCGGGTATTACGGCTGAACAAGCGCCCGCCGAGACCCTCTTCCAATCCTTTGATCGTCAGGCTCAGCGCGGATTGGGAAAGGTGCAGGCGCTCGCAGGCAGCAGCAAAACTCAGGCTCTGTGCCACGGCGATAAAGGCACGCATCTGTTTAACGGTCATGGCGCTACTCTCTCCGGCGGGTCGACTATGCTGTTTTCTAAATTAATCAACCTCAAAAAACAACTTAACAAATCAATCCGGCGGCGCAACACTCGGTTCATTGGCTGGCCCACACATAATAAAAGAGGTGCGTATGGCAGGTTTCGATAAACGCGTGGCGTCCTATGAAGAAGCACTGGCAGGCCTGGAAGACGGCATGACCGTGCTTTCCGGTGGTTTTGGCCTGTGCGGCATTCCGGAAAACCTCATCGCCGAGATCAAGCGCAAAGGCACACGCGACCTGACGGTTGTTTCCAACAATTGCGGGGTCGACGGGTTCGGCCTGGGCATCCTGTTGGAAGAAAAGCAGATCAGCAAAGTGATCGCCTCCTACGTCGGTGAAAACGCCTTGTTCGAGAAGCAATTGCTCAGCGGCGAAATCGAAGTGGTACTGACCCCCCAAGGCACGCTGGCCGAAAAAATGCGCGCGGGCGGCGCCGGTATCCCCGCCTTCTTCACCGCCACCGGTGTCGGTACGCCGGTCGCCGAAGGCAAGGAAACCCGTGAATTCAACGGGCGCCCGTACCTGATGGAAGCGTCCATCACCGGCGACTTCGCGATAGTCAAAGGCTGGAAAGCCGACCACTTCGGCAACGTCATCTATCGCCACACCGCCCAGAACTTCAACCCGCTGGCCGCCACTGCGGGCAAGATTACGGTGGTCGAAGTCGAGGAAATCGTCGAACCAGGCGAACTCGACCCGGCGCAGATCCACACGCCAGGCATTTACGTCGACCGGGTTATTTGCGGCACCTTCGAGAAGCGCATCGAACAGCGCACCGTCCGCAAATAACCCCTTGGCCCACCTGATAAGGACAAAAAAAAATGGCGCTTACTCGCGAACAAATGGCTCAACGTGTCGCCCGTGAAATGCAGGACGGTTTCTACGTCAACCTCGGCATCGGCATTCCGACCCTGGTGGCCAACTACATCCCCGAAGGCATGGAAGTGATGCTGCAATCGGAAAACGGCCTGCTCGGCATGGGCCCGTTTCCCACAGAGGAAACCATTGACGCCGACATGATCAACGCCGGCAAGCAAACCGTGACCGCACGTATCGGTGCGTCGATTTTTTCCTCGGCAGAGTCTTTCGCGATGATTCGCGGCGGCCACGTTGACCTCACCGTGCTCGGCGCCTTTGAAGTCGACGTACACGGCAACATCGCTTCGTGGATGATCCCCGGCAAGCTCGTCAAGGGCATGGGCGGCGCCATGGACCTGGTGGCCGGTGCGGAAAACATCATCGTCATCATGACGCACGCCTCCAAAGACGGTGAGTCCAAGTTACTCAGCCAATGCAGCCTGCCGCTGACCGGCGCGAACTGCATCAAGCGTGTGTTGACCGACCTTGCGTACCTGGAAATCGAAAATGGCGCTTTTGTCCTCAAGGAACGCGCACCTGGCGTCAGCGTGGAAGAGATTGTGAGCAAGACCGCCGGTAAACTCATCGTCCCGGACCACGTTCCAGAAATGCACTTCCAGTGAGGACAGATTCCATGCAAGACGTCGTGATTGTCGCTGCCACCCGCACCGCCGTGGGCAGCTTTCAAGGTTCGCTGGCCAGCATCCCGGCACCGCAACTGGGCGCGGCCGTGATCCGGCACCTGCTGGAACAGACCGGCCTCGACCCAGCCCTTGTGGATGAAGTGATCCTCGGCCAGGTACTCACCGCGGGCAGCGGCCAAAACCCTGCGCGACAGGCATCGATACTCGCCGGCCTGCCCCACGCCGTACCGGCCTTGACCTTGAACAAGGTCTGCGGCTCGGGCCTCAAGGCTCTGCATTTGGGTGCCCAAGCCATCCGTTGCGGTGACGCAGACGTGATCATCGCCGGCGGCATGGAAAATATGAGCCTGGCACCCTACGTATTGCCCGCCGCGCGCACCGGCCTGCGCATGGGCCACGCCAAGATGATCGACAGCATGATCACCGACGGCCTGTGGGATGCATTCAACGACTACCACATGGGCATCACGGCGGAAAACCTGGTGGACAAGTACGGCATCAGCCGCGAAGCCCAGGACGCCTTCGCCGCCGCCTCACAACAAAAAGCCACTGCGGCCATCGAAGCGGGGCGCTTTGTCGATGAGATCACGCCAATCCTGATTCCTCAGCGCAAGGGCGACCCGCTGGCCTTCACGGTGGATGAACAGCCGCGCGCCGGCACCACCGCCGAGTCGCTGGCCAAGCTCAAACCCGCGTTCAAAAAGGACGGCAGCGTCACCGCCGGCAATGCCTCCAGCCTTAATGACGGCGCCGCCGCCGTGTTGCTGATGAGTGCCGACAAAGCCAAGGCCCTCGGCCTGCCTGTTCTGGCGCGCATCGCCAGCTACGCCAACGCTGGCGTAGACCCGGCGATCATGGGTATTGGCCCGGTGTCGGCCACCCGCCGTTGCCTGGACAAAGCCGGCTGGAGCTTGGGCGACCTCGACTTGATCGAGGCCAACGAGGCCTTCGCCGCGCAATCCCTGGCGGTGGGCAAAGAGCTGGAATGGGACGCTGACAAGGTCAACGTCAACGGCGGCGCCATCGCTATTGGCCACCCGATCGGTGCCTCGGGTTGCCGCGTGTTGGTGACTCTGCTGCACGAAATGATCAAGCGCGATGCCAAGAAAGGCTTGGCGACACTGTGCATCGGCGGCGGCCAGGGTGTGGCGCTCGCCCTCGAACGCAGCTGATTTAAAGAGCAACATGGAAAAGGCCCGGTTCCACGAAAATCGGGCCTTTTCTTTGCGCGGTATTCCTGAAAAAAACCAGTGCCCGCGTGCCACAGTAATCAAAGTCAGCGTTTCAAGCAGCGCTGATACCGATCATCCACCCGTTTGGCAAACCATGCCGTGGTCAGGTTGCGCGTGATCTTCGGGCTCTTGAGCACAATACCCGGCAAGATCGCGCGTGGCAGCGGCTTGCCGGCGGCCTTGTCAGCCAAGGCAAACACGCGCTCGTAGACGGTGGTCTGCTCAAAATCGAGTTGGTCGCCCTGCTCAAGCTGGCTGCGGATGCTGGGGTTGCGCATGTCCAACTTCGCGCCCAAGGAGCGCACCGCCAACTCGGTGCCGCCCGGCAGCAACGAACCATAACGGATCAAGTCCCCATCCAACGCCAGCTCAGTACCGGTGACACGGCTGACGGCAGCCTGGAATGCGGCGTTTCGGCTGGCGTACCAACCCGCATTAAAGTCGGCAAAGCGGTACAGCGGCTGGTCGTAACTCACCGGGTAGCCGAGCAAGTGGGCGATACCGAAATACATGCCTCCCCGCCGGGTGAACACCTCACGACGAACAGTGCCGTCCACCGTGTAGGGATAACCTCGCGCGTGTTTCTGTGCAAAGTCGATGCTGACCTGCATCGGCCCGGCGGTGTGCACCGGGTTGAAACCGCCAAACAAGCTATTGCCCAAGGGCACCATACTGATGAAGTCATCAAAGATGCCACTCAGGTCCTTCTCCGTGCGCGCGGCATTCAGGCGGTCGGTGTAGGACTTGCCGTTGGGCGAACGCAATTGCAATGCGCTGCGTACCACGAATGCAGGCACATGAATGTTGCCCGCACGCCGCAGGATTTCATCCTGGGCAATCTTGCCCATGTTCGGCACGGCGGGGTCGACCTGATAGGTGGACTCTTGCTCGGTCACCGCTAATACGGCGCAAATATTTTCGCTACTGGGGTAGATTTTCTGGGTATCGAAGGCAGTGTAAATGTCCTGCGCCCAACCGTTACGGTCCGGCACCGTCGCCGGCAGCAAACGCACGATCTGCGCCTTCACTTCGGCCTCGCTGCGCGCCGGCTGTTGCGGGCCGCGTGGCGTGGAGCAACCGGCAAGCACCAGCAATGTGGTGAGGCATAGAATCAGACGGCTTGAATACATGGGGCTTCCTGAGAAAACGACGGGCCGGGCAGTGCAGATGTCGACAGGCAAGTCTAACCGGGGTTCGCCGGCCAGCTCCACTCGCCAGTCAACACTGAACGTGACAAAAACGTTCATCGACCCTTCGTACACGCTGAGCGACACGGTCCGACTCCTACACGCGCACCTCCACTTACCTGATGTTTTGACGAAACGTCCTGCACATCCTGGCGAATAGCGCCGACTTCTTTATCTGACGAACCTCTGCAAAGTCTCTCGCCTGATCATCCAGTGCGAGGGACCGCCAATGTATTTCTCCATTAATGCCACACCCGCAGGGGCTGCCGCTTGAACCCGGCCATTGCCTCGCTGGCACTGACCCCACTGGATGCAAAGACGGTCGATGTGGAAGCCGTATTGCGTGAGTTCCGGGAGTGCCTGAATACCTTTGACGAATGGGCCGAAAGCTTTTTCAGCTTTTCGGCGCTGGATGTCGAGCAAGTATTCAAGGTCGGCGATGAAGTGGCGCTGGTTGCACCTATCAGTCGTTCCATCTTTCCCAGCAGCACCGTCGCCACCTGCCAGGCCAGCGGCACGTTGACCCTCGTGCACATGTTCCAGAGCACACGCTTTGTACCCATCGGCAACACGCCGGTGGTACTGCAACGTATCGACCCGAAGGGTGGCCCGCTGGGCGAGCCTATCCATAAAACCATCGGCCCCAGCGGCATTCTCGAAATCACTGAATGTGATCGCAATCAGCAGTACCGAATCAACTTCTATCCCAACGTTTCCAAGGATCACATCAAGGCGCTGTATGCGTCCTATCAGTCAGTTATCTCGGGGCTGGAAGTGCGTCTGCGCGAAGAGTGGAACCGCACGTTCAAAACGCAATGGAACGACTATACAAACGCCAGCCCACTTGACCGGCGCAGGCTGCTGGAATCGGCATTTCTCGGTGGCATGGTGCAGGCGCTTTACAGTCTGTGGGACAACTTAACGCAACTGTTTGACCTGTTGGCGGACATCAAGCCCAACAGCCAAAAGTTACTGCAGTACGTCTCCCAGGCCGAACTTGATGAACTCTTGACGCTGGGCAACGAGGCGATCGCCAACGGCCTGCTGGTACTCAGCGATGAACCGCTGTTGTTTATCTATGTGTCGGCGATGGTCAGCTGGATGCGCATGCTGCCACCGCAAGAAATGAATGAGCTGATGGGGGAAATCACCGGCGATGTGTTGATCAACCTGCTGCTGATCAGGGTGGCGGGTGTGATGGGTGTGGGTCTGCGCCTGGGCGCTCAGGTGTTGAGCCCTATCAAATCTGCACGCGCGCGGGGTTGGTTGGCGTTGCTCGCCGAGCAGCTCTTAGTGGGTAAGTTGGATGCACATACCGCGGCGGTTAAGCCGTTGCTGCTGGGCAGCACGGCGCTACCGATCAAGGCGGTGCCGGTTGCACCGTTGAAGGCTGGGCAGAACCTGGTGGCGAACCCGGTGCCTGCGGTTCGCGGCAAGACGCAAAAGACCACATTGGTGCGCCAAGAGCACGTCGACGATGTGCCCGCTGCAAGCAAGAACCCGAACGGTGATGCTGCAGCCAGCGCCGATAAAACCATCACCCACGGTTGCCCGGTGTCGATGGTCACCGGGGAAGAATTGCTGACCCTCACCGACGGCGCGCTGGACGGGCTTTTGCCGTTTGAGTGGTCGCGGGTGTATCGCACCAGTGCGGTGGACGTGGATGGCGGGCTGGGCTTTGGCTGGAGTCATTCGCTGGCGCAGCGGCTGGTGGTGGACGGTGATTCGGTGGTGTGGACGGACCATGAGAATCGGTCGACTGAGTTTCCGTTACCCACTGTTTCTAGACCGGCGATCACCAACAGCCTGGCCGAAGCGGCGATTTATTGGGGTGATCTGCCCGGTGAATTAGTGCTGGCTCAGGCTTCGCGTTTTTATCACTTCTCTCAGGGTGCGCTGACGGCGATCAGCGACGCTTACGACAACCGGCTGAGGATTATTCGGGATTTTCTCGGGCGCATTGAGCGGCTGGACAATGGTGTAGGCCGGTCGCTGTTTTTACGCTACGCGTCTGGCCACATCGTGGCGGTGGACTATCAGGTTCAGCGTGCCCAAGGCCATGAACCTTTCGAATGGCTGACAGAGCAAACTCTTGTTTCCTACGCCTACGACGACGCTGGACGACTGCTTTCAGCGACCAATGCCGTCGGCGAAACCGAGTTTTATCGGTACGACGAGCAGCACGTCATTCTCGAGCGGCAGTTGGCCGGTAGCGCGCGTTTCTTTTGGGCGTGGGAACGATCAGGCAAGGCGGCGCGGTGTGTTCGGCATTGGGCCAGTTTTTCGCAGATGGACACGCGTTATGCCTGGGATGACAACGGCAGGGTCACGGTTCACAACGCCGATGGCAGCCAGGAAGTTTACGTGCATGACCAGCGCGCACGGCTGGTGCAGCGGATTGATCCGGATGGCGCTGAGCATTTCAAATCCTATGACGACCAGGGCCGGCTGACGGTCGAGCAAGACCCGCTGGGGGCGGTGACGGCGTATCAGTACGATGAAGCCGGACGCTTGGTCGCGCTGTTTCCGGGGGACGATGAGCCGACTTCCTACGAGCATGACAACGGCTTCGTACGTGTGGTGCGCCGTGGCGAGGCGATTTGGAAGTATGAGCGTAACGATCAAGGCGAGGTCACGCGCAAGACTGATCCCGACGGCAACGTTACCGACTACAGCTACAACAAACACGGGCAACTGACTGACGTTTGGTATCCCGATAGCAG
>NZ_VUAZ01000081.1 GCF_009296165.1 Pseudomonas kitaguniensis | reverse complement strand
TTTCAACTGACACGCCGCCATCGCGAGCAAGCCCGCTCCCACCCGTCAGTTCTGTATACGGCTCAGGTCTCGCATGCGCTGCAATACCGCATTCAAGCCATTACTGCGCGACACTGACAACTGCCGGGAAAGCCCCAGTTGATCGAACCAGTCGGGCAGGTCAACCCTCTGCAAATCGGCAGCCGACAGGCCGTTAACCCGCGCCAGCAGCAACGCCACCAAACCACGAATCATCCGCGCGTCGCTGCGCGCGGCAAATTGCCAATGGCCATCTTGCAGGCGGCCGACCAACCACACCAGGCTTTCGCAGCCCTGTACGAGGTTGGCGTCGACCTTATCCTCATCGGCCAGGGCCGGCAGCCGCTCGCCCCATTGCATCAACATCCGTGCGCGTTGCTCCCAACTGCCGACTGCTTGAAAAGCCTCCAGCGCGCTGACTGCATCCACCGGCAAGCTCATCGCAACAGCTCCAGCGCCTGGTCCAGCGCTTCAAAAAAACGCTCCAGGTCGTCGGAATCGTTGTACAGCGCCAGCGACACACGAATCGCCCCCGACAAGTGCATCGCCTTGAGCAACGGCATTGCACAATGATGCCCGGCACGCACCGCAATACCTTGCTCGGTCAGCACGTGCGCGAGGTCGGCATTGTGCACGCCGTCCACCACAAAACTGGCCAACGCCACGTGCGGCGAACCCAGCACGCGCACGCCGTTGCGTGCTTTCAGCCCGCGCAGCAGGTAGTCGTGCAAGGCCGCTTCATGGGCGACCACGGCCTGTTGATCCAGCGAACTCAGGTAATCCAGTGTGGCGCCCAAGCCGATCACGCCGGCAATCGGCGGCGTGCCCGCTTCAAAACCCAGCGGCGCGGGGCGGAAACTGGCGCTGTGGTAGTCCGCCTGTTGCACCATCTCGCCGCCAAACTGCCAGTGGCGCAGGTGATGCAGGGCTTCGTTGCGCCCGTACAACACGCCGACGCCGTCCGGCCCATAGAGCTTGTGGCTGGAGAATACGTAGAAATCGCAGCCCAGCGCCTGCACATCATGGCGGCCATGGACGATGCCTTGGGCGCCATCCACCACGCTCAGTGCGCCGTGGGCCTTGGCCATTGCCAGCAAGGCTTCCAAGGGTTGCCAGGCGCCGAGTACGTTGGATAACTGGCTCACCGCCAGCAAGCGCGTGCGCGGGCCGATCAACCCGGCGGCGGCATGAAGGTCAATCACGCCGTCCTCGCCCAGCGGCAATACCACCAGCGTGAGCGCGCGACGTTTGGCCAGTTGCTGCCAGGGCAGCAGGTTGGCGTGGTGTTCGAGGGCGCTGATAACAATTTCATCGCCGGCATTGAATAAGTGCTCAAGGCCATAGGCCAGGAGGTTCAGCGCAGAGGTTGCGCCGTGGGTAAAAACAATCTGCCCGCTGTCACCTGCGTTCAACCACTGCGCGACCTTGTTGCGACTGTCTTCAAAGGCCTGGGTAGCGTGGGCGCCCGGCAAATGCTGGGCACGGTGCACATTGGCTGCGCCATTGGTGTAGTAATGGCTGATCGCATCCAGCAGGGCTTGAGGTTTTTGCGTGGTGGCGGCGTTGTCCAGGTAGGTCTGGTCTTGCCGTTGCAGGGTGGCGATGGCCGGAAAATCAGCGCGCCAGGGGGAAGGCACAAGCATGGTGTTCATAACTCGTATGGCGAGCCGCACCGCAAAGGCACGGCTCGCTAGTGGCATCGAGTGGCTGCTTAGTTGTGAGCGTGCAGCGCTTCGTTCAGTTCGATAGCCGATTTGTGGGTTTTGCACTCCACGGCACCGGTCTCGGAGTTGCGGCGGAACAGCAGGTCGGGTTGGCCGGCCAATTCGCGGGCTTTAACCACCTTAACCAGTTGGTTTTGCTCGTCGAGCAGTGCAACTTTGGTCCCGGCAGTCACGTACAGGCCTGACTCTACGGTATTGCGGTCGCCCAACGGGATACCGATGCCGGCGTTGGCGCCGATCAGGCAGCCTTCGCCCACCTTGATCACGATGTTGCCGCCGCCCGACAGCGTGCCCATGGTGGAGCAGCCGCCGCCCAGGTCGGAGCCTTTGCCGACGAACACGCCAGCCGACACGCGGCCTTCGATCATGCCCGGGCCTTCGGTGCCGGCGTTGAAGTTGACGAAACCTTCGTGCATTACCGTGGTGCCTTCGCCCACGTAGGCGCCCAAGCGGATACGCGCGGCATCAGCGATACGCACGCCGGCCGGAACCACGTAGTCGGTCATTTTCGGGAACTTGTCCACCGAGAACACTTCCAGCAGCTCGCCACGCAGGCGCGCTTCGAGTTGGCGTTCAGCCAGTTCGCTGATGTCGATCGCGCCCTGGCTGGTCCACGCCACGTTCGGCAACTGCGGGAACACACCGGCCAGGCTCAGGCCGTGCGGCTTGACCAGGCGATGCGACAGCAGGTGCAACTTGAGGTAGGCCTCGGGCGTGGACGTCAGTGCCGCGTCTTCAGCCAACAGTGTGGCCACCAGCGGGGTGTGGCTTTCAGCCAGGCGGCTGAGCAAAGCCGCTTGAGCACTGTCGACGCCTTTAAGCGCGTCGGCCATTTGCAAGGCCTGGGTGACAGTAAATGTAATGGCCTGGTTGCCGTCGGTGTAACCAATGATCGGCGCGATGGCGTTGATGATTTCAGCCGACGGGTTGAGCAACGGTTGTGCGTAAAACACTTCCAGCCAAGCACCTTGGCGGTTCTGAGTGCCGACGCCGAAGCCCAGGCTGAACAGGGAGTTGGACATGCTGTTACCTCTACAAAAATGGAAGGGCTGGCCTACGTAAGGGCTGCCGAATAACTATCTGGCTTGAAGCCAATCAGGGTTCTGTCGCCGAGATCGAGCACTGGGCGCTTGATCATCGAGGGTTGTGCGAGCATCAATTCAATGGCTTTCGACTGATCGAGATCGGCTTTGCGTTCGTCTTCGAGTTTGCGAAAGGTGGTGCCCGCACGGTTCAAAACCACCTGCCAACCGTGCTCGTTGCACCATTGGGTCAAGTGTTCGCGGTCGATACCGGCCGTTTTGTAGTCGTGGAACGCATAGCTCACAGCGTGCTCATCGAGCCAGGTGCGGGCCTTTTTCATGGTGTCGCAGGCTTTGATGCCAAAAAGGTGCAACGTTTTGCTTGAAGCGGTCAAGGAATTGCCCCCCTCTGATCTGATGCTGTGTACGAAAAAAACTAAAGATCACGGATTATGCCATGACCAGCGCGTTTGGGTGCCGCTCGTCACGGTCATGCAGCGCCTGGGTGGGTAACATAGCCGGGTAATATGGCACTTCAACGGCCAGTTGTTGCCAGATAGGTGTCGTTGCAAGCCGATTGTCCGGGAAACCCGCGTTATGCAAACCGCCTACACCGTTCTTATCTTGCTGATGCTGGTCAGCGTTTCGCGCCTTGTGGGGCGTGTCATTCCTCTGCCGTTACCCTTGGTGCAGATCGCCGCCGGTGCCTTGTTGGCCTGGCCGACGTTGGGCCTGCATGTGGCCCTGGACCCGGAGCTGTTCTTGTTTCTGTTCCTGCCGCCGCTGTTGTTCTCCGATGGTTGGCGCATGCCCAAGCGCGAGTTGTGGCGCCTGCGCGGGCCTATCCTGACGTTGGCGGTGGGGTTGGTGCTGTTCACGGTGGTCGGCGCCGGTTATTTCATTCATTGGCTATTGCCTGCAATTCCACTGCCGGTTGCCTTCGCCCTGGCGGCTGTTTTATCACCGACCGATGCCGTGGCGGTGTCAGCTATTTCCCAAAATCGTTTGCCCAAGCCGCTGATGCACATGCTGCAGGGCGAAGCCTTGATGAATGATGCCTCGGGCCTGGTGACGTTCAAGTTCGCGCTGGCGGCGGCGCTGACCGGCGTGTTTTCCCTGGCGGATGCCAGCCTGACCTTTGTGCTGGTGGCGGTGGGTGGCCTGGCCGTCGGCGTGGCATTGAGCTGGTTGGTCGGCCGGTTGCGTGCCTGGATGATCGCGCGGGGCTGGGACGACCCGGCTACCCACGTGGTGTTCATGTTGCTGCTGCCGTTCGCCGCGTATGTGTTGGCTGAACGCCTGGGCGCATCGGGTATTTTGTCGGCGGTAGCGGCGGGCATGATGCAAAGCTGGCTCGACTTGCTGCCACGCCAAACCAGTACGCGCTTGCTCAATCGCAGTGTCTGGTCGCTGTTGGAGTTCGCGTTCAACGGCCTGATCTTCCTGTTATTGGGCCTGCAGTTGCCGGACATCATCAAGGCGGTGGTGAGCCATGAGCCGACGCTGTGGCCAACCCTGTTGTATCGCTGCCTGGAAGTGATTGCGATTTTTATGGTGCTGGTCGTGCTGCGTTTTATCTGGGTGCAAAGCATCTGGCGGCTGTCGGGTTTGCTGCGCCGCCTTCGTGGCAAAAGCGAGTTGACCATGGTGCCGACGGCCCGTTCCTGCTGGCTGTTGACCGTCGGCGGCGTGCGCGGTGCAGTGACGCTGGCGGGTGTGATGTCGGTGCCTTTGCTGTTGGCGCCGGGGCAGGATTTCCCGGAGCGCGACCTGCTGATCTTTATTGCTGCCGGTGTGATCTTGCTGTCGTTGATTTCCGCCTGCATCGCCTTGCCCTTGCTGTTGCGCGGTATCGAAAAAAGCCCGGATGAGCAGCGTCACAATGAAGTGCGCGAGGCGTGGAAAAAAACCGCGGTGGCCGCCATTCATGCCCTGGAAGCTCAGGAACCGACAGAAACCGAAAGCCAGGACGCCGCTCAGGCCGCGTTGGCGACCGAGCTGAAGGCGCGTTTGATGTCGGAATATCGCCACCAGTTAGACGTGTTCAACGACTCGGCCGAAGCCCAGGCGCTGGCGCAGCAGATGGACCAGCTTGAGCGCAGGCTGCGCCTCAGGGCCTTGCGCGCGCAGCGGTTGGAGTTGTACAGCTTGAGCCGCCATCACCAGATTGGTGATGACGTGTTGCGCGAGGTGTTGGCGGACCTGGATATGAGTGAGGCGAACCTTGGTTTGCACAAGTAGTTCACTGCTGGCCTAAGGCTGTTCCGGTTTTGGATAAGCCATGTGTGCCCAGGCAATGTCCCCGTCGCTGATCTCCCAAGACTCACTCTGGCCCCAATTGCCATCAGTCAGGCTCGGTTCGACCTCGTAGTGCATGACCGAGTCGGGGTCGTAAGGCAGAAAATCGTAGGTGCTGCTGCGAGGCAGCGGCAGCAGGTTTTTTTCCATATCCTGCTCGTTCAAGTAGCCCCTGACCTTGTAGCTTGCAGCTATTTTTTTGATGTCCCAAGGGATATCGGCTTCGGGATGTTGGTGGGCATGATGGGCACCCAGCATGTGCCCGAACTCATGCATCACCACGTATTCAAACCTCGGGTCCGCATGGTTCCCGGGCAGGTACATACTGGGGTACCAGGGTTGTTCTTTGGCGTCAGTCCCTGATTTCGATGAGCCGCCGGCGTCGCCCGCAAGATTGCGCGAGATGCGCACATCACCTTCGTCGCCGCTCACGAATTCAAACTTCAGATTGATATGCGGCAACCAGTGGCTGGCGGCTTTTATGACTGCCTTCACGTATTCATCGTCGATTTCGTAATCATACAGAGCGATCTTGAGCGTACTGTGTTGCGGCCAATATTTGCCCGGTTCACCGATATTGCGCCTTCTCCTGGAAAGGCTTTGGGTGTGGGTGTCTAAACTGTCAGGTTCAATGGACGGCTCGCAGTGGCGAGTATAAACAGGCAGCGGTGGCAAGTTATTGATCATCAGTGGCACTCAACGGGTTGGATATACACATGTTTATTCGACCTGAGCCTGGAGAGATTCCTGGCTTATTGTTTGTGGTTACGCTCCCGTGATGAATGAGGGGTCGACACGTGCACTGCACTGCGTGATGGGGGGGAGTAAGGCAGGGCTACTGACCTGGCAGCCGTGCAATAAGCATCAGGGTAGTGGTGATACAGAGGTGGGAGGATAAAGAAATGCCATGAATTTTTTATCGCCTTCTGATAGCTCCTCGTTGAAACCGACTTGACTCCCATCGGTTGTTACCGAA
Source organism: Pseudomonas kitaguniensis (assembly GCF_009296165.1). GTDB lineage: Bacteria > Pseudomonadota > Gammaproteobacteria > Pseudomonadales > Pseudomonadaceae > Aquipseudomonas > Aquipseudomonas kitaguniensis. The sequence continues at coordinate 53,060 of NZ_VUAZ01000081.1, read as the reverse complement.
GGCAGAACTTTGTAGTGCATAATTGAAGCGGCGTCATAAGCTGATTGGGTTGTGGTTGTTGGGTCGTGTGGTTTTAAAAAATTTTCATAGGTGTCCGCGTCTGAAATATTATCCAGTGCAGCGGCCTTATACAGCTTTTCCGTGTCCCACTTTATAGTGTTCTCCGGGTGTTGGTGTTCATGCTCAAGGCCCAGTGCGTGACCGAACTCATGCCGTATTGTCTGGTTCAATAAATCAGCCGTTTGAACGAGGTCAATGTGCATGGTGGGGGCGTCGATTGGAAGTGTTTTTGCCTCCGTGCCTATGGTTGACCAACTCCCGCCACCCTCTTTTTTTCCGGATATCCTGATATCCCCATCATTGCTGTTGATGAAATCAAATTTCAAATTGGTGTAAGGCTGCCAAAGGTTTATATTTTTTTTAATGTAGTTTTTTGCGCCGTCAGGCATGTCGAACATGGAGATGGTAATGGTTGAGTTTTGTGGCCATAGATACGCGGTAGTGGCGATGCCACGGGCATGTCTGATTGCTTCGGTTGGCGCTGTTTGAAGGAGGGTGAGTGCAGGGTTGGTATACAAGTCAAACGTGGCGTTAACAGTCATCATTATTCCTGTGGAGGCGTAAGTGAAGTTAGTTAAGCAATAACGGCCTTGCACACCTTGCGTGGTGTGTTCTAAATATTCAGTTCCATTAACAGCGATTATAAGGCGCCGTTAACGGCGCCTGTCTAACCTGCACCGCGTTGCACGGTGCGGGTATGGAAGCAGTTACTGCTTGCGCTGGATAAACGCGCGAATCCGCTCGGCCGCTTCCACGCATTCAGCCAGCGGCGCGACCAGCGCCATGCGCACGCGACCGGCGCCAGGGTTAACGCCGTCGACTTCGCGTGACAGGTACGAGCCCGGCACCACGGTTACGTGTTCCTCTACGAACAAGTCCCGGCAAAACGCAGCATCATCGCCATTCACATTCGGCCACAGGTAAAACCCGCCGTCCGGGCTTTGCACGTCCAGCACCGGCTTCAGAATCGCCAGCACCGCGTCGAATTTTTCGCGGTACAGGTCACGGTTGGCCAGCACATGGGCTTCGTCTTGCCAGGCGGCGACGCTGGCCAGTTGGGTTTGCACCGGCATCGCGCAGCCGTGGTAGGTGCGGTACAACAAGAACGCTTTGAGGATAGCCGCGTCGCCGGCCACAAAGCCCGAACGCAGGCCTGGCAGGTTGGAGCGCTTGGACAAGCTGTGGAACACCACGCAACGCTTGAAGTCAGTGCGGCCCAGTTCGACGCAGGCGCTCAGCAGGCCCGGCGGCGGCGTTTGCTCGTCGAAGTACAGCTCGCTGTAGCACTCGTCGGCGGCGATGACGAAGTCGTATTCGTCCGCCAGGGCGATGAGTTTTTTCAGTGTGTCGACGGGGATCAGTGCGCCGGTAGGGTTGCCTGGCGAGCACAGAAACAGGATCTGGCAGCGTTTCCAGACGTCCGCAGACACGGCGTCAAAGTCCGGGTTAAAGCCGTTTTCATCCAGGCACGGCAGGTAATGCGGCGTGGCACCTGCAAGGAAGGCGGCGCCTTCGTAGATCTGGTAGAACGGGTTCGGGCTCACCACCAATGCGTCGTCGCTGCGGTTGACCACGGTCTGGGTAAAGGCAAACAGCGCTTCGCGCGTGCCGTTGACCGGCAGGATGTTGCGCGCCGGGTCCAGCCAGCCCTTGGGCACATTGAAGCGGCGCTCGCACCAGGCGCCAATCGCCTCACGCAAGGCCGGGATACCCAGCGTGGAGGGGTAAACCGCCATCTGGTCGAGGTTATCAGCCAACGCCTGGGCAACAAATGCGGGGGATTTATGCTTGGGCTCGCCAATCGACAACGCAATCGGGCGTTTGTCCGGGTTCGGCGTGACGCTGCCCAGCAGGGCGCGCAATTTTTCGAACGGGTAGGGCTGCAACTGGTTCAGAGCGTTGTTCATGATGTTCTCTGTCAGGATGAACGCTGACCCTGTGGGAGCTGGCTTGCCTGCGATGGCATTGCTGCCACAGGAATCGCGTTCACAACGTTAAAATTCAAATCGTCAGGCGTGTCAGCTCGACGCCAGGCTCCTGGGTCACGCTCAATTGCTGGACGATTGCTGCCTGCAAACGTCGGCACAGCTCTGGGTCGGACAGTGGTTGGTTGTCGGCATCGGTGATAAAGAACACGTCTTCCACGCGCTCGCCGAGGGTTGCAATCTTGGCATTCTGCAACGACAGGTCGAACTCCAGGAAAATCCCGCCAATGCGCGCCAGCAAGCCTGGGCGGTCCGGCGCGCTGAGTTCGAGCACCGTGACCGGGCGCTGGGCGTCGTTGGAATGGTCACTTGGGGCGCAAACGCAAAGTGCTTGAGTTGGCGCGGCACCCGGCGCTGGATAATGGTCGGGTAGTCGTCGGGGTTGCGCAGGGCTTCGGTGAGGCCTTCGCGAATTTTTTTAACCCGCGCGGGGTTGTCGCCAATCGAGTCGCCGTCGGTGTCGAGCACAATATAGGTGTCGAGGGTGAACTGGCTGCTCGAGGTGATAACCCGGGCGTCATGGATGTTCAGGTTGAGCTGGTCCATGGCGGCCACGGTCACCGCGAAGAAGTCGTGCTGGTCCGGTGCGTAGATGAAAATCTGCGTGCCGCCCTCGAATTCACGTTGGGTGGTTTCCTTGATCAGCACCAACGGGCCGCCATCAGCCGGCTGCTGCAGAATCGCGTCACTGTGCCAGGCCACGTCGCCCGCGGTGTGGCGCAGAAAGTAATCATCGCCCAGTTGCGACCACAACTGCTCGACGTCGTCCGGGTCGTTGCCACCGCGCACCAGTATGTCCAGGGCGGCGCTTTGGGTGCGGCGGATCTGCTCTTCGCGGTCCACCGGGTTTTCCAGGCCACGGCGCAAGGCGCGCTTGGTCTCGGTGTAGAGCTGGCGCAACAGGCTGGCGCGCCACGAGTTCCACAGGGTCGGGTTGGTGGCGTTGATGTCCGATACCGTCAGCACGTACAGGTAGTCGAGGTGCGTTTCGTCGCCGACGATTTGCGCAAAATCGTGGATCACCTGTGGGTCGGACAAGTCCTTGCGCTGGGCGGTGGTCGACATCACCAAGTGGTTCTGCACCAGCCAGACGATCAGGCGGCTGTCCCACGCGGGCAGTTGATGGCGCTGGCAGAAGGCCTCTGCGTCTACCGCGCCGACTTCCGAATGGTCGCCGTGACGGCCCTTGCCAATGTCGTGGTACAGGCCGGCCAGGTAAATCAGCTCGGGCTTGGGCAGCCGCGCCATGAGCTTGCTGGCCAGCGGGAATTTCTCTGAGACCTGGGTGTACTGCAACTTGCGCAGGTGTTTGATCAGGTTCAGGGTGTGCGCGTCCACGGTATAGATGTGGAACAGGTCGTGCTGCATTTGCCCGACGATAAAGCCGAACTCCGGCAGGTAGCGCCCCAGAATGCCGTAGCGGTTCATCCGGCGCAGGTTGCGGTGGATGCCGATGCGGCACTTGAACAGCTCGATAAACAGGCTGGTATTGCGAATGTCGTTGCGGAAGTCGTCGTCGATCAGGTGCCGGTTTTCGCGCAGCAGGCGGATGGTGTCGGCGCGCACGCCTTTGATTTCCGGCTGTTGGGCCATCAGCACGAAGATTTCCAGCATCGCGAACGGGGTGCGCTGGAACACGTTGTCGTTGCGCGCCTCGATATAGCCGTCGTGCAACTGGAAGCGCGAGTTGATCGGTTGCGGTGGCGCCTCGTCTTCGGGGGCCAATATCACTTCTTCGAAGTGCTGAATGATCAAGTCACTGAGCTGGGCGATGCTCATGACCACCCGGTAATACTGCTGCATGAAGCTTTCGATGCTGGTTTTGGCATCTTCGCTTTCATAGCCCAGCAGGGTCGCGATAGAGCGCTGATGGTCGAACAGCAGGCGGTCTTCGGAGCGCCCGGCGAGCATGTGCAGGGCGTAGCGCACCTTCCACAAAAACTCTTGGGACGAGGCCAGCAACGCGTTCTCGCTTTCCACCAGAAAACCTTCGCCTGCCAGGGCGCGCAGGTTCAGCGTGCCGTATTGGCGACGGGCCACCCACAGGATCGTCTGGATGTCGCGCAGCCCGCCCGGCGAGCCTTTGACGTTGGGCTCCAGGTTGTACTCGGTGTCGTTGTACTTGTGGTGCCGGGCTTTTTGCTCGGCGCGCTTGGCCAGGAAGAAATCCTTGCTTGGCCACATATGCGCAGTACTGGTGACTTCGAGCATGCGCTGGCGCAGGCGTTCGGGGCCGGCGATGGTGCGGCTTTCCATCAGGTTGGTGATGATGGTCAGGTCGGCGCGGGCCTCTTCGGCGCATTCTTCTACCGAGCGCACGCTCTGGCCGACTTCCAGGCCGATGTCCCACAGCAGCGTCAGAAACCGCTCGATGGAATCGCGAAAAATCTCATGATCGGCGCTGTCGAGCAGAATCAGCAGGTCGATGTCGGAGTAAGGGTGCAGCTCGCCACGCCCGTAGCCGCCGACCGCCACCAGGGCGATGTCGGCGTCTTCGCTCCAACTGAACTGTTCCCAGGCTTTTTGCAGGATATTGTCGACGAACCAGGCGCGGTCCTCGATCAGCCGACGAATGTCCCGGCCCTTGCGAAAGCGCTCATCAAGCACCTCGCGCGCCTGACGGATAGCCTTCTTGAAGGCTGCGATGGGGCTTGCCTTCAGTGCCAGTTCGGCCTGGAACTGGCCGCGGTCGAAGAGTTCGGGATCCACCTGGGGCATCGATCGGCTTTCCTTTCTATCTATCAGTCAGTCACAACACGGAGTGGGAAAACCAGGGCCAGCCTTACGCCGAAATACGCGGGATTGTGTCGTCGGCGCGCAGGGTGAAAATTTCGTAACCGGTGTCGGTCACCAGCAGGGTATGTTCCCACTGCGCCGACAGCTTGCGGTCTTTGGTGATGGCGGTCCAGCCGTCGCCCAGCACTTTGGTGTCGGCTTTGCCCTGGTTGATCATCGGCTCGATGGTGAAGGTCATGCCGGCTTTCAGTTCCATGCCGGTGCCGGCGCGGCCGTAGTGCAGGATCTGCGGTTCTTCGTGGAACACCTTGCCGATGCCATGGCCGCAGAACTCGCGCACCACCGAGAAGCCGTTCTTTTCAGCGTGCTTCTGGATCACTTCACCAATGTCGCCCAGGCGGCAGCCGGGTTTGACGATTTCGATGGCCTTGTACATGCATTCCTGGGTGATCTGCGACAGGCGCTCGGCCCAGACCGGCACGGTGCCGACGTGGAACATGCGGCTGGTGTCGCCGTGGTAGCCGTCTTTGATCACGGTGACGTCGATATTCAGGGTGTCGCCATCTTTGAGCGGCTTGTCGCCCGGGATGCCGTGGCACACCACGTGGTTGATCGAGGTGCAGATCGACTTGGGGAAGCCTTTGTAGTTCAGCGGAGCAGGGATGGCTTTTTGCACGTCAACTATATAGTCGTGGCACAGGCGGTCCAGGGTTTCGGTGGTGACGCCTGGCTTGACGTGTTCGGCGATCATTTCCAGCACGTCGGCAGCCAGTTTGCCGGCAACGCGCATGCCGGCGATGTCTTCGGCGGTTTTCAAGGTAACGGTCATACAGGCTCTCTCTAGCGCGACGCGCTGAAATCAATACGGTTTACGGGCGTGCGACAAAAGGTTACAGAATTCGCACAAGCCCCAAAAAACGTGATTCTACCAGACGTGGGTGGCAAATTATGAGCGCCTGGTGATCGCTTCTTTCTATAGGCATCAGTATCGAGCTGCCTGTATCGCGAGCAAGCCTGCTTCCACATAGGCCTGGAGCCTATAAAATGGGGCTTGTTGGGGCTATTCAAAGGGTTACGCAAAAGCGTCACACGGCAACTGTGAATTCGGGTTTCGTTTTTGTCCTTCATATGGTATAAAATGCGCCGCTTTCCGGGGATACCCCGCGAAGCTTAAATCCACACACGTGTCGACACGATGACCTGGGTGCCGGAGGCCTTGAAGCCGCTGGTTGGTCATTGGGATACGTGGAGGCCAAACCCGACTTATTAAGGAACTATCATGTCCCAAGTCAACATGCGCGATATGCTGAAGGCCGGTGTGCACTTCGGTCACCAGACCCGTTACTGGAACCCGAAAATGGGTAAATACATTTTCGGCGCGCGTAACAAGATCCACATTATCAACCTTGAAAAAACCCTGCCAATGTTCAACGAAGCTTTGACTTTCGTAGAGCGTCTGGCCCAGGGCAAAAACAAGATTCTGTTCGTTGGCACCAAGCGTTCCGCTGGCAAGATCGTTGCTGAAGAAGCAGCACGTTGCGGTTCGCCGTACGTCGATCACCGCTGGTTGGGCGGCATGCTGACCAACTTCAAAACCATCCGTGCTTCCATCAAGCGTCTGCGTGACCTTGAAATCCAGGCCGAAGACGGTACGTTCGCCAAGCTGACCAAGAAAGAGGCGCTGATGCGCACTCGCGATCTGGAAAAGCTCGATCGTTCCCTGGGTGGTATCAAGGACATGGGCGGTCTGCCTGACGCACTGTTCGTTATCGACGTTGATCACGAGCGCATCGCGATCACCGAAGCCAACAAACTGGGCATCCCGGTTATCGGCGTAGTCGATACCAACAGCAGCCCGGAAGGCGTTGACTACATCATCCCAGGCAACGATGACGCAATCCGCGCTATCCAGTTGTACATGGGTTCGATGGCTGACGCTGTAATCCGTGGTCGCAACCACGTTGCTGGTGGTACCGAGCAGTTCGTTGAGGAAGCTCCGGTAGCTGCCGCTGAGTAACTGACGCCCTGGCGTTGACTCAGTAAGCAAAAAGGGGGCTTGGCCCCCTTTTTGCCACCTCGAAAACCGTTTGTTGGCGCCCACGTGTGGCGGTGCATCATTGCTCTGTCATGTGCAGCGGCCTACAACGGAGATTCGGGAAGAATTGATCGCCCGTTTGATCGGGTGGAATGGTTGAAAACCTATCCAAGAGGATTTTGAAATGGCAGAGATTACTGCAGCGTTGGTTAAAGAACTGCGTGAGCGTACTGGCGAAGGCATGATGGATTGCAAAAAGGCCTTGACCAAGGCTGGCGGCGACATCGAAAAAGCTATTGATGACATGCGTGCTTCCGGCGCCATCAAAGCTGCCAAGAAAGCAGGCAACGTAGCGGCTGAAGGCGCTATCGCTCTGGTTGAAGACGGTAAAGCCGCCGTTCTGCTGGAAGTGAACTCGCAGACCGACTTCCTGGCTCTGCAGGACGACTTCAAGGCATTCGTTGCTGCCAGCGTCAAAAAAGCATTCGACGACAAGCTGACAACTGTTGAGCCGTTGATCGAAGCGCAAGAAGCTGATCGCCTGGTACTGGTCGGCAAGGTTGGCGAAAACGTCAACATCCGTCGTCTGGCTCGCATCGAAGGTGATGTGGTTGGCGGTTACCTGCACGGTAACAAGATCGGCGTTGTAGTTGCCCTTAAAGGCGGCGACGTTGAACTGGCCAAAGACATCGCTATGCACGTAGCGGCCAGCAACCCTGAATTCCTGCTGCCATCGGAAGTGTCCGCTGACGCAATCGAACGCGAAAAAGCCGTGTTCCTGAGCCTCAACGCTGACAAGATCGCCGGCAAGCCAGAAAACATCGTTGAAAACATGATCAAAGGCCGTATCAGCAAGTTCCTGGCTGAAGCGAGCCTGGTTGAGCAGGCGTTCGTCAAGAACCCTGAGATCAAAGTGGGCGAACTGGCCAAAAAAGCCGGTGCAGAAATCGTTTCCTTCACCTACTACAAAGTAGGCGACGGCATCGAGAAGCCGGTCGACAACTTCGCTGAAGAAGTTGCTGCCCAGCTGGCTGCCGCCAAGCAATAAGACAGTTTTTAACTGTCGCCGAAAGAGGCTGCCCGCTCACGCGCGCAGCCTCTTTTCAAATGGGAAGGCCGATTTTATTTGGATTCCTATCGGAACTGGCTTACAAAGCCGTGTTCCGATGGCGCTGTGACAGCGTCCAGCTAGAGTGAACGCAAGCCGTAAACGGCTCGCCAAGAATTTTTAAAAATACGCCGCAGGAGAGATTCGCAATGGCTCAGCAGGGCAGTGGTTATCAAGCTCGCTATAAACGCATTCTACTCAAGCTTAGCGGCGAGGCCCTGATGGGCTCGGAAGAGTTCGGGATTGATCCCAAGGTGCTCGACCGCATGGCGCTGGAAGTCGGCCAATTGGTCGGTATCGGCGTCCAGGTCGGCCTGGTGATCGGTGGTGGCAACCTGTTCCGTGGTGCGGCACTCAGTGCGGCCGGTATGGATCGGGTCACCGGTGATCACATGGGCATGCTGGCCACTGTGATGAACGCCTTGGCCATGCGTGACGCCCTGGAGCGTGCCAACATCTCGGCAATCGTGATGTCGGCTATTTCCATGGTCGGCGTGACCGATCACTATGATCGCCGCAAGGCCATGCGCCACTTGAACGCCAAGGAAGTGGTGATCTTCGCTGCGGGTACCGGTAACCCGTTCTTCACCACGGACTCGGCTGCGTGCCTGCGCGCCATCGAAATTGATGCCGACGTAGTGCTCAAGGCCACCAAGGTGGATGGCGTTTACACCGCAGACCCATTCAAAGACCCGCATGCCGAGAAGTTCGATCATCTGACTTACGATGAAGTACTGGATCGCAAGCTGGGCGTGATGGACCTGACGGCTATTTGCCTGTGCCGCGACCACAAGATGCCACTGCGCGTATTTAACATGAACAAGCCCGGCGCCCTGCTGAACATCGTACACGGCGGCGCGGAAGGGACTCTGATCGAGGAAGGCCAACAATGATCAACGAAATCAAGAAAGACGCTCAAGAGCGCATGCACAAATCGCTGGATTCTCTGAACCACGCTTTTGGGCAGATCCGTACCGGCAAGGCCCACCCGAGCATTTTGGGTAGCGTGATGGTGCCGTACTACGGCACAGACACTTCCATCACCCAAGTCGCCAACATCACCGTGAAAGACTCGCGCACCCTGCAAGTCGTGGCCTTCGAGCGCAACATGCTCGGCGCCGTCGACAAGGCAATCCAGAGCGCCGGCCTGAACCTTAACCCGACCAACCTCGGCGAGTTGCTGTTGATCTCGATGCCGGCCCTGACTGAAGAAACCCGCAAGGGCTTCACCAAGCAGGCGCGCAGCGCAGCGGAAGATGCGCGCGTTGCCGTGCGTAACATCCGTCGTGATGCGTTGGGTGACTTGAAAAAATTGGTCAAGGACAAAGAAATCAGCGAAGACGAAGAGCGTCGCGCCGTCGCTGACATCGACAAGCTGACCAAAGATGCCGAGGCCCAGATCACCAAGGCCACGGAAGAAAAAGAAAAGGACCTGATGGCCGTATAAGGGGTCAGGACGCCTTCATGGAAAAGACCAAGCAGACTGTACCTTCCGTGGTGCCGCGCCATGTCGCGATCATCATGGATGGGAATAATCGCTGGGCGAAAAAACGCTTTATGCCGGGTGTTGCCGGGCATAAAGCGGGTGTCGATGCGGTGCGCGCCGTGATTGAGGTGTGTGCCGAGGCCAAGGTCGAAGTATTGACGCTGTTTGCCTTCTCCAGCGAGAACTGGCAGCGCCCGGCCGAAGAAGTCAGTGCCCTGATGGACCTGTTCTTCAAGGCCCTGCGTCGTGAGGCCAAGCGCCTCAACGACAACAATATCAGCCTGCGGATCATTGGTGATCGCTCGCGGTTCCACCCGGAACTGCAAGCGGCCATGCGCGAAGCTGAGGCGATCACCGCGGGTGCCAATCGTTTTGTGCTGCAAATTGCAGCCAACTACGGTGGCCAGTGGGACATCGCCCAGGCTGCGCAGCGGCTTGCCCGCGAAGTGCAGGCCGGTCATCTACGGCCGGACGACATTACGCCCGACCTGCTGCAAACCTGCCTGGTGACGGGCGACTTGCCGTTGCCGGACTTGTGCATCCGTACCGGTGGCGAGCACCGCATCAGCAACTTCCTGCTGTGGCAGTTGGCTTACACCGAGCTGTACTTCTCCGACCTGTTCTGGCCGGACTTCAAACACGATGCCATGCGTAATGCGCTGGCCGATTTCGCTTCCCGTCAGCGTCGCTTCGGTAAAACGAGCGAGCAGATAGAAGCTGGAGCCCGGGTTTAAATGCTTAAACAACGAATCATCACAGCACTTATCCTGCTACCGATTGCCTTGTGTGGTTTCTTCCTGCTCAACGGTTCCAGCTTTGCGCTGTTTATCGGCCTGGTCGTGACCCTGGGGGGCTTGGGAATGGGCGCGCCTGGCGGGTTTCAGCGCTCAATTACCGCGTGTGGTGTACGCCGCTGTCGTGGCGCTGTTGCTGTTCCTGATGCATACCCTGTCGAGCATTGTGGTGCCTTGGGTGTTGGGCGCGGCTGTGCTGTGGTGGGCGCTGGCGACCTTCCTGGTACTCACCTATCCGCGCACCAGTGGCCATTGGTCGAGTGTGGCCAGCAAGCTGGTGATTGGCTTGTTGATTCTGCTGCCGGCCTGGCAAGGGCTGGTCGAGATCAAAAATTCGCCGATGGGCAATTGGCTGATCATGGCGGTGATGGTGCTGGTGTGGGGCGCTGATATTGGCGCTTACTTCTCGGGTCGAGCCTTCGGCAAGCGCAAACTGGCGCCGGCCGTCAGCCCCGGCAAGAGCTGGGAAGGCGTTTACGGCGGCCTGGCATTGACCTTGCTGATCACGCTGGTGGTGGGTGTGGTGCGCGACTGGGCGCTGAAGGAAATCCTCCTGGCCTTGTTGGGCACCGCCATTGTTGTATTTATCTCGGTGGTGGGCGACCTCACTGAAAGCATGTTCAAGCGCCAGGCCGGGGTCAAGGACAGCAGCAACCTGCTGCCGGGTCATGGCGGCGTGCTCGACCGAATCGACAGCCTCACCGCCGCGATTCCGATCTTTGCCGTGCTGCTGTGGATGACCGCTTCGTGAGCCGTTTGCAACAGGTGACGGTATTGGGTGCGACCGGCTCGGTAGGGCTGAGCACCCTGGATGTGATCGCTCGCCACCCGGACCGCTATCAAGTGTTTGCCCTGACCGGCTTTACGCGTTTACCTGAACTGCTCGCGCTGTGTGCGCGCCACACGCCACGCTTTGCTGTGGTACCTGAGGCGGCTGCGGCGCGTGGTTTACAGGCAGAGCTGCGGGCTGCCGGCCTTGCTACGCAGGTGTTAGTGGGCGAGGAGGGCTTGTGCCAGGTGTCGGCCGATGCCGAGGTCGATACCGTGGTCGCAGCCATTGTGGGGGCTGCAGGTTTGCGTCCTACGCTGGCGGCGGTTGATGCCGGCAAGAAGATTTTGCTGGCCAACAAAGAAGCGCTGGTGATGTCCGGCACACTCTTTATGCAGGCGGTACGCAACAGCGGCGCCGTGCTGCTGCCGCTGGACAGCGAGCACAACGCGATTTTCCAATGCATGCCCGGTGATTTTGCGCGTGGTCTGAGCCAAGTCGGTGTGCGGCGGATTCTTCTTACGGCATCCGGCGGGCCGTTCCGTCAAACTCCACTGGCCGAGCTGGAGCACGTGTCTCCCGATCAGGCCTGTGCGCACCCGAACTGGTCCATGGGGCGCAAAATTTCGGTGGATTCGGCGAGCATGATGAACAAGGGCCTGGAACTGATCGAGGCGTGTTGGCTGTTCGACGCCCGGCCAGGTCAGGTCGAGGTGGTTATCCATCCACAAAGTGTGATTCATTCCCTGGTCGACTACGTGGACGGTTCGGTATTGGCGCAATTGGGTAACCCCGATATGCGCACGCCAATCGCCAACGCCCTGGCGTGGCCGCAGCGGATTGATTCCGGTGTGGCGCCCCTGGACCTGTTCGCGATTGCACGGTTGGACTTCGAAGCACCGGACGAACAGCGCTTTCCGTGTTTGCGCCTGGCGCGGCATGCTGCGCAGGCGGGCAACAGTGCGCCGGCGATGCTCAATGCGGCCAACGAAGTCGCGGTGGCGGCGTTTCTCGAACGGCGAATCCGCTTTCCGCAGATCGCGAGTATCATTGAGGACGTTTTGAGCCTTGAGCCGGTCGTGCCAGTAAATGATTTGGGCGCAGTGTTCGAAGCTGATACAAAAGCCCGGGCGCTGGCCGAGCAATGGTTGAACCGCAACGCGCGTTAGTCTTGGGGCAGGTTTGAGCCTTGAGGCACTGGATTGGAATGCGGAGAAATTAGATGAGTGCGCTCTACATGATTGTCGGCACCCTGGTCGCTCTGGGTGTTTTGGTGACCTTCCACGAGTTCGGCCACTTTTGGGTGGCGCGTCGTTGCGGCGTCAAGGTACTGCGCTTTTCCGTCGGTTTCGGCATGCCGTTGCTGCGCTGGCACGACCGTCGTGGCACCGAGTTCGTGATTGCGGCCATCCCGCTGGGTGGCTACGTCAAGATGCTCGACGAGCGCGAAGGCGAAGTGCCTGCGGAGCAACTGGACCAGTCCTTCAATCGCAAGACCGTGGGTCAGCGTATCGCTATTGTGGCAGCCGGGCCGATTGCCAACTTTCTGTTGGCGATGCTGTTCTTCTGGGTATTGGCCATGCTGGGCAGCCAGCAGGTGCGCCCGGTGATCGGCGCGGTCGAAGCGGGCAGCATGGCGGCCAAGGCCGGGCTGGTCGCTGGGCAGGAAATTGTTTCTATTGATGGCGAGCCGACCACGGGTTGGGGCGCCGTCAATTTGCAGTTGGTGCGCCGCATGGGTGAAAGCGGCACCATCAATGTGCTGGTGCGCGAGCAGGATTCGACTGCCGAAACCCCGCGCGAGCTGACCCTGGATCACTGGCTCAAAGGGGCGGACGAACCCGACCCGATCAAGTCGCTGGGGATTCGCCCATGGCGTCCGTCGCTGCCGCCGGTGCTCGCCGAGCTGGATTCTAAAGGCCCGGCGCAGGCCGCAGGTCTGAAAACCGGCGACCGCTTGCTGGCCCTTGATGGTCAGCCGCTGGGCGACTGGCAGCAAGTGGTCGACCTGGTGCGTGTACGTCCTGATACCAAAATTGTGCTGAAAGTTGAGCGCGATGGTGCTCAAATCGACGTCCCTGTGACCCTGGCGGTTCGCGGGGAAGCCAAGGCGGCCGGGGGTTACCTCGGTGCCGGGGTCAAGGGTGTCGAATGGCCGCCATCGATGGTGCGCGAGGTCAGCTTCGGGCCTGTAGCGGCGATTGGCGAGGGTGCAAAACGCACTTGGACCATGAGTGTGCTGACCCTCGAATCGCTCAAGAAAATGTTGTTCGGCGAGCTCTCGGTAAAAAACTTGAGTGGACCGATAACCATTGCTAAAGTGGCGGGCGCTTCTGCCCAGTCGGGTGTCGCGGATTTCCTGAATTTCCTGGCTTATCTGAGTATTAGCCTTGGAGTTCTGAATTTGCTGCCCATTCCTGTATTGGATGGGGGGCATCTGTTGTTTTATCTGGTCGAGTGGGTGCGTGGTCGCCCCTTGTCGGATCGGGTGCAGGGTTGGGGGATACAGATCGGTATCAGTTTGGTGGTCGGAGTGATGTTGTTAGCTCTGGTCAACGATCTGGGACGACTGTAACGCTTCGCTGAATTGCGAATCTGCCGCATTTTGCGGCAGTTTGTTTATTGCCAGTTGGAATAAGAAAGGACTTCATGAAACGTCTGCTGCTAACTGCGGTTCTCACCGTATTGATGATCGCCGAAGTTCACGCCGAGTCCTTCACTATCTCCGATATTCGCGTCAACGGCCTCCAGCGGGTTTCCGCCGGTAGCGTCTTTGGTGCCTTGCCGTTGAACGTCGGGGAACAGGCGGATGATCGTCGCCTGGTGGAATCCACTCGTGCGCTGTTCAAAACCGGGTTCTTTCAAGATATCCAGCTGGGTCGCGAAGGCAACGTCCTGGTCATCACCGTCGTTGAGCGACCTTCTGTCGCCAGTATCGAGATCGAGGGCAACAAAGCGATCTCCACTGAAGACTTGATGAAGGGCCTCAAGCAATCCGGCCTGGCCGAGGGCGAGATCTTCCAGCGCGCCACCCTTGAGGGTGTGCGTAACGAACTGCAACGTCAGTACGTTGCCCAGGGTCGCTACTCCGCGAGCGTGGAAACCGAAGTGATCCCGCAGCCTCGTAACCGTGTCGGCCTTAAGGTCAACATCAACGAAGGCACCGTGGCGGCGATTCAGCACATCAACGTGGTGGGTAACACCAAGTTCGCTGATGACGACCTGATCGACCTGTTCGAGCTGAAGACCACCAACTGGTTGTCGTTCTTCAAGAACGACGACAAGTACGCCCGTGAAAAACTGTCCGGTGACCTGGAGCGTCTGCGTTCCTACTACCTGGACCGCGGCTATATCAATATGGATATCGCTTCGACCCAGGTGTCCATCACCCCTGACAAAAAGCACGTCTACATTACCGTCAACGTCAACGAAGGCGAGAAGTACACCGTTCGTGACGTAAAACTCAGCGGCGACCTGAAAGTACCTGAAGACCAGGTCAAGGCGCTGTTGCTGGTGCAGAAGAACCAGGTGTTCTCGCGCAAGCTGATGACCACCACGTCCGAACTGATCACCCGTCGTCTGGGTAACGAAGGCTATACCTTCGCCAACGTTAACGGCGTGCCGACCCCGCACGATGATGACCACACCGTGGACGTCACCTTTGTCGTCGACCCCGGCAAGCGTGCCTACGTTAACCGCATCAACTTCCGTGGCAACACCAAGTCTGCCGACGAAGTGCTGCGTCGTGAAATGCGCCAGATGGAAGGTGGCTGGGCGTCGACTTATTTGATCGACCAGTCCAAAACGCGTCTTGAGCGCCTGGGCTTCTTCAAGGAAGTCAACGTCGAAACCCCGGCCGTACCGGGTGTGGATGACCAGGTTGACGTGAACTACGCGGTTGAAGAGCAAGCCTCCGGTTCGATCACCGCCAGCGTCGGTTTCGCACAGAGTGCCGGCCTGATCCTCGGTGGTTCGATCACCCAGAACAACTTCCTCGGTACCGGTAACAAGGTTTCCATCGGTCTTACGCGCAGCGAATACCAGAGCCGCTATAACTTCGGTTATGTCGACCCCTACTGGACTGCTGACGGTGTGAGCCTGGGCTATAACGCCTTCTACCGCACCACCGACTACGACAAGCTCAACACCGAACTGGCGAGCTACGCTATCGATAGTTTTGGTGCCGGTGTGAACATCGGCTACCCGATCAGCGAAACGTCGCGCCTGACCTTCGGCTTGACCGCGCAACAGGACAAGATCAAGACCGGTGTTTACACCGTGGACGAAATCTTCAACTTCACGCAGAAAGAGGGTGATCAGTTCCTGAACTTCAAGGCTTCGGCCGGTTGGTCGGAATCGACCCTGAACAAAGGTGTACTGGCGACCCGTGGCCATTCCCAGAGCTTGACTGCGGAAGTCACAACACCGGGCAGCGACCTGTCGTTCTTCAAGCTCGACTACCGTGGCCAGTTGTTCCAGCCGCTGAGCGATAACTACACCATGCGCCTGCACACTGAGCTGGGTTATGGCGACGGTTACGGTTCCACCAGTGGTCTGCCGTTCTACGAGAACTACTATGCAGGTGGTTTCAACTCGGTTCGTGGCTTCAAGGACAGCACTTTGGGTCCGCGTGGTACGCCAAGCCGCGGTGAAGCGATCACCGGTAACCGCGGCACCATCGCGGACTCCGACAACGACGCTACGCCATTCGGTGGTAACGTGTTGATCCAGGGTGGTGCGGAGATTCTGTTCCCGCTGCCATTCGTCAAGGACCAGCGTTCGTTGCGTACTTCGGTCTTCTGGGACGTGGGTAACGTATTCGACTCCAAGTGCCAGCAGGTCAGCAACCCTAGTGGCGTGAAGTCTCAGACTCAGTGCAACGACGTGAGCCTCAGCAACATGGCAAGCTCCGTTGGTGTTGGCGTGACCTGGGTGACCGCGCTTGGCCCATTGAGCTTTGCTCTGGCCATGCCGATCAAGAAACCGGATAACGCTGAAACCCAGATTTTCCAATTCTCCCTCGGCCAGACGTTCTAAGCGTCTGACCCAAGATAACGACAACGGATTCTGTAGGAGTGCATCGTGCGTAAGTTGACTCAATTGGTTCTGCTGGCAACTGTGCTGGTAACCACACCGGCCTTCGCCGAAATGAAAATCGCCGTTCTGAACTATCAGATGGCCCTGCTGGAGTCCGATGCGGCCAAGCGTTACGCAGTGGACGCCGAGAAAAAATTCGGCCCACAACTGACCAAGCTGAAGACTCTGGAAAGCAGCGCCAAGGGTATCCAGGATCGTCTGGTCGCGCGGCGACAAACATGCAGCAAGGCGAGCGCGAGCGTCTGGAGCTTGAATTCAAGCAAAAGGCCCGTGACTACCAGTTCCAGTCCAAAGAACTGAACGAAGCCAAGGCTGTTGCAGACCGCGAAATGCTCAAGCAGCTCAAGCCGAAACTCGACAGCGCTGTGGAAGAAGTCATCAAGAAAGGTGCCTTCGACTTGGTGTTTGAGCGCGGCGCCGTGATCGACGTCAAGCCTCAATACGACATCACCCGTCAGGTGATCGAGCGCATGAATCAGCTGAAGTAAGCCATGACCGCAACTATCAAACTCGGCGAGTTGGCCGAGCTCCTGGGGGCCACCTTGCGTGGCTCCAGTGAGAAAGAAATCACTGGGCTAGCCGCCTTGCAGGAGGCTGGCCCAGCTCAGTTGAGCTTCCTGGCAAAGCCCCAATTCCGTAAATACCTGGCCGACAGCCAAGCCGCAGCCGTGTTGCTGACGGCCGCCGATGCCGAAGGGTTTACCGGGGCTGCGCTGGTGGTGGCTGACCCTTACCTGGCTTTTGCCAAGGCGTCGCACCTGTTCGCTCCAAAACCCAAGGCCAGCCCCGGTATTCATCCGTCTGCGGTGATCGCCGAGGATGCTGTGGTTGATCCTGCGGCCAGCATTGGCGCATTTGCAGTGATCGAGAGCGGCGCGCGCATTGCCGCCGGGGTAACGGTCGGCGCACATTGCTTTATCGGTGCGCGCTGTGAAATCGGCGCCGATGGCTGGTTGGCCCCGCGCGTGACCCTGTACCACGGCGTGCGTATCGGTGAGCGAGTGGTGATTCAGTCGGGCGCCGTCATCGGCGGCGAAGGTTTTGGCTTTGCCAATTCCAAAGGTGTTTGGCACAAGATTGCCCACGTCGGCGGCGTATGGATCGGCGATGACGTGGAAATCGGCGTGAACACCGCCGTCGATCGCGGGGCCTTGGCCGATACCTTGATCGGTAACGGCGTGAAGCTCGATAACCAGATTCAGATTGCGCATAACGTGCAGATTGGCGATCACACCGCCATGGCCGCCTGCGTGGGCATATCCGGCAGTGCCAAGATTGGCAAGCATTGCATGCTTGCGGCGGCGTTGGGCTGGTGGGGCATATCGAGATTTGCGACAACGTGTACATTACCGGCATGACCATGGTGACCCATTCGATTACCGAGCCTGGGTCCTACTCTTCCGGTACGGCCATGCAGCCAGCGGCTGAGTGGCGCAAAAGTGCCGCACGTTTGCGCAAGATCGACGATATGGCCCGACGCCTCAAGCAGGTCGAAAAGCGTGTCGAGGACGTGACCCCTGGCGGTGATGCTTCATCAGAAGGCTGATACCATTTCCATATCAAGTGTGCACAGCCGCTAGACTGCCTCCTTGATTTGCTAGCGGGGCGTGCGTTTAGTCGCCCGCCCCCAATCTTTATTACAGGCTTCCCCCCCGAAATGATGGACATCAACGAGATTCGCGAATACCTGCCTCACCGTTACCCGTTCCTGCTGGTGGACCGTGTAGTGGACCTCAACGTCGAGGAAAAGCGCATTCGTGCCTACAAGAATGTCAGCATCAACGAACCGTTCTTCAATGGTCACTTTCCTGCGCATCCAATCATGCCGGGCGTATTGATCATCGAAGCGATGGCGCAGGCTGCCGGTATCCTTGGTTTCAAAATGCTCGACCTCAAGCCTGCCGACGGCACGCTGTATTATTTCGTGGGCTCCGACAAGCTGCGCTTCCGCAACCCGGTCACGCCGGGTGACCAGTTGATCCTCGAAGCCAAGTTCATCAGTTGCAAGCGCCAGATCTGGAAGTTCGAATGCCAGGCCTCGGTGGACGGCAAGCCTGTGTGCTCCGCCGAGATCATCTGCGCGGAACGCAAACTATGAGTTTGATTGACCCTCGCGCAATCATCGATCCGTCGGCCGTTCTGGCCGCCGACGTTGAGGTCGGCCCTTGGTCGATCATCGGCGCAGGTGTTGAAATCGGCGAGGGGACTGTCATCGGGCCACACGTGATCCTTAAAGGTCCGACCCGTATTGGCAAACACAATCGTATCTACCAGTTTTCCTCGGTAGGCGAAGATACCCCGGACATGAAGTACAAGGGTGAAGAAACACGCCTGGTAATCGGTGACCACAACATCATCCGTGAAGGCGTGACCATCCACCGTGGCACCGTGCAAGATCGTGCGGAGACCACCCTGGGTGATCACAACCTGGTCATGGCCTACGCACACATTGGCCACGACAGTGTTATTGGTAACCACTGCATTCTGGTCAATAACACTGCGCTGGCCGGCCACGTGCACGTTGACGACTGGGCAATTTTGTCCGGCTTCACGCTGGTGCACCAATATTGCCATATCGGCGCCCACAGCTTTTCCGGCATGGGCACCGCGATCGGCAAGGACGTGCCGGCATTCGTCACGGTATTCGGCAACCCAGCCGAAGCGCGCAGCATGAACTTTGAAGGCATGCGCCGTCGCGGTTTCAGCGAAGACGCGATTCACGCCCTGCGCCGCGCTTACAAGGTGGTGTACCGCCAGGGATTGACGGTTGAGCAGGCGTTGACCGAGCTGACCGAGCCGGCAGCCTTGTTCCCGGAGGTCGCGGTATTCCGTGACTCGATCCAGGCATCGACTCGCGGCATCACCCGCTGATCATGGCTAATCTGCGTATTGCGCTGGTGGCCGGAGAAGCATCCGGCGATATTTTGGGCGCAGGCCTGATGCGCGCGCTCAAGGCCCAGCACCCTGCGGTTGAATTCATCGGTGTGGGTGGCCCGCTGATGCAGGCCGAAGGCCTCACGTCTTACTTTCCCATGGAGCGCCTCTCGGTCATGGGGCTGGTGGAAGTGTTGGGCCGTTTGCGTGAGCTGCTGGCTCGCCGCAAGCTGCTGATTCGAACCCTGATCGAAGAAAAGCCCGACGTATTTATCGGCATCGATGCGCCGGATTTCACCCTCAATATCGAACTCAAGTTGCGTCAGGCCGGGATCAAGACCGTGCACTACGTCAGCCCGTCCGTCTGGGCGTGGCGACAGAAGCGCGTGCTCAACATCCGCGAAGGCTGCGACTTGATGCTGACCCTGCTGCCCTTTGAGGCCAGGTTCTACGAGGAGAAGGGCGTGCCGGTGCGGTTTGTCGGGCACACCCTGGCCGACACCATTCCATTGCACGCTGACCGCGCCGCCGCGCGTGCCGAGCTGGGCTTGCCCGATGGTCCGCTGGTGGCGCTGATGCCGGGCAGTCGTGGCGGCGAAGTCGGTCGCCTCGGCGCTTTGTTTTTTGATGCCGCCGAACGCCTGCAGGCGTTCAAGCCCGGTCTGCGTTTTGTGCTGCCGTGCGCCAGCCCGCAACGACGCGCGCAAATCGAGACGCTGCTTGAGGGGCGCAACCTGCCTTTGACCTTGCTTGACGGTCAGTCGCACCTGGCCCTTGCGGCGTGCGACGCGGTACTGATCGCCTCGGGCACCGCCACCCTGGAGGCTTTGCTCTACAAGCGGCCCATGGTTGTGGCTTATCGCCTGGCGCCGCTGACCTTTTGGATTCTGAAACGCATGGTCAAAAGCCCTTACATCTCTTTGCCCAATTTGTTGGCCCAGCGCCTGTTGGTGCCGGAGTTGCTGCAGGACGATGCAACGCCAGAGGCCTTGGCGCAGGCCTTATTGCCGCTGATCGACGGTGGCGAGGAGCAGACCCGTGGTTTTGACGACATCCATCGCACCTTGCGCCGTGATGCGTCGAACCAGGCGGCGGATGCCGTGCTTACATTGATCGGCCACAAACAGGAAACCTTATGACCGTGCAAATGGGCCTGGATTTCAGCCTGGTCGCGCAAGCCCACGAACTGGTGGCCGGTGTTGACGAAGTAGGGCGCGGCCCGCTGTGTGGTGCGGTAGTCACGGCAGCGGTGATTCTGGACCCGAACCGTCCGATCCTCGGCCTTAATGATTCGAAGAAGCTCACCGAAGCGCGTCGCGAAAAACTCTACGACGAGATCTGTGAAAAAGCCCTGAGCTGGCATATTGCTCGGGCCGAAGTCGAAGAAATCGACACATTGAACATCCTCCACGCGACCATGCTGGCCATGCAGCGCGCGGTGGAAGGCCTGCACATCACTCCGAAAATGGCGATGATCGACGGCAACCGCTGCCCCACATTGGCGATGCCGTCAGAAGCCGTGGTCAAGGGTGACAGCAAGGTGCCCGCCATCGCTGCCGCGTCGATTCTGGCCAAGGTCAGCCGTGACCGTGAAATGGCCGCGTTTGAATTGATCTACCCCGGCTACGGCATCGGTGGCCATAAAGGCTACCCGACGCCCGTTCATCTGGAAGCATTGGCTCGCTTGGGCCCAACGCCTATCCACCGGCGCTCGTTCGCCCCGGTTCGCCAGGCTTACGCGCTGCGCGAGAGCCTCACCGAGGTTTAGTCGCGAGGCTGATGTTTTTGCCAAGGCCCGGTACAATCCCGGGCCTTGTTGTTTCTAAGTTTTTGCACAGGATCACTATGCCGGCTTCATTCGTTCACCTGCGCCTGCACACTGAATATTCCCTGGTCGACGGCCTGGTACGGATCAAACCGCTGGTCAAAACCCTGGTGGGCATGAACATGCCCGCGGTAGCGGTTACCGATCAGAACAACATGTGTTCCCTGGTCAAGTTCTACAAGAACGCCATGGGCGCCGGCATCAAGCCGATTTGCGGTGCCGACCTGTGGCTGTCCAACAAAGACCCGGATAACCCTTTGAGCCGCATCAGCCTGTTGGCGATGAACGGCGTCGGTTATCGCAACCTCACCGAGCTGATTTCTCGCGGTTTTATCGATGGCCAGCGCAACGGCTCGATCATCATCGAGCGCGAGTGGGTGGCCGAGGCGAGCGAGGGCGTGATCATGCTCTCGGCCGCCAAAGAGGGCGAGGTGGGTATCGCGCTGTTGGGCGGCAACCCTCAGGAAGCCGAAGTGCTGGCCCGCGAGTGGATGCAGGTGTTCCCCGACCGCTTCTACGTGGAGGTTCAGCGTACCAATCGGCCGAATGATGAAGAGCATCTGCACGCCGCCGTGGCCCTGGCCGACAAGCTGGGCGCGCCGCTGGTGGCGACCAACGATGTGCGTTTTATAAAGAAGGAAGATTTCGAGGCCCACGAGACGCGTGTGTGCATCGGCGAAGGCCGTGCCCTGGATGACCCGCGCCGGTCGAAGAACTACAGCGAAGAGCAGTACCTCAAAAGCGCTGAAGAGATGGCCGAGTTGTTCAGCGACCTGCCCGAAGCGCTGGAAAACTCCGTCGAGATCGCCAAGCGCTGCAATATCGAAGTGAAGCTGGGCAAGCACTTCTTGCCCAACTTCCCGATCCCCGATGGCATGACCATCGATGAGTACTTTCGCAAAGTGTCGTTTGATGGTCTGGAAGACCGTCTGAGTGTGCTGTTGCCCAAGGACACCACCGAGGACTACGACGCCAAGCGCCAGGTGTACGTTGACCGGCTGAATTTCGAGCTGGATATCATCATCCAGATGGGCTTCCCCGGTTACTTTCTGATCGTAATGGACTTTATCCAGTGGGCCAAAAGCAACGGCGTGCCGGTAGGTCCGGGCCGGGGTTCAGGTGCTGGCTCGCTGGTTGCGTATGTACAGAAGATTACCGACCTCGACCCGCTGGAATATGACCTGCTGTTCGAACGGTTCCTCAACCCCGAACGGGTTTCCATGCCCGACTTCGACGTCGACTTCTGCATGGACGGCCGTGACCGCGTGATCGAGTACGTGGCCGAAAAATATGGCCGCAACGCGGTCAGCCAGATCATCACCTTCGGTTCCATGGCCGCCAAGGCGGTCATCCGCGACGTGGCGCGGGTGCAGGGCAAGTCCTACGGCCTGGCGGATCGCCTGTCGAAGATGATCCCGTTCGAAGTCGGCATGACCCTGGAAAAAGCCTACGAGCAGGAAGAAATTCTGCGCGACTTTATCAAGGTCGATGAAGAAGCCGCCGAAATCTGGGACATGGCGCGCAAGCTCGAAGGCGTCGTGCGTAACGTCGGTAAACACGCCGGTGGCGTGGTCATCGCGCCGACCAAACTCACCGACTTTTCGCCGATCTATTGCGATGAAGAAGGCGGCGGCCTGGTTACCCAGTTCGACAAGGATGACGTGGAAGCGGCTGGCCTGGTGAAGTTCGACTTCCTCGGCCTGCGTACCCTGACCATCATCGACTGGGCGCTGAAGACGATTAACCGCGAGCGCGCCAAGGTTGATGAAGCGCCGCTGGACATCGCGTTTATCCCGCTGGACGACAAGCCGACGTACCAGTTGCTGCAAAAAGCCGAAACCACGGCGGTGTTCCAGCTTGAGTCGCGCGGCATGAAAGAGCTGATCAAAAAGCTCAAGCCCGACTGCCTGGAAGACTTGATCGCACTGGTGGCGTTGTTCCGTCCTGGCCCGCTGCAATCGGGCATGGTGGATGACTTCATCAACCGTAAGCACGGCCGCGCCGAGCTGGCGTACCCGCACTCCGACTACCAGTACGAAGGCCTCAAGCCGGTACTGGCACCGACTTACGGCATCATCCTGTATCAGGAACAGGTGATGCAGATCGCCCAGGTCATGGCCGGTTACACCCTCGGCGGCGCCGACATGTTGCGGCGCGCCATGGGCAAGAAAAAGCCCGAAGAAATGGCCAAGCAGCGCGGCGGTTTCATTGAAGGTTGCGCGACCAACAATATCGACGCCGACCTTGCCGGTAACATCTTCGACCTGGTGGAAAAATTCGCCGGTTATGGCTTCAACAAATCTCACTCCGCCGCCTACGGCCTGGTGTCGTACCAGACCGCCTGGCTGAAAACCCACTACCCGGCGCCGTTCATGGCGGCGGTACTTTCGGCGGATATGCACAACACCGACAAGGTCGTGACCTTGATCGAAGAAGTGCGCACCATGAAGCTGCGCCTTGACGCGCCGGACGTGAACGCCTCGGAGTTCAAGTTCACGGTGAACGACGAAGGCCGCATCATTTATGGCCTGGGCGCGATCAAAGGTGTGGGTGAAGGACCGGTGGAGGCCATTACCGAGGCGCGCCAGCACGGGCCGTTCAAGGACCTGTTCGACTTTTGCGCGCGGGTGGACCTCAAGCGCATCAACAAACGCACCCTTGATGGGTTGATCCGCAGTGGCGCGCTCGATCGTCTTGGCCCGTATTTCCATGATGAGCCGAAGGCTTACCAGGCGAATATCGACCGCAACCGCGCGGTGCTGCTGACCGCCATGGAAGAAGCGATCAAGGCCGCCGAACAGACCGCGCGCACCCACGACAGCGGGCACGCCGACCTGTTTGGCGGGCTGTTCGTCGAGGAAGACGCCGACGTTTATGCCAACCATCGCAAAGCCAAGGACCTGACCCTCAAGGAACGCCTCAAGGGTGAGAAAGACACCTTGGGCCTGTACCTCACCGGTCACCCGATTGACGAATACGAAGGTGAAATTCGCCGGTTCGCACGTCAGCGCATCATCGACCTGAAACCGGCGCGGGACACCCAAACCGTGGCGGGTATGATCATCGCCCTGCGCGTGATGAAAAATAAAAAGGGCGACAAGATGGGTTTTATCACCCTCGATGACCGCTCGGGCCGCATCGAAGCGTCGCTGTTTGCCGATGCGTTCCACTCGGCGCAGTCGCTGTTGCAGACCGACGCAATGGTGGTGGTAGAAGGCGAGGTCAGTAATGACGACTTCTCCGGCGGCCTGCGCCTGCGGATCAAGCGGGTGATGAGCATGGAAGATGCGCGCACCAATTTGGCCGAAAGCCTGCGTTTGAAGGTCAAGACCGAAGCGCTCAAAGGCGATCAGCTACGCTGGTTGGGTGACCTGCTCAAGCGTCACCGTGGCGCGTGCCCGGTGACCATGGAGTACACCGGTAACGACGCCAAGGCCATGTTGCAGTTTGGTGAGACTTGGCGAATTGATCCCGCGGATGGCTTGATTCAAGCTTTGCGTGACCAGTTCGGCCGTGACAACGTCTTCCTCCAATACCGTTGATGGCCGGGCGCGTTCTTTTTGATGAAGAGTATTCGCCCGATCTCGACCCAACATTTAATCTCGACCTAGACGCGCCTGTCCCTTAAGGTAGCGCGAATAGACAACCGGCTGGCCAGGCACTCCCTGGCCGTCGACCCAAGACGGACGCTTATGAACCCGAATTTTCTTGATTTCGAACAGCCGATCGCTGACCTGCAAGCCAAAATTGAAGAACTGCGCCTGGTCGGCAATGACAATTCCCTGAATATCGGCGATGAGATTGCTCGACTGCAAGACAAGAGCAGCACGCTCACCGAAGACATTTTCGGCAAGCTGACCAGCTGGCAGATCGCGCGCCTGGCTCGCCACCCGCGCCGTCCGTACACGCTGGACTACATTCAGCATATCTTCAGCGAGTTCGACGAGCTGCATGGCGACCGCCACTTCTCTGACGACGCCGCCATCGTCGGCGGTATCGCTCGCCTGGACGACCAGCCAGTGATGGTGATCGGTCACCAGAAAGGTCGTGAAGTGCGCGAGAAAGTTCGCCGTAACTTCGGCATGCCGCGCCCTGAAGGCTACCGCAAGGCGTGCCGCCTGATGGAAATGGCCGAGCGCTTCAAAATGCCGATCCTGACCTTCATCGACACCCCGGGCGCTTACCCGGGTATCGACGCCGAAGAGCGCAACCAAAGCGAAGCGATCGCCTGGAACCTGCGCGTGATGGCCCGCTTGAAAACCCCGATCATCGCCACCGTCATTGGTGAAGGTGGTTCCGGCGGTGCACTGGCGATTGGCGTGTGCGACCAGTTGAACATGCTGCAATATTCGACCTACGCGGTGATCTCGCCCGAAGGTTGCGCCTCGATCCTGTGGAAAACCGCCGATAAAGCCCCGGACGCTGCCGAAGCCATGGGCATCACTGCCGATCGCCTCAAAGGCTTGGGTATCGTTGATAAAGTTATCGGCGAACCGTTGGGCGGCGCCCACCGCGACCCGGCTGCCGCTGCCGCGAGCATCCGCGCTGAACTGGGTGCGCAACTGGCGATGCTCAAGAAGCTGGATAACGAAGCGCTGCTCAAGCGCCGTTATGAGCGCTTGATGAGCTACGGTCTCTAAGAGCGCCGCAGCATTAAATGTGGGAGGGGGGCTTGCCCTCGATTGCTGAGTGTCAGTCAATGTATTTGGTGACTGATGCACCGCTATCGGGAGCAAGCCCCCTCCCACATTTGCTTTGTGTATGCTTGGCCAACGTATTCCAGATTTGCGGCGGTAACATCTGATGAAACCGGTGCTCTGCGCCAAACTCCTGCAAACCCTCGCCCCGTGGCGCAACGCCCCGGCTTGGCATATCGCTTTCTCCGGCGGCCTCGATTCCACCGTCCTGCTGCATCTCCTCGCTTCTCTGGCAAACATTCCACCTCTGCGTGCTGTTCATGTTCACCACGGCCTGCAAGCTGCCGCCGACGCGTGGCCAGAGCATTGCCAAACGGTCTGCGACGGTTTGGGTGTGCCCTTGCGCGTCATGCGTGTGCAGGTGCAGCCCGGCGCCAGCCTTGAGCGTGCAGCGCGTGACGCACGTTACTCGGCGTTTGCCGAGGTAATTGGGGCAGGGCAGGTATTGCTGACGGGCCAGCACCGCGACGATCAGGCCGAAACCCTGCTGTTTCGCCTGCTGCGTGGGGCAGGGGTGCGAGGGCTGTCGGCAATGCCGGCGCATCGCCCATTCGCGGCTGGCCACCTGGTGCGGCCGCTGCTGAATGCCTCACGCGCTGAATTGGAGGCCTACGCACACGAACATCAGTTGAGCTGGATCGAAGACCCCTCCAACGCCGACCCGCGTTTTTCGCGCAATTACCTGCGCCACCGGGTAGTGCCAACGCTGACCGAGCGTTGGCCCCAAGCCGTCACCCGCCTGGCGCGCGCTGCCGAGCATCTGGGTGAAGCCCAGGGCCTGCTTGACGAATTGGCGCTCATGGACCTGCAAACCGCCGATCACCCTTCGCCATTTCCCTGGCTGCCCTTGCCATCATTGGCGTTGGCGCCATTGCGCGAGCTTTCCGACGCCCGTCAACGTAACGCCCTGCGACATTGGCTGACGCCGCTGACGCGTTTGCCCGACAGCGACCATTGGGCCGGCTGGTATTCACTGCGCGATGCCAAGGGCGACGCACAACCGCTGTGGCGCTTGGCCGACGGCCAATTGCACCGTTGCGGCCCACACATCTGGTGGCTGCCTTCAAGCTGGTCGGCGTTTTCCGACGCGTCGGTGAGCTGGCTTGATCCGCACACCCCACTAAAGTTACCCGGCAATGGCCTGCTCAACTGTATCGGCAAGGCCCCCGAAGGCCCATTGACGATCCGTTATCGCCAGGGCGGCGAAGTCGTCGAAGTGCCAGGTCGCGGTCGGCGCGACCTCAAGCGCCTGCTGAATGAATGCGGGCTGCCGGGCGTGGTGCGTGGCAGATTGCCGCTGCTGTATCGGGGCGAGCAATTGCTGGCTGCCCCAAGCCTTGCAGGGCTATGGGCGATGCCGCCGGGCGACTGGCAATTACAGTGGATGCCACAGACCTGCGATCAAGGTTTGAGCTGATAGAGCCTTTCCGGTAGACTACGCTCCCTTCTTGATACAACTTCTGTGGATTCGCCTGAATCGCAGTCGTTGCCGATTACCAAGCAGTCTTTGCTGGGCGATTCCAAAAAATGTGTAGCGATCAACGCACCAGTGTTTCACTGCTGGTCTGTCACCACGCGGCGGTTTTTTTGAAAGGTGCACTGTGATTAATGCAGGTGATCGGGGGCTTCGGCCTTCCTTCGCTTTCCCCGGCGGCTCGGACCGCTTTAACGCAGACTTCTAGGGTTTTTCATGACGCGCTACATATTCGTCACGGGCGGTGTTGTTTCTTCATTGGGGAAAGGCATTGCCTCCGCTTCATTGGCGGCCATCCTGGAGGCGCGGGGACTTAAGGTCACCATGCTCAAGCTGGACCCGTACATCAACGTTGACCCGGGCACCATGAGCCCGTTCCAGCACGGTGAAGTGTTCGTCACACACGACGGCGCCGAGACCGACCTGGACCTGGGCCACTACGAGCGGTTCATCCGCACGACCATGACCCAGAACAACAACTTCACCACAGGCCGTGTTTACGAGCACGTGCTGCGCAAAGAGCGCCGTGGTGACTACCTGGGTGCAACCATCCAGGTGATCCCGCACATCACCGACGAAATCAAGCGCCGCATCATCAAGGGTGCAGGCGATGCCGACGTGGCGATGGTCGAGATCGGTGGCACCGTGGGTGACATCGAATCGCAACCGTTCCTCGAAGCCATTCGCCAATTGCGTTTCGAAGTCGGCGCCAAGCGCGCGATGCTGATGCACCTGACGCTGGTGCCGTACATCGCCACCGCTGGCGAAACCAAAACCAAGCCTACCCAGCACTCGGTCAAGGAACTGCGTTCCATCGGCCTGCAGCCGGATGTGCTGGTGTGCCGCTCCGATCACCCGATCGACATTTCTTCGCGTCGCAAGATCGCGCAATTCACCAACGTTGAAGAACGTGCGGTGATTGCCCTCGAAGACGCCGACACTATCTACAAGATCCCGGGCATCCTGCATTCGCAAGGCCTGGATGATTTTGTGGTCGAGCGTTTTGGCCTGCAATGCAATGGCGCAGATCTGTCCGAGTGGGAAGCGGTGGTCGACGCCAAGCTCAACCCTGAGCACGAAGTGACCATTGCCATGGTCGGCAAGTACATGGAACTGCTCGACGCGTACAAGTCGCTGATCGAAGCGATGAGCCACGCCGGTATCAGCAACCGTACCAAGGTCAATCTGCGCTACATCGATTCCGAAGACATCGAGAACCAGGGCACTGCGCTGCTCGAAGGTGTTGACGCCATTCTGGTGCCAGGCGGTTTTGGCCTGCGTGGCGTGGAAGGCAAGATCACCGCCGTGCAGTACGCCCGTGAGAACAAGGTGCCGTACCTCGGTATCTGCCTGGGTATGCAAGTGGCCGTTATCGAGTTCGCACGTAACGTGCTGGGCTGGAAAGACGCCAACTCCACCGAGTTCGATCACGCCAGCGGCCACCCGGTCGTGGGCCTGATCACCGAGTGGGAAGATGCCACCGGCGCCGTTGAAACGCGTACTGAAACCTCCGACCTCGGCGGCACCATGCGCCTTGGCGCACAAGACTGCCTGCTGGAGCCGGGGTCTTTGGTTCACGATTGCTACGGCAAGGACGTGATCGTCGAGCGTCACCGTCACCGCTACGAAGTGAACAACAACCTGCTGCCGCAGATCAAGGAAGCCGGCCTGAAAGTGTCCGGTCGCTCCGGTGATGGCAAGCTGGTGGAAGTGGTCGAGGCGCCGGATCATCCATGGTTCGTGGCGTGCCAGTTCCACCCGGAGTTCACCTCGACGCCGCGCGACGGTCACCCGTTGTTCACCGGTTTCGTTAAAGCAGCACTGACGCAACATCAGAAGAAGGCGTAAACCTGATGGCCCAGAAGATCATTCGCGTAGGCGACATCGAAATTGCCAACGACAAGCCCATGGTGCTGTTCGGCGGCATGAACGTGCTGGAAAGCCGCGACATGGCGATGCAGGTCTGTGAAGAGTACGTCAAGGTTACCCAGAAACTGGGTATCCCTTACGTGTTCAAGGCCAGCTTCGACAAGGCCAACCGTTCGTCCGTGACCTCCTATCGCGGCCCGGGCCTTGAAGAAGGCATGCGGATCTTCCAGGACATCAAGCAAGCTTTCAGCGTGCCGATCATCACCGACGTCCACGAGCCCGAGCAGGCTGCCGTGGTCGCCGAGGTGTGCGACATCATCCAGTTGCCGGCCTTCCTGTCGCGCCAGACCGATCTGGTGGTTGCGATGGCCAGGACCGGCGCTGTGATCAATATCAAAAAAGCCCAGTTTCTTGCGCCACAGGAAATGAAACATATCCTGAGCAAATGCGTGGAAGCGGGTAACGACCAGTTGATCCTCTGCGAGCGTGGTTCGAGCTTCGGCTACAACAACCTCGTGGTCGACATGCTCGGTTTCGGCATCATGAAACAGTTCGAATACCCGGTGTTCTTCGACGTGACCCACGCGCTGCAAATGCCCGGTGGTCGTGCCGATTCCGCCGGTGGGCGGCGCGCCCAGGTATTGGACCTGGCCAAGGCCGGCATCAGCCAGTCGCTGGCCGGGCTGTTCCTGGAAGCCCACCCGGACCCGGACAATGCCAAATGCGACGGCCCGTGCGCCTTGCGCCTGGACAAGCTGGAACCGTTCCTGGCCCAGCTCAAGCAGTTGGACGAACTGGTCAAGAGTTTTCCGACGGTAGAGACCGCGTAACGGCCGTTTCTCCGGTAGACTTTCCCTCGCTTTACGCTCAGGCCTGCGGGCCTGAGCCTTGTCGCCTGCAAGCCTGCCCCGTTGTTCCACCCTTGCGGTCGGTCAAAAGATTTCCTTCAGCTGCGTCGTTTTCGTCAACTTTGGAGTGTTTACAACAATGGCAAAAATCGTCGACATCAAAGGTCGTGAAGTTCTCGACTCCCGTGGCAACCCCACCGTCGAAGCCGACGTGCTTCTCGATAACGGCATCATCGGCAGCGCCTGCGCGCCGTCCGGTGCGTCTACCGGTTCGCGCGAAGCGCTGGAACTGCGTGATGGCGACAAGAGCCGTTACCTGGGCAAAGGTGTACTCAAGGCCGTCGCCAACATCAACGGCCCGATCCGCGACCTGCTGCTGGGCCAGGACCCTGTTGACCAGAAAGCCCTTGACCACGCGATGATCAAGCTCGACGGCACCGACAACAAAGGTAGCCTGGGCGCCAACGCGATCCTCGCCGTGTCCCTGGCTGCCGCCAAGGCCGCCGCACAGGACCAGGACCTGCCGCTGTACGCGCACATCGCCAACCTGAACGGTACGCCGGGTGTTTACTCGATGCCGGTGCCGATGATGAACATCATCAACGGTGGCGAGCACGCCGATAACAACGTCGACATCCAGGAGTTCATGGTGCAGCCGGTGGGTGCCAAGACCTTCTCCGAAGGCCTGCGCATGGGAACCGAGATTTTCCATCACCTCAAAGCAGTGTTGAAGGCGCGTGGCCTGAGCACTGCAGTGGGTGACGAAGGTGGTTTCGCGCCGAACCTTGCGTCCAACGAAGATGCACTCAAAGTGATCTCCGAAGCTGTGGCCAACGCTGGCTACACGCTGGGCACCGACGTGACCCTGGCACTGGACTGCGCCGCCAGCGAATTCTACGAAGACGGCAAGTACAACCTGTCCGGCGAAGGCCACGTGTTCACCTCCGAAGGGTTTGCCGACTACCTGAAAGGCCTGTGCGAGCGTTACCCGATCATCTCGGTTGAAGATGGCC
This sequence comes from Pseudomonas kitaguniensis, assembly GCF_009296165.1. Taxonomy (GTDB): domain Bacteria; phylum Pseudomonadota; class Gammaproteobacteria; order Pseudomonadales; family Pseudomonadaceae; genus Aquipseudomonas; species Aquipseudomonas kitaguniensis. The sequence continues at coordinate 22,390 of NZ_VUAZ01000081.1, read as the reverse complement.
TGGACGAGTCCGACTGGGCCGGCTGGAAAATCCTCACCGACAAAATCGGCGAGAAGATTCAACTGGTGGGCGACGACTTGTTCGTGACCAACACCAAGATCCTGCAAGAAGGCATCGACAAAAAGATCGCCAACTCGATCCTGATCAAGTTCAACCAGATCGGCACCCTGACCGAAACTCTGGAAGCCATCCAGATGGCCAAGGCCGCTGGCTACACCGCCGTGATCTCGCACCGCTCCGGCGAAACCGAAGACTCGACCATTGCCGACCTGGCTGTGGGCACCTCGGCTGGCCAGATCAAAACCGGTTCGCTGTGCCGTTCCGACCGCGTTTCCAAGTACAACCAATTGCTGCGTATCGAAGAGCAATTGGCAGGTAAGGCCAAGTACAACGGTCGCAGCGAGTTCCGCGGCTGATTGTTTCGCGGCGTGTTAAATAGTAAAAAGTTGGCAGGTGGCGTCGGAAAATTCTCGATAGAATAGATTTCGACGCTAATCTGATGGCGATCAAGTACAAGCCTGGTTTTTCCAGGCTTCGTGCTATCAGTTGCTTTAAAAGTTTTACATGGCTGTCTTTTTTTACTGGATACCCGGATTTCGATGCGCAGTCCCAATTGGTTGTTCCTCGTCTTGCTCTTGTTGCTGGCTGGCCTGCAATACCGCCTATGGGTCGGTAATGGCAGCTTTGCGCAAGTGAAAGAGCTGACCCAGCAAATTGCCGACCAGCACGCCGAAAACGAAATTCTGCTGGAGCGTAACCGCGTCCTTGACGCCGAAGTGCTTGAGCTGAAAAAAGGTACCGAGACCGTTGAAGAGCGGGCTCGCCATGAGTTGGGCATGGTCAAGGAGGGCGAAACCCTCTACCAGCTCGCGCAATGAGTGACCGTTTACCGGCCTTCTGGGCCGTGATTCCTGCCGCGGGCGTCGGTGCCCGTATGGCTACGGACCGTCCCAAGCAATATTTGCAACTGGGCGGGCGCACAATTCTCGAACACAGCCTTGGCTGTTTTCTCGACCACCCATCGCTCAAGGGCCTGGTGGTCAGTCTTGCTGTTGATGATCCTTATTGGCCCAACCTGACGTGTGCCACAGACCCGCGCATTCAGCGTGCGGACGGTGGTTCGGAACGCTCAGGCTCGGTACTCAATGCGTTGCTGCAACTGAATGCTTTGGGCGCCAGCGATGACGATTGGGTGTTGGTGCACGACGCGGCGCGGCCTAACCTGAGTCGCGATGACCTCGACACACTGTTGGCTGAGCTGGCGCATGACCCGGTCGGCGGTTTGCTGGCCGTACCGGCGCGCGACACCCTCAAGCGCGCTGACAAACACGGTCGTGTGGTCGAAACCGTGGATCGCAGCCTTATCTGGCAGGCCTATACGCCGCAGATGTTCCGCCTGGGCGCCTTGCACCGCGCCTTGGCCGACAGCCTGGTGGCTGATGCCGTGATCACCGACGAAGCCTCGGCGATGGAATGGGCCGGCCAGGCGCCGCGCCTGGTTGAAGGGCGTGCGGACAATATCAAGGTGACTCGGCCGGAAGATCTGGAGTGGCTGCGGCTGCGGTGGGCGAATCGGCGGTAGTCGGTGGCACCGAGTCGACGCCATCGCGAGCAAGCCCGCTCCCACAGTTGACCGTGTTCCTACGGGTCAACCCCTGTTCAACTGTGGGAGCGGGCTTGCTCGCGATGAGGCCAAACCAGCCACCTCTTGATCAAAGGCTGTACTCCGGCCGCTCGGCCAACCCCACCTTCAAAAAATCCACCAGCTTGCGTACCTTCGGCGACAAATGCCTTTGCTGCGGGTACAACGCCCACACTGCCGTGTTCGGCGGCTGATGCGCTTCCAGCAACGGCACCAACGCGCCACTGTGCAAATGCTCCAGCACGTAATAGTCCGGCAACTGGCACAACCCGACGCCTTGCAAGGCTGCATCCAGCACGGCTTGCCCACTGTTGCAGCGCCAGTTTCCCTGCACCCGTTGTGAAAATTCGCGACCGTCCTGGGCCAGTTGCCAAATATCCGAACTGCCTATCAGGCAGTTATGCCGACTTAATTCCGACACGCTGTGCGGTCGACCATAGCGTTCCAGGTAGGACGGCGACGCGCACAGGTACATGCGCCGAGGGGCGAGGCGACTGGCGACCATGCGCGAGTCTTGCAGGCGCCCGAGACGGATCGCCAAATCGAGGCCTTCGTGCACCAGGTCCAACTGACGATTGCTCAGTTCAATATCCACTCGCAGCTGTGGGTAGAGCCCCATGAACCGCGTGACCAACGGCACGATAAAACGCTCGCCGTAGGCCACGGCGCAGGTCATGCGCAACATGCCCTTGGGTTCGCTGGCCAGGTCGCCCACGGCGCGCAAGGCCTCTTCGCGACCGTCCTGCAAGCGCTGGCAGTGTTGCAGGAAGGTCTGGCCGGCCTCGGTAAGGGTTACCTTGCGCGTACTGCGGTACAACAACCGCGTTTGCAAACGTTCTTCAAGGCGCGCCACCTGTCGGCTGATGTGCGACGACGACACCCCAAGCCGCTCGGCCGCCGCCGTGAATTGGCTGTACTCAGCCACGGCGACGAACTCGTCAATGCCTTCCCAACGGTTCTCCAACACGGCGATTATCCCTGTATGGCAATAATGTTTTGCTTTTGTCTGGATTATTAATCAAGAAGCCATGTTTTACACTCACTGTCTTAGTTTTTAACTCCCTGGAGAAACCCGGATGATCAAGTCCCGCGCCGCCGTAGCCTTTGAAGCCAATAAGCCCCTTGAGATCGTTGAAGTGGATGTCGCCATGCCCAAGGCGGGCGAGGTGCTGTTGCGCGTGGTCGCATCCGGCGTGTGCCACACTGACGCCTACACCTTGTCGGGCGCAGACCCGGAAGGCATCTTCCCATCGATCCTCGGCCATGAAGGCGGTGCGGTGGTTGAGGCGATCGGCGAGGGCGTAACCTCGGTGGCCGTCGGCGACCACGTGATCCCGCTGTACACCCCGGAATGCGGCCAGTGCAAATTCTGCCGATCGGGCAAGACCAACCTGTGCCAGGCCATTCGTTCTACGCAAGGCAAAGGCCTGATGCCCGACGGCACCACGCGCTTTTCCTACAAGGGCCAGCCGATTTTCCACTACATGGGTACGTCGACGTTCTCCGAGTACACCGTGCTGCCGGAAATTTCCGTCGCGAAGATTCCTAAAGAAGCCCCGCTGGAAAAAGTCTGCCTGCTGGGTTGCGGTGTGACCACCGGCATCGGTGCGGTGCTCAATACGGCCAAGGTCAAGCCGGGCGACACCGTGGCCATCTTTGGCTTGGGCGGTATTGGCTTGTCGGCCGTGATTGGCGCCGTCAAGGCCAAGGCTGGGCGCATCATTGCCGTCGACATCAACCCGGCCAAGTTTGAAATCGCCAAGCAATTGGGCGCCACCGACTGCATCAATCCGAAAGATTACGACCGCCCGATTCAAGACGTGATCGTCGACTTGACCGATGGCGGCGTGGACTTTTCCTTTGAGTGCATCGGCAACGTGCAACTGATGCGCGCAGCCCTTGAGTGCTGCCATAAAGGCTGGGGCGAGTCGGTCATCATCGGGGTTGCCGGTGCCGGCCAGGAAATTTCCACGCGTCCATTCCAACTGGTGACCGGTCGCGTCTGGCGCGGTTCGGCGTTCGGTGGCGTGCGTGGCCGTACCGAGTTGCCAAGCTACGTAGACATGGCCCAGACCGGCGAAATCCCGCTGGACACCTTCATCACCCACACCATGGGCCTGGAAGACATCAACAAAGCGTTTGACCTGATGCATGAAGGCAAAAGCATTCGTACCGTCATCCACTTCTGAAGCAGCTTCACGCTGCAAGCTATAAGCGCCAAGCGGGTGTACGCCTGCCTGGCGCTTTAAGCCTGCAGCTTGCAGCTGGGAGCATCCCCATGACGCTGGAAAATATTTCCTGCCAGAAGAGCTTCGGCGGCTGGCACAAACGCTACAAACATCATTCCCAGGTGCTGGGTTGCGACATGACCTTCGCCGTCTACTTGCCGCCACAGGCGGAGCAGGGCGGCAAGTTGCCGGTGTTGTACTGGCTGTCGGGCCTGACCTGCACCGATGAAAACTTCATGCAGAAGGCCGGTGCCCAGCGCATGGCTGCCGAACTGGGGTTGATTATCGTCGCACCCGACACCAGCCCGCGTGGGCCAGGTGTGCCGGACGACCCAGACAACGCGTGGGATTTTGGCCTCGGCGCAGGCTTTTACCTGAATGCCACGCAGGAGCCTTGGGCCAAGCACTATCGGATGCATGACTACGTTGTGCAGGAATTGCCCGCATTGGTTGAAGCGCATTTCCCGGCGTCGGATAAGCGCGGCATCAGCGGCCACTCCATGGGCGGCCATGGCGCGCTGGTGTGTGCGCTGCGCAACCCGGGGCGTTACCTGTCGGTGTCGGCATTTTCGCCGATCAACAACCCGATGGATTGCCCGTGGGGGCAAAAAGCCTTTTCGCGTTACTTGGGCGAAGAACGTTCAAAGTGGCGGGAATGGGATGCCTGCGTGCTGATCAGTGAGGCCACGCAAAAGCTGCCATTGCTGGTGGATCAGGGTGATCGCGATGACTTCCTCACCGTGCAACTCAAGCCTGAGGCGTTGCAGCAAGCGGCCAAGGCGGCTAATCACCCGCTTCAATTGCGTTTGCAGCCTGGCTACGATCACAGCTACTTCTTTATCGCCAGCTTCATCGAAGATCATTTGCGACACCATGGTCGTGCTTTGCTCGGTTAATGTGAGGCAAAAGTAGGTAGAATCACGCCCTGAATTAAATCGGGGCGTTTTTTTATGCGTATTGGCCACGGCTACGATGTGCACCGTTTCGCTGAAGGCGATTTCATCACCTTGGGCGGCGTGCGCATTGCACACCACCATGGGTTGCTCGCTCATTCCGACGGCGACGTTGTGTTGCATGCCTTGAGCGATGCCTTGCTCGGCGCGGCGGCGTTGGGCGATATCGGCAAGCACTTCCCGGACACCGACCCCACCTTCAAGGGTGCGGACAGCCGCGTGCTGTTGCGCCACGTGGTCGGTCTGATACACGCCAAAGGCTGGAAAGTCGCTAACGTCGACAACACCATCGTGGCCCAGGCGCCAAAAATGGCCCCGCATATTGAATCGATGCGTGCACTGATTGCCGCCGACCTGCAAATTGAATTGGATCAAGTCAACGTGAAAGCCACCACCACCGAAAAGCTCGGGTTTACCGGTCGGGAAGAGGGCATCGCGGTGCACTCCGTCGCCTTGTTGCTGCGCGCATGAATGACCTGCAACTGCTGGGCCCACGGGCTTACGGCGAGGCCTTGGGCAGCGCGGTCTTGAAGGCGACGGCTGAAGATTTTCAGGTAGACGAAGTGCTCGATATTCCGCTGACCGGCGATGGCGAGCACCTGTGGCTGTGGGTCGAGAAGCGTGGGCTCAACACCGAAGAGGCCGCGCGGCGCATCGCCAAGGCCGCCAGCGTGCCGTTGCGCACCGTCAGCTATGCCGGGCTCAAGGACCGCCAGGCGTTGACCCGCCAGTGGTTCAGCGTGCAACTGCCGGGCAAAGCCGACCCGGACATGAGCGGTGCAGAAAACGACAGCCTCAAGATCCTTAAAACTGCGCGCCACAAGCGCAAGCTGCAGCGCGGCGCACATTCGGCCAACGGCTTCACCCTGCGCCTCACCCAATTGGCGGGCGATACCGCCGCCATCGACGCGCGTTTGCAGCTGATCGCCGAGCACGGTATTCCCAACTATTTCGGCGCCCAGCGCTTTGGTCACAACGGTGGCAACGTGGTGGACGCGCGTGCGTGGGCGGCGCGCAAGGCCTTGCCGGAGCAGCGCAATGTGCGTTCGCGGTTGCTGTCCACCGCGCGCAGTTTTTTGTTCAACAAAGTTTTGGCGCACGTGTCGCTGACGGTTCCTGGCAGCGCGCCCAGGTCGGCGACCTGCTGGCGTTTACCGACAGCCGTAGTTTTTTCCCGGCGGGCGAGGCTGAATGCAGCGACCCGCGCCTGGCAATTCTGGACCTGCACCCTACCGGGCCGCAGTGGGGCGAAGGCGATTCGCCAGCGGCCGGTGCTACGCATGCGCTGGAACAAGCGATTGCCGCCAGCGAGCCAGAGCTGCGCGATTGGCTGGTGAATGCCGGCATGAGCCAGGAACGTCGCATTCTGCGACTGCCCATTGGCGGGTTGACGTGGCATTATCCTTCGCTGGACATTCTGCAATTGGAATTCGTCCTGCCGGCCGGATGCTTCGCCACTGTCTTGGTGCGCGAGATTGTTGATCTGGTGCCGGTGGGGCAGACGGACAACCCATGCGTATTCTGATATCAAACGATGACGGTGCCACCGCACCCGGCCTTGCCGCGCTCTATGCTGCGCTGCAAGATTACGCCGAGTGCGTGGTGGTGGCCCCTGACCAGGACAAGAGTGGCGCCAGCAGTTCGCTGACGCTCGACCGTCCTTTGCACCCGCAGGTTCTGGCCAACGGCTTTATCAGCGTGAACGGTACCCCCACTGACTGCGTGCACCTGGCGATCAACAGCTTGTTGAGTCAGGAGCCGGATTTGGTGGTGTCGGGCATCAATCTCGGCGCCAACCTGGGCGATGACGTGCTGTATTCCGGTACCGTGGCGGCGGCCCTTGAAGGGCGTTTTCTGGGCCGTACTTCATTCGCCTTCTCCTTTGCCTCGCGGCAACTGGACAACCTCGCGAGCGCAGCGTATTTCGCCCGCAAGCTGGTGGAGGCTCATGGTTCACTCGACCTGCCGCCGCGCACGGTGCTCAACGTAAATATTCCCAACTTGCCGCTCGACCATATTCGCGGCATTCAACTGACGCGCCTGGGCCATCGTTCGCGTGCGGCGGCGCCACTGAAAGTGGTCGATCCGCGTGGCAAGGAAGGTTATTGGATCGCGGCTGCGGGCGATGCCGAGGACGGCGGCCCAGGCACGGACTTTCATGCGGTGATGCAAGGTTATGTTTCGATTACCCCGTTGCAACTTGATCGCACCTTCAGTGATGCCTTCAGTAGTCTCGATGGCTGGCTGGAGGGGCTGCGTTGATGGCGCGTGAACAAGACGACCTGCTGCGCCGTGGCATCGGGATGACCTCCCAGCGTACCCGCGAGCGTTTGATCCAGCGTCTGTACGAAGAAGGGCTGTCAAACGCCCAAGTGCTGGAAGTCATCCGGCGCACGCCGCGACACTTGTTTGTCGACGAGGCCCTGGCGCACCGCGCCTATGAAGACACCGCGTTGCCGATCGGCCACAACCAGACCATCTCGCAGCCCTATATGGTTGCGCGCATGAGCGAATTGCTGCTGGCGGCGGGGCCGTTGGACAAAGTGTTGGAGATCGGCACCGGTTCGGGTTACCAGACCGCTGTGCTATCGCAACTGGTAGAGCGGGTGTTCTCGGTAGAGCGCATCAAGGTGCTGCAAGACCGCGCCAAGGAGCGCTTGGTCGAACTCAACCTGCGTAACGTAGTGTTCCGTTGGGGTGATGGCTGGGAAGGCTGGCCGGCGCTGGCGCCGTATAACGGCATTATCGTCACCGCCGTGGCCACCGATGTGCCGCAGGCGTTGCTCGATCAACTGGCGCCTGGCGGGCGTTTGGTTATCCCGGTGGGCGCCGGTGAAGTGCAACAATTAATGCTCATTGTGCGTGAAGACGAAGGCTTTTCCCGGCATGTGCTGGGCGCCGTGCGCTTTGTACCGTTGCTCAACGGGCCGCTGGCCTGATCATTTATTCGCACACAGTGAATTCTGTGGGTGAGCATGTGTCTTACAGCCGGGCTTGTTGAGTCAGCGTGATTGGACGCCGGGATTAAACATGACGAATTTTTCGTATGAGTCCTGTGCCGGTAAAAATCCAATGCCCAGTTATACTTGCGTCATATTTCAAGCCTGATACAGGCATTCATGTTCAGCCACCATAAAGGGAGCGGCGGGTGAGTCTCACAGGTCTTGCGCAGCGTATGAGTAAAACGAGCTTTCAGCGACTGGTGCTTGGCCTTGTCTTGAGTTCCTTGTTATTGGCGGGTTGTTCCAGTTCGCCCTCCAAAGGTGCGCGGGTTGTCGACCGAAATAACGCCGTGCCACAAAAGCCGACAGTGACCACCGGGCAATACGTCGTGCGCAAGGGCGACACCATGTTCTCGATCGCCTTCCGCTACGGCTGGGATTACAAGCGCTCGCAGCTCGCAACAATATTCCTGTGCCGTATACGATACATCCGGGCCAAACGATTCGTTTCGATGGCCGTACCGGTTCAACGCCTACGACAGTTGTGACAAATTCCGGATCTTCGCCGTCGTCCTCGAGCAAAACCACGATCATCACTCGGCCTGCAGGCACTGCCGCGTCTACGCCTGCGAATAGGCCGGCAGCCGCGCCGTTGCCGCCTGCAGGGCCTGCGCCGACCGGGTGGGGCTGGCCTTCAAACGGGGTGCTGATTGGAAAGTTCTCTTCAAACGGTAGTTTGAATAAAGGCATTGATATCGCCGGGGATTTGGGACAGCCTGTTTTAGCTGCGTCTGATGGGACAGTTGTGTACGCCGGGAGTGGTTTGCGGGGCTACGGCGAGCTGGTCATCATCAAACACAGCGACACCTACGTCAGTGCCTATGGTCATAACCGCAGGCTGTTGGTTCGGGAGGGGCAGCAGGTCAAAGTCGGACAGACAATTGCCGAAATGGGGTCAACGGGTACAGACCGGGTGAAACTGCACTTTGAGATTCGCCGCCAAGGGAAGCCTGTAGATCCGCTGCAATTCCTACCCCGTCGTTGATAGGTTGCACAGCCTGTTCCGTCACGTATAAGGAACAGGCTCCAGCGTTGCCAAGGATAAAGGCGCCGCTTGAGCTTGAGGTCGAACTCACCAAAGGACTATAACAATGGCTCTCAGTAAAGAAGCGCCGGAGTTTGACATCGACGATGAGGTTCTCCTTAGGGAGGAATCCATCGATATGGAATCGATGTCGAATAATGAGGGAGCTGCATCACCCTCAGTTCGTACCAAATCCAAAAACTCCGCCGCGTTAAAGCAGCATAAATACATTGATTACACGCGTGCGCTCGACGCTACGCAGCTGTACCTCAATGAAATCGGTTTTTCCCCGCTGCTGACCCCCGAAGAAGAAGTCCATTTTGCGCGCTTGTCGCAAAAGGGTGATCCGGCTGGGCGCAAACGCATGATTGAAAGCAACCTGCGCCTGGTGGTGAAAATCGCCCGACGCTATGTCAATCGCGGCCTGTCCCTGTTGGACCTGATTGAAGAGGGTAACCTCGGCCTGATCAGGGCGGTTGAGAAGTTCGACCCTGAGCGCGGCTTTCGCTTTTCGACCTACGCCACATGGTGGATTCGTCAAACCATCGAACGGGCGATCATGAATCAGACCCGCACGATCCGGTTGCCGATTCATGTGGTCAAGGAGCTTAACGTCTACCTGCGGGCGGCGCGTGAGCTCACACAAAAACTCGATCATGAACCCTCGCCTGAAGAAATCGCCAACCTGTTGGAAAAACCGGTAGGCGAGGTCAAGCGCATGCTCGGCTTGAACGAGCGCGTGTCTTCGGTCGATGTTTCGTTGGGGCCGGATTCGGATAAAACCCTACTGGACACGCTGACGGATGATCGTCCAACGGACCCTTGCGAGCTGCTGCAGGACGATGATCTTTCGCAAAGCATTGACCAGTGGCTTTCTGAGCTTACGGACAAGCAGCGTGAAGTGGTGATTCGCCGCTTCGGCCTGCGTGGCCACGAGAGCAGCACCCTTGAGGATGTGGGCCTGGAGATCGGCTTGACGCGTGAGCGAGTGCGGCAGATCCAGGTGGAAGGTCTCAAGCGCTTGCGCGAGATCCTCGAGAAGAATGGCCTGTCGAGCGAGTCGTTGTTCCAATAAGCTGCGCAGGGCGAAATGTGGGAGCGGGCTTGCTCGCGAAAACGATAAATCAGTCGCCAGATGTGCTAACTGAAACACCGTATTCGCAAGCAAGCCGCTCCCACATTTTTTTTGTGCCTGGCGTTAAGTGCGGGTAAAGTCCCGAAATCCAGGCATAAAAAAACCCCGCTTTTAAGGGCGGGGTTTTTTCGACTAAGTCAGTACAAGTTAGATAACTTGAACTTCTTCAGCTTGCATGCCTTTCTGACCGCGGGTAGCGATGAAAGAAACCTGTTGGCCTTCTTTCAGGCTTTTGAAGCCGTCGGATTGGATAGCTTTGAAGTGAACGAACAGGTCGTCACCGGATTGTGGAGTGATGAAGCCGAAGCCTTTTTCATCGTTGAACCACTTAACGGTACCAGTTTGGCGATTAGACATGGTGTAACTCCTTGAACAAAGTTAACTGCGACTCAGGAAAAGCCCTGGCCGAGACTGAGTGCAAAGAGCAGGAAAAATTCTTGGAGATGGTTGGATCGAAATTCAACATATCGTGTAGAGATTCTCAGTGACACAAGCAACACAGTGACGTCACCTTAACCGTTTTTACCGAACGTGCCAATGGTATTTCCGAAGGTTTCTCTATTTTCGTGCTCGGCGGTGGTATTTACAGTCACCGCAAGCTGCAATACGAGCCCCGGCCCCGTTGGGTTCGGCCTATAGCTAAGGGTGCATTCGGCAAGAAAAGCCCCTCGCCCTTTGAACCCCGGAGCTGGCCCCGGTAAGATGCCCAACAGAATTTTTCCACCTCGCTATTCAGGACACCCGCCATGAGCATCAAATCGGACAAGTGGATTCGCCGCATGGCGCAAGAGCACGGCATGATCGAACCTTTCGTAGAGCGCCAGATTCGTGGTGAAGGCGCTGATCGGGTGATCTCCTACGGTGTGTCCAGCTATGGCTACGATGTGCGTTGCGCCGATGAATTCAAGGTGTTCACCAACATCAATTCGGCAACCGTCGATCCGAAAAACTTCGACGAAAAAAGCTTCGTCGACGTCAAGAGCGACGTGTGCATCATCCCGCCCAACTCCTTCGCCCTGGCGCGCACTGTGGAGTTCTTCCGTATTCCGCGCGACGTGCTGACCATCTGCTTGGGTAAAAGCACTTACGCGCGCTGCGGCATCATCGTCAACGTGACACCGCTCGAGCCTGAGTGGGAAGGGCACGTCACCCTGGAGTTCTCCAACACCACCACGCTGCCGGCCAAGATCTACGCGAATGAGGGCGTGGCGCAGATGCTGTTCCTGCAATCCGACGAGGCCTGTGAAGTGTCCTATAAGGACCGCGGCGGCAAGTACCAGGGCCAGCGCGGCGTCACTCTCCCACGCGCTTGATAGAAAGGTCTTACACGCTAAGGGAATTAGTCTGCGGGAATCGACTCTATTGGGTGTACTGCCTCGGCGCGTGTGAAGCGCGCGAGCCACGCTTGAGGAGTACTCTATGAAGATCAACCCGCGAATCAGCGCCGAACTTGCCCGGCTTGAACCTAACCAAATTGGTGTTCTGGCCTGGTCCCTGATGGCCGACCCCGCCTATGCGGGCGGTATTCCTGGCCAACCTGACGAAGATTACCCGCAGCCCTCCGAGCCCGGAGTGCCCACGCTTCCCGATGAGCCGCCACCCGCACCTGTCGCTTGATGGCTGCGCGCAAGGGCGTAGGGTCAGGCCATTAGCGGACTGGCCATACGTGCTGATCGCCGATCACAAAAATCTGCTGATCGTGGCGCTGCTCGACTGAATAGCCACCCGTAAACGCGCCAAACGCCGGCAGCAGGCTGACGCGCGTGCCGATTTGAAAGCACGGCAGGCGCAGGCTTTGCCGGCCCTTGCCACGCAAGCGGTACACCGGGTGCACATGCCCCGCCAGCACGTGGTGGCTGGCATGTGTGTGCGGTTCGTGTTGCAGGGCAAATGGGCCCATCAGCAGCGGCTCCGGCACCACTTCAATCCTCAAATCCGCCGGTGGGTCACCCGCGCGTTTATCGTGATTGCCGCGAATCAAGGTCATCGGCAGGTCGGGGTTGCGCTCGCGCCACGCCCTCAAGGCGCTCAGCGTGCCGCTGGCGTGGGAGCCGGGCCGTGCAGGAAATCACCGAGAAAAATCACCTGCGCGCACGCTAAGGCCGACAACAGCCGGTCCAATCGCTGCAGGTTGTCGGTCGTGGTGCCTTGTGGCACCGGTTGCCCCAGGCTGCGATACGCCGACGCCTTGCCAAAATGCGCGTCGGCGATCAACAGGCACTGGCGCGCGGGCCAGTACACCGCCTTATCTGCGAGTAACCAGAGTTCTTCACCTTCAAGCGCCAATGAGCAATGCATCAGCGCTTCCCGTTATCCGCGACTTTTTCCAGGTCCTTGACCATCCGCGCAATGCGCTCCGACAATTTTTCCGAACTCATGCTTTCACGCATCCGCTCAACCAACAGCGGGAAGGCCAGCGGCGTGGGCCGTTCGATCACGTGCAGGTCGAGTTTCAGCGTCGATAAATGACGCAGAGTGTCTTGCAGTCGATGAATGTCCAACTCGTCACGCAGGACTTCTTCCCCGGCCTGTGTGAGTAACAGGTTCTGCGGGTCATATTGCTTGAACACTTCAAAAAACAAACCGCTGGAAGCTTGCACCTGCCGCGTACTTTTGGGCGCGCCGGGGTAACCTGCAAACACCAGCCCGGCGATGCGTGCGATTTCGCGAAAACGGCGCAGGGCCAGTTCACCGGCGTTCAGGCTGGCGGCAACGTCCAACAACAAGTTCGCTGGGCTCAGCAGAGTCTCGTTCAACACCACAGGCCAATCCACCGGCGTGGCACTCAACAGTTCCAGCCCGTAATCATTTACCGCAATCGAAAAGGTCACCGGCTGTTGTTGGCTGACCCGCCATGCCAGCAGGCTGGCCAAACCCAAATGCACTTGGCGCCCCGCGAAGGGGTACAGAAACAGGTGCCAGCCTTCGCGCGATTTGAGCGCCTCGGCCAGCAAATGCTCGCGCGTCGGCAGGCCGGACCAGCGCATTTGGGTCTGCAGCAAAGGTTGCACCGCTTGCATCTCGGGGCCTTCAAAGCGACCGTGCGCCGCTGCGTCAAGGCGTTCAACCACGGCTTGCGCCAGCTCGTTGGAGAGCGGCATGCGCCCGCCATTCCAGCGCGGCACGGCGGCTTTTTTTGCAGTGCTGCGGCGCACGTAGGCGGTCATGTTCTCGACCCGCACCAGCTCCAGCAAACGCCCGGCAAACAGAAACCCGTCGCCCGGCTTGAGCCGCGCTATAAAGCCTTCTTCGACGCTGCCCAAGTTCTTGCCGCCGCCGCCCTTGCTCCAATATTTCAGATTAATACTGGCGTCGCTGACGATGGTGCCCACGCTCATGCGGTGGCGACGTGCCAAGCGGGCGTCCGGCACGCGCCAGATACCCTGCTCGTCCGGCTCCACGCGGCGGTAATCCGGGTAAGCCGTCAGCGACAGCCCGCCATGGCGCACAAACCCCAATGCCCACGCCCAATCCGCTTCAGTGAGGTCGCGATAAGCCCAGGCACCGCGCACCTCGGCCAACAGCGCCTCGGGCGTAAAACCACCGCCCAAGGCCATGCTCACCACGTGTTGTACGAGTACATCCAAGGGTTTGTGCGGCGATTCGCGGGCTTCGATGCGCCGCTGGGCGATGGCATCCTGCGCGGCAGCGGCTTCCACCAGTTCCAGGCTGTGAGTCGGCACCAACGTCACCCGTGATGGCCGCCCCGGTGCATGCCCGGAACGCCCGGCGCGTTGCATCAGCCGCGCGACGCCCTTGGCCGAGCCGATCTGCAACACTCGCTCGACCGGCAAAAAGTCCACCCCAAGGTCCAGGCTCGAGGTACACACCACCGCTTTGAGCTGGCCGTCTTTCAGCGCGCGCTCCACCCAGTCGCGGGTCTCGCGCGACAGCGATCCGTGGTGCAAGGCAATCAACCCGGCCCAATCCGGCCGCGCCTCGAGCAACGCCTGGTACCAGATTTCCGACTGCGCCCGGGTATTGGTGAATACCAGGCAACTGCTGCTGGAGTCCACTTCGGCCAGCACTTGCGGCAACATTTTCAAGCCAATATGCCCCGCCCAAGGAAAACGCTCGGTGGTGGGCGGCAGCAAGGTGTCGACCTGCAACAATTTGGCCGTTTGCCCCTGCACATTGATCCCGTCGCCTTGTGGGATTAAAACTTCAAGCGCGTGGGCCTGATTACCCAGCGTTGCCGAAATCCCCCACACCATCAGTTCCGGGTGCCAGCGCCGCAAGCGCGCCAGTGCCAGTTGCAACTGCACGCCGCGTTTATTGCCGATCAATTCGTGCCATTCATCCACCACCACCATGCGCAGGTGCCCAAGGCTTGCCTCACTGTCGCGCGCGCCAGCATCAACGTCAGGCTTTCGGGGGTGGTGACCAGCGCGGTCGGCTGGCGACGGGTTTGCCGGGCGCGCTCGCTGCTGCTGGTATCGCCCGTGCGCAGGCCCACGCTCCAGGGAATCTGCAGCGCGTGCAGCGGCGCTTCAAGGGCGCGCGCGGTGTCGGCGGCGAGCGCGCGCATCGGCGTGATCCATAACACCGTCAGCGGCTCGGCAGGCGGTTTACGCTTGCCGACGGCGGGCGGCCGAGTGATGGCGAACCGGTTGAGTGCGGCAAACCATAACGCGTAGGTTTTGCCCGCGCCGGTGCTGGCATGCAGCAACCCGGACTGGCCCTGCTTAACCGCCGCCCACACGTCTTTTTGAAAGGCGAACGGCTTCCAGCCTTTGTCGGCAAACCAGGTTTTTGCAAAATCGAGGGGTTTTGCCATGCGGCAGCGGACGCTCTGGAGGCTCTAAGTCAAAGACCCTCCAGGCGAGGTAAAGGTTTACTTCAAATTGCCGCTCAGGAACTGTCGCAGGCGTTCGCTCTTCGGATTGCCCAGCACATCCTCCGGCGTGCCTTGCTCTTCCACCAGGCCCTGGTGCAGAAACAACACCTGGTTGGAAACCTTGCGTGCAAAGCTCATTTCGTGGGTGACCATGATCATCGTGCGGCCTTCCTCGGCCAGCCCCTGAATCACCTTCAACACTTCACCGACCAGCTCCGGGTCGAGCGCCGAGGTCGGTTCGTCGAACAGCATCACCTCAGGTTCCATCGCCAAGGCGCGGGCGATGGCCACCCGTTGCTGCTGGCCACCAGAGAGGAACGCCGGGTATTGATCGGCCACGCGCGCCGGCAAGCCCACCTTGTCGAGGTAGCGCCGCGCGCGGTCCTCGGCGTCCTTCTTGCTACAGCCCAGCACCCGGCGCGGGGCCATGGTGATGTTTTCGAGCACGCTCATGTGGCTCCACAAGTTGAAATGCTGGAACACCATCGCCAGCCGCGTGCGCAGGCGTTGCAGCTCGGCGTCATCGGCCACGCGCATGCCCTCGCGGTCGCTGACCATGCGGATCTGTTGGCCGTCGAGGGTCATCGCGCCGTCGTTGGGGGTTTCCAAAAAGTTGATGCAGCGTAAAAAGGTGCTCTTGCCCGAGCCGCTGGCGCCGATCAGGCTGATCACGTCACCGGTCTTGGCCTTGAGCGAAACACCTTTAAGCACTGGGTTGTCGCCATAGCTTTTATGCAGGCCTTCAACGGTCAATTTGTACATGGGGCGTGCATCCTCAAGGCGAAAGTAGGTAGCCGCTGCGGTAGGCCTCTGAGCCTGCGACATGGCTGATGACCATCCCGGCTGTGGCCATGCGCCGTAGCGAGCGGGCGTAAAGCAGGCCGGCGTTTTTACACAGCACAGGCGTTACGCGGTCAGTAATAGGGTCGATGACTTCGGCAATCAGTTGCCCGGCTTCCAGGTATTCACCCGGCAGCGCGCTGAACACCAGCAAACCGCCAACCGGCGTGGTCACAGGCTCCACACCCGCCAGCGGCGTGGCCGGGTAGGGCAGGTCGGGCAGTGGCGCCACGTCGCCTTCAATTGCGCCGAAGTGGGTCAAATAGTCGATGATCGCCTGGCAGTCGAGGCTGGCCAAACCGTGGTTGACGTCACCTTGGCCGCGCAGTTCGAGCGTCACCGAAAAGCTGCCCATCGGAATCGGGAAGCGCTCGCCGAAGCGTTTTTGCAACTGCCACCAGACCAAGGTGAAACATTCATCGAAGGACTGCCCGCCGGAATCGGTCGCCAGCAAGTTCGCTTCCGAGCCGATATACCGCGCCAGCGGTTCCACCTGCGGCCAGGCCTCGGGCGTGGTGTACAGGTGCGCCACGGCTTCGAAGTCGCAATGCAGGTCGAGCACCATGTCGGCATCGCAGGCCAGACGTTGCAGCACCAGCCGTTGCGATTGCAATTGGGTCTCGGCGGTTTGCTCGGCCAGCGCGCAGAACAGTGCGGCGCGAATCATCTGCGCGTTGTATTGCGCATCATCCCCCAGCAGGTCTTCGACGCGGTTGCCGACGTCTTCACTGAGGTCGACAAACAGCCGATTGAAGTTCTGCCCGCTTTCCAGCTCGTAGCGGCCCAGGGGAATGTCCATCAACACCTGTTCCAGGCCCACCGGGTTGGCGATCGGCACCAGCACGATTTCGCTGCGCAAACGCCCGGCTGCGGCCAGTTGCGCCAGGCGCGCCTTGAGGTGCCAGGCCACCAGCATGCCCGGCAGTTCGTCGGCATGCAGTGAGGCCTGGATGTAGACCTTGCCGTCGCTGTGTTCCGGGCCGAAGTGAAAACTGTGAATTTGCCGCGCCGTGCCTGGCACCGGCGCGATCAGTGGGTGAACCTGATGACGCATAGGTGCTCCTTAATGGTTCGGCCCGAGAAACGCCAGCCAACGGCGTTCCGCCAGGCGAAACAATCCAACCAGCGCAAACGTCACGGTCAAGTAGATCAGCGCAGCGATACCGAACGATTGAAAGGTCATGTAGGTGGCCGAGTTGGCGTCCCGGGCCACTTTGAGAATGTCGGGCACCGTCGCGGTAAACGCCACCGTGGTCGAGTGCAGCATCAGGATCACTTCATTGCTGTAATACGGCAACGAACGGCGCAGCGCCGACGGCATGATCACGTAGGCATAGAGCTTCCAGCCGCTTAAGCCGTAGGCCTTGGCGGCTTCGACTTCGCCATGCGCCATGCTGCGGATCGCCCCGGCGAAAATTTCGGTGGTGTAGGCGCAGGTGTTCAGCGCAAACGCGAGGATGGTGCAGTTCATCGCATCGCGAAAAAACGCATCCAGCAACGGCTGCGCGCGCACCGCCGCAATGCTGTAAATGCCGGTGTAGCAGATCAGCAATTGGATATACAGCGGCGTGCCGCGAAACAGGTAGGTGTAGAACTGCACCGGCCAGCGCACGTAGCGTTTGCGCGACACGCGCGCGATGGACAGCGGGATCGACACCAAAAACCCGATGACGAGCGAGGCGCTGAGCAGCCACATCGTCATCGCCAGCCCGGTAATGTGTTGGCCGTCGCTATAAAGGAAGGGCCGCCAGTATTGCTGCAGAAGTTCGATCATCGCACGGCCTCCCTGGACCCGGCGGAGTAGCGCCGTTCAAGCCGGCGCAGCACGAAGTTCGAGGCGCTGGTGATCAGCAGGTAGATAAACGCCGCGATCACCAAAAAATAGAACAGTTGATAGGTGCTCTTGCCAGCGTCCTGCGCCGCCTTGACCAAGTCGGCCAGGCCGATGATCGACACCAGCGCCGTGGCCTTGAGCATCACCATCCAGTTGTTGCCGATGCCCGGCAAGGCAAAGCGCATCATCTGCGGGAAGGTCACGTAGCGAAACCGCTGCCCACGCTTGAGGCCATAGGCGGTTGCCGCTTCCAGTTGGCCACGCGGCACCGCGAGAATCGCGCCGCGAAAAGTCTCGGTGAAATAAGCACCGTAGATAAAGCCCAGGGTGATGACGCCTGCGCTGAATGGGTCGATCTCGATGTAGTCCCATTCCATAAAGTCGGTAAAACCAGTCAGCCAGATTTGCAGGCTGTAAAAAATCAGCAGCATCAGCACCAGGTCGGGCACGCCGCGAATCAGGGTGGTGTAGAGCTGGGCGGGGATGCGGATCAGGCTTACGCGGGACAATTTGGCGCTGGCGCCAAGCAGGCCCAGCAACACACTGACGGCCAGCGAGGCGACCGACAATTTGATGGTCATCCACGTACCTTGCAGCAACAGTGGGCCGAACCCCTTCAAACTGAAGGCACTCAGCCCCAGGGTTTGCAAAAGATCTTCAAACATGAATTCAGGACCTATGGCGACAAAAAAGCGCCCACCTGAAAAAGATGGGCGCCAGGGTGTTATTTACCGCTGTACAGGTTCAGATCGCCGAAGTGTTTCTTCTGGATAGTGGCGTAGGTGCCATCATCGTGTAACGCTTTGATACCTTTATCCAGCAAGGCCTTGAGGTCTTTGTTACCTTTTTTGATACCGACCGCAGTTTTCGACGGCAGCAATGGGTCATCAATTGCCGCACTGACTTCGTAGCCAGCGCCTGCCGGGGACTTCAAGAAGCCCAGTTCAGCTTGCAGCATGTCCTGCACCGAAGCGTCCAAACGGCCGGAAGTCAGGTCGGCGTAAACCTGGTCCTGGTTGGCGTAGGCCTTGGTGGTCACACCGGCTTTGTCGAGCACGGCCTTGGCGTAGGCTTCTTGAATAGTGCCCTGCTCGTAACCGACCGATTTGCCTTTGAGGGACTCAGGCGTTGAATAACCAGCGCCTTTTTTGAACACCAGGGAAGTCGGGCCGGAGAACAGCTCGTTGGAGAAGTCGATCGCCTTTTCACGGGCTGCGGTCACGGTCATTGAGGAAATCACGCCATCAAACTTGTTGGCATTGAGGCCTGGAATCATGCCGTCGAAGTCACTTTCGACCCATTTGCACTTGACCTTCAGCTCGGCGCAGATCGCATTGCCCAAGTCGATATCGAAGCCCACCAGGCTGCCGTCAGCCGCCTTGGATTCGAACGGCGCGTAGGAAGGGTCGACACCAAAACGCAATTCCTTGTATTCCTTGGCTGTAGCAACACCAGCAGCCATGCACAGAGCCAGTGCAGAAAGGGTCAGCAATGCTTTTTTCATTATGTAATCCCTGGAAACCAAGATAAGCGCTTGTGGCGCGTTTAGGACTGTTACTGAACGCTGTCAGACGGATCACAAGTAGCAATTTCTGCACCATAGTTCCGAATGTCGCTGCGAATTAGCGTTTTAAAAGGTGGGATAAGGCCGTTATGAGTGTAGGAGATGCCCGAAAATGGGCGTCGAAAATTGAGCGCACTGTTTTGGATCATGCGCAGATCGGAATGTGGGAGCGGGCTTGCTCGCGAATGTGTCGGGTCAGTCAACTCATCTGTAACTGAACAATCGCATTCGCGAGCAAGCCCGCTCCCACAGGGGATTTATCTCAGCTCAATAAGTCCTGCAGCGTGACCAGCGTGTCGGCTTCTTCCACGCGCTTATCCTGCCGCCAGCGCAACATCCTCGGAAACCGCACCGCAATGCCGCTCTTGTGGCGCTTGGACAAGGCGATGCCCTCGAAGCCCAACTCAAACACCATGCTTGGGGTCACACTGCTGACCGGGCCAAACTTTTCCAACGTGGTTTTGCGCACGATCGCATCAACCTTGCGCATCTCTTCGTCAGTCAAGCCTGAATAGGCTTTGGCAAATGGCACCAGCGTGCGTTCACTGCCGGGCGCGCCGTCCCACACCGCAAACGTGTAGTCGCTGTAAAGGCTGGCCCGTCGGCCGTGCCCGCGCTGCGCGTAAATCAACACCGCGTCAACGCTGAACGGGTCGACCTTCCATTTCCACCACACGCCCATGTCTTTGGTGCGGCCCACGCCGTACAGGCCGTCGCGCGCCTTGAGCATCATGCCTTCCACGCCGAGGCGGCGCGAGTCTTCACGCTGTTCGGCCAGCGCCTGCCACGTCGTGCCCGTCAGTAGCGGCGAGGCTTGCAGCACCGGTTGATTGCAGGCCGCGATGACTTTTTCAAGCTGGGCGCGGCGCTCACCTTGCGTGTGGTTGCGCCAGTCGTCGCCCTGATGCTCAAGCAGGTCGTAGGCCAGCACCGCGACCGGTGCATCCTCTAGGACTTTTTTGCTCAGGGTCTTGCGGCCGATGCGCTGTTGCAGCAACGCGAACGGTTGTACCGAGTCCTTCCACCCCACGATTTCACCGTCGATCACCGTGCCATCCGGCAGGCCGCTGACCAGGCTGTGCAGCTCAGGGAAACGCTCAGTGACCAACTCTTCGCCGCGCGACCAGATCCACAGCCGGCCCTCACGTTTGACCAACTGCGCGCGAATGCCATCCCACTTCCATTCCACCTGCCAATCGGTCGGCGAACCGAGCAAGGCGTCGAATTGCTCCACCGGTTGCGCCAGCCCATGTGCCAGAAAAAACGGATAAGGCTGACCGCCGCGTTGCGCATGTTCGTCGGATGATTCGGCGGCGATCAGCTTGAGGTAACCCTGTGCTGTCGGACGGTTCGACAGGTCGGTGTAGCCCACCAACCGTTGGGCCACGCGTTTGCTGTCCAAATCCGCCATGGCGGCGAGGGCGCGGGTGACGAGTAATTTGGACACGCCGACGCGAAAACTGCCGGTGATCAACTTGATGCAGACCATCAAGCTCGGCTGATCCAGTTGTGCCCATAACGCGGGCAAGCGTTCGGCCAGTTCCAGCGGTGGCAACCCACGCAGCGGCAACAGTTTTTCTTCCAGCCACACGGCCAGCCCGTCTTGCGAGGTGTAAGTCGATTCGGGTAACAGCAGCGAAATAGTTTCGGCCAGGTCGCCCACCGACTGGTAGCTCTCTTCAAACAGCCACGCTTCGATGCCCGACGCTTCGGTGGCCATGTCGCGCAGCAGGCGCGTGGGCACCAATTGACGCGGCCGCCCCCCGGACAAGAAATACACTGCCCACGCCGCGTCTTCTGGCGCAGCCTGCAAAAAGTAAGCTTGCAACGCGGCCAGTTTGGCATTGCTGGAGGTCGTGGCGTCGAGGTTGGCGTACAACTCAGCGAAGGCCTTCATGCGGTGGCCTCTTCTTCGTCATCGCCGTACTCGGTGGTGAAGCCTTGGGCGTCCAGGCCTTTCTCGCGCAAGTGGCGCACCAAAACGCCGACGGAGCCGTGGGTGACCATCACCCGTTCGGCGCCGGTTTGTTCGATGGCCCACAACAGTCCCGGCCAATCGGCATGGTCCGAGAGTACAAAACCCCGGTCCACACCGCGCCGCCGCCGCGTGCCGCGCAGGCGCATCCAGCCGCTGGCGAAGGCGTCGCTGTAGTCGCCGAAGCGCTTTATCCAACTGCTGCCGCCAGCGGACGGCGGGGCGATGATCAAGGCTTGGCGCAGCAGTGGGTCGGCCTTGTTGAAGTCACCGGCGTAGAGCGTTTCGGGAATGTAGATACCGGCCTCGCGGTACACACGGTTCAGCGGCTCAACGGCACCGTGGCTGAGGATCGGGCCGATGCTGGCGTCGATGCCATGCAGGATGCGTTGGGCTTTGCCGAAGGAATAACAGAACAACACGCTGGCTTTGCCGGCAGCGATGTTGGCCTGCCACCAGTCGTTGATCCCGGCAAAGATTTGCGCTTGCGGTTGCCAGCGGTAGATTGGCAGGCCGAAGGTCGATTCGGTGATAAACGTATGGCATCGCACCGGCTCGAAAGGCGCGCAGGTGCCGTCGGGTTCAACTTTGTAGTCGCCGGAAGCTACCCAGACCTCGCCTTGGTACTCCAGGCGCACTTGGGCTGAGCCGAGTACATGCCCGGCCGGTGAAAACTTAAGGTGACGCCGTGGTGTACGAGCTTTTCGCCGTAAGCCAGGGTTTGCAGGTTGATGTCCTGGCCCAGGCGCGAGCGCAAAATGCCTTCGCCGGGCGCGGCGGCGAGGTAATGCTGGTTGCCGGTGCGGGCGTGGTCGCCGTGGGCGTGGGTGATAACTGAGCGTTCAACCGGGCGCCAGGGATCGATATAGAAATCACCAGCGGGGCAGTAGAGGCCTTCGGGCCGGGCGATGACGAGATCCATGGGCGTGCCGTGGGTGTGGGCTTATCAGGTATGAGGCGGGTGTGGGGCTAGAAGTTCTATCAGATTGAAGGTGGGCGCTGCTCTACATCTGTAGCGGCCTGAGTGGTTGAAGCAGATCAACGGCGGCTGTTGCAGACACAGCAGAGCTGCTTTTGCTTTTTGTGGGAGCGGGCTTGCTCGCGATGCAGGCACCTCGGTACATCAGCAATACCCAGTGGATGCCATCGCGAGCAAGCCCGCTCCCACAGTTGATTTGCATCGGCCTGTAATCAGTGTCACATCCGCTTCATGCGCCCGTGCTTAAGTGGCCCTTTTGATACTCAAGAGGGCAACTGCATGAGCCACTTCGACCTCGGCCGTCGCCGCGTGATGCAAGCCGTTGGCGCCGGCCTGTTGTTGCCGGGCCTGGCGCCTGCGGTGATTGCCTCGGTGAA